>DATBSP010000017.1:0-15460 GCA_036559705.1 Hyphomicrobium sp.
CACACCGTCAAATTCGCCCGGCCTGCGGCCCGCGCCCGAAACCCTCAAAATCAGCGGACTTTGATGGCCGGATTGGTGAAGCGGGCGAAACGCTCCTGGCGGCGCGTTGGGCGGCGCCTCCGCGAGCACGCCGTGCGTTCCTCGCCACCCTGGCTGCGCCGCGCCATGGGCCCCCCGGCCTCCTACCTCGACATGTTGTTCGTCGATCACGGCATCTTCCGTTTTATATATGGCAACAGCCATCGGCTCTCCGACAAGGCCTGGCGCTCGGCCCAGCCCGCCCCGCACCAGCTGCGGCGGTTTGCCAAGGCCGGCGTCCGCACCATCGTCAACCTGCGCGGTGAGCGCGAGTGCGGCAGCTACTATTTGGAGTGCCAAGCTTGCGCGCGCCTTGGCATGAATCTCGTCAACTTCCAGGTGCGTTCGCGCGCCGCGCCGACGCGCGAGGAGTTGCTCGGCGCCAAGCGCCTGTTCGACGAAGTCGAATATCCGATGTTGATGCATTGCAAGTCGGGAGCCGACCGCGCCGGCTTGATGAGCGTGCTCTACCGCTTCCTGCACGAGGGCGTGCCGATGGAGGAAGCGAAGAAAGAGCTGTCGCTCAAATACGGGCACATCCGGCAGGCGCACACCGGCATCCTCGACTACTTCTTCGAGCGCTACCTCGCCGACAATGCCGTGCGGCCGATGCCGTTCTTTGAGTGGGTGGATACGGTCTACGACCCTGACGAGCTAAAGCGCAACTTCCAGTCGAAGGGCTGGGCCAACCGCATCGTCGACAGCGTGCTGCGCCGCGAGTAGCGGATCGCCTCTAAGTCGTCTGCGCAACGGGCGCGCCGGTCAGCGCTTGCGAGCGCACGAGGCGCGCGTAGTGGCCCTCGGCGGCGAGCAGCTGCCGGTGGGTGCCGACTTCGACGATGCTCCCCTCATCCATGACGCAGATGAGGTCCGCGTTCTGCACTGTCGACAGCCGGTGGGCGATTACGAGGGTCGTTCGGTTCTTGGTAAAGCGCGCCAGGGCCTCCTGCACCAGCCGCTCGGATTCGGTATCGAGCGCGCTCGTCGCCTCGTCGAGCAATAGGATGGGCGCGTCCTTGAGAATGGCGCGGGCGAGCGCCAGCCGCTGGCGCTGGCCACCCGATAGCCGCAGCCCGCGATCGCCGATCTCCGTCGCATAGCCCTGCGGCTGCGCCAAGATGAAGTCATGAGCTGCGGCCGCCTCGGCCGCGGCCGCTATCGCCGACTGCGGCGCGCCGAGCCGGCCGAGGGCAATGTTGGCCGCGATCGTATCGTCGAACAGCGTCACATCCTGCGCGACGATGGAGATGGCGTCGCGCAGCGAGGCGAGCGTGACATCGCGGATGTCCTGTCCGTCGATGCTGATGCGGCCTGTGTCGACATCGAAGAGGCGCGGAACAAGGTTGAGCACGGTTGATTTGCCGGCGCCGGAGCGGCCGACGAGCGCCACTGTGTGGCCGCCCGGCACATTGAGCGAGAGGTTCGATATGGCCTGCACGCCGCTGCGGTCGTAGGCGAAGCCGACATCCTCGAAGCGGATTGCCGAGGTGGCGATGGCGAGCGACTTGGCGCCCGGCCGATCGACGATCAGCGGCTTCTCGTCGATGAGGTCATAAAAGCTCTCGGCGGCGGCGAGGCCCTCGTTGATGCGGCCCGACAGGGAGCCCAATGCGCGGATGGGCTGCGAAGCCATCAACAGCGCGGTGATGAAGCCCATGAAGTCGCCGACGGTGGAGATGCCGCTGGCGATGCGCCAATAAGCGAGCGCGATGACGCCGGCGATGGCGATGCCGCCGAGCGCCTCGAGCAGCGGATCGATCCGCGCGCGGTTCTTGACCGCCTTCATGCGCAGCTTGTAGACGTGCTCAAAGCTCTTGTTGAGGCGGTCGGCGGCGTAGTTTTCCAGTCGGAATGACTTGATCAGCCGCGCGCCAGACAGCTTCTCGGTCAGCAGCGATGTCATGCCGCCGAGTTCCTCCTGGGTCTGCTTGGCGACGCGGCGCAGTGTCTGGCTGAGCGCGGCGACGGGCAGCGCGGCGATCGGGTAGACGCACAGCACGATCAGCGACATGACCCAATCGAGATAGATCATCGAGGCGACGAGGGCGACGATCAACAGCGCGTCGCGTACGGCCGTATTGAGGGCGGCCTGGGCGGCCACCTGCACGAAGCCGATGTCATTGGTCAGCTTGGAGACGAGGCGCCCGGGCGTCTCGCGCGACAGGCGGGCGAAATCCGAGGTGATGAGATGCTCGAAGCCGACCCGCTGCATATCGGTTGTCAGGCGCATGACGATGCGGTTGGTCTCAACCGTCTGCGCGTAGAGCAGGATGCTGCGCAGCATGGTGGCGCCGACGATCGCCGCCAGGACATAGGGCAGCTTGCCCTTTTGGTCCTGCATCAGCATGTCGAACGACGCCTTGATGATCATCGGGTAGGCGCCGGTAACGGCGGCCAACAGCCCGGTGAGGATCATGGCGATAATCAGCTCGCGCCAGCGCGGATAGACCCAATCGCGCAAGAAGCGCTTGAGCAGCCCGCGCTGATGCTCGTCGAGTGCGAGCGCGGCACCGGGTGAGGGCTTGCGCGGCGCGGGCGGCGCCAAATTCACGACGGCGCCTTCGAACTCTGATCGTCGGGCTCGAGCAAGCGGTGCATGTGGACGACGAAGTAGCGCATCATGGCGTTGTCGACGGTGCGCTGTGCGGCCGATTTCCATGCTGCATGCGCCTCGGCGTAGTTGGGATAGATGCCGATGATGTCTAGTTCCTTCAGGTCGCGGAACTCGATCCCGTCGAGCGAGGTCAGCTCGCCGCCGAACACGAGGTGCAAAAGCTGCTTCGGCGGTGTCGACTTGTCGCTCATGCGGTCGGTCCCCTGAACGTGTGGTTGGCCGGAAAGTGCGTCCGTGCAGCCGGAACGGGCCGCGCAGTTACGGCGAATTTACGCTATCTCTTAAGCCTGCAGGAAGCCGGATGTGTCATTCTGCCTGTATGGTCGCACCAGACGGCTGCTCTGAGGACAACGGCGAGGCTCGCACATTCCGGCTTGGATCCTTGGCACGGGTCCAAGCCGAAATTGCTTAACGGCTGTGCCACGAGCTAGCTGAGACCCGCCATGCGGGACAGCACCATGTCGGCGACCAGCCCCAAGAAGATTACCAGACCCACATCGCGGTTGGAGCGGAAGCGGCGCAGGCAGTTGCCCGCGTCCGACATGTCGAGCGTCGTTACCTGCCAGGCCATCTGCAGCGAGGCTAGCACCACCGCCATGTAGAAGATGAGGTGCGTGCCGGCGAGATACCCCGACAGGAGCCACAGGACGATGGCGCCGGCATAGAAGCTGCCGACCCAGGTCATGGTCTTGTCGCCGAAGCGGATGGCGGTCGAGCGCAGGCCGAGCATGAGGTCGTCCTCGCGGTCCTGGTGCGCATAGATGGTGTCGTAGCCGATGGTCCATAGGACCGAGCCGGCGTAGAGCAGGAGCGCCGGAATGCCGACCGAACCCATCACCGCGCTCCAGCCGACGAGGGCGCCCCAGTTGAAGGCAAGGCCCAGCACGATCTGCGGCCAATGCGTGAACCGCTTCAGAAACGGATAGATGGCGACGAGGATGAGCGAGGCGGCGCCGAGCCTGATGGTGAAGGCGTTGAACTGGACCAGCACCAGGAAGCCGACGAAGGCGCAAATGGCGGCGAAGGCCAGCGCCTCGGCCGGCGCCACCTGGCCGGAGGGGATGGGGCGGCTCGCCGTGCGGGCAGAGCGCGCGTCGTAGTCGCGGTCGACGTAGTCGTTGTAGGCGCAGCCCGCAGCCCGCATCGCCAGTGCGCCGAGCGCGAACAGGGTCAGCAGCCAGGGGTTGGGGTAAGGCTGGTGCAGCGCGACCTCGGCGAGGCCCACCGACCACCAGCAGGGCAGCAGCAGCAGCCAGAAGCCGATGGGGCGGTCGAGGCGAGCGAGCCTCAGGTAGGGGCGCACGGATTCGGGTGCATAGCGGTCGGCCCAGTTGTCGGGCGGCGCATCTGCAACGCGAGGTGTGCTCTGGGCGGTCGAAGGGTTGGCTTGCATTCCGCTCTTGTGCGCTTGGCTCTGGCCCGACCCTAGCGGTCCCCCGCTCCCGGATCAAATCGCCTAAAATTGTAGTTCCGGCCAAGGGCGGACGGTGCTGCGTTACGCGTTGTGGCGGGCGAGGATCTTCTTCACCTCGGCGACGAGGTCGGCGGCATTGACCGTCACCTGCGCGGGGCGCTGCTCCTTCCACTCCTCGTGGTCCTTGATGGCTTCGGCGGCCTTGGCGCCTTCGACGAGGTCCTTCAGCGTTACCTGGCTGTTCGCCTTCTCGTCTGAGCCCTGGATGACGACGCAGGGCGAATTGCGTTTGTCGGCGTATTCGAGCTGCTTGCCGAATTTCTTCGGATTGCCCAGGTAGAGTTCGGCGCGGATGCCGGCTGTGCGCAGTGCATGCACCATCTTCTGGTAGTCGGCGATGCGCTCCTTCTCCATGACGGTGACGATGACGGGGCCGTCCGCGGTAGAGGCCTTGTCCTTGTTGAGGGCTGCGAGTGCGGCCTGCAGGCGTGACACGCCGATGGAGAAGCCGGTGGCCGGAACTTTCTGGCCGGTGAAGCGGGCGACGAGATCGTCGTAGCGGCCGCCGCCGCCGACCGAGCCGAAGCGCACCGGGCGCCCCTTCTCGTCCTTCAACTCGAAGGTCAGCTCTGCCTCGAACACGGGGCCGGTGTAGTATTCGAGCCCTCTGATGACGGAAGGATCGATGCGAATGCGGTCCGCGCCATATCCGGATGCCTCGACAAGCTCGGCGAGCATTTTGAGATCGTCGGTACCTTCACGGCCAGCCGCTGAGCCGGACACAGCCGTCTCGAAATTGGCCAGAGTGACGGCGACGTTGTTGGCGGTACTTGCAGAGCTTGAGCCTTGTTCCCCCCAACCTGTGAAGCTCAGAATTCTGTCGATTGCGGCATCTGATAGCATTGCACCGGGCGTGAAGTCGCTGCTCTCATCCTTGCGGCCCTTGCCAAGCAGCTCGCGCACGGCGCGGTCGCCGAGGCGATCGAGCTTATCGAGTGCGCGCATGGCCGTCAGCCATTTTGCGTCGTTCTCTGGACCGGCGAGCCCGGCCACTTCGCGCAGACCGTCGAGAACTTTGCGGTTATTGACCTTGATCACGTAGTCGCCGCGCTTGATGCCGAGCGCCTCCAGCGTGTCGGCGGCGAGCATGCACATCTCGGCGTCGGCGGCGACGCTCTCGGCCCCGACCGTATCGGCGTCGAACTGCATGAACTGGCGGAAGCGGCCCGGCCCCGGCTTCTCGTTGCGCCACACCGGCCCGACGGCATAGCGGCGGAAGGGCTTTGGCATATCCTGATAGTTCTGCGCCACGTAGCGGGCGAGCGGCGCCGTCAGGTCGTAGCGCAGGCTCACCCACTCCCCGGAATCTTTATCGCCGCGCGTCTCCGACGCGACGTCCTGGAACGAGAACACGCCCTCGTTCGGCCGGTCCTGGTCGGGCAGGAACTTACCGAGTGCGTCGGTGTATTCGAATGCCGGCGTCTCCAGCGGCTCAAAGCCATAGCGCTCGTAGACGGCGCGGATCTTCCCCAGCATGTCCTGCTGCTGGCGCAACTCGGCCGCCTCGATGTCGCGAAGCCCTTTCGGCAGGCGCGGGGTGGGCCGTGCGTCTTTTTCGGTCTTCGCCATGGGATGTGCTTGGCTGTGCGCAGGTAAGCGCGTGATTTCAAGGTGCCGCGTTATAGCGGATCGATGTGCGGGCGCAAACGCGGGTCTCAACGCGCCGCTTGGCCCGGTGGGCGAGGCGGCGGCAGGCCGAAGGCGCGGGCCAGTTCTGCGTAGGATTGGCGCGCCGGCACCGAGACCAACTCACGCTCCGGCCAGCGCAGCGCCGTCAGGCGGCCACCGAACACGCAGCCGGTGTCGATGCACATCGTATTGTTGAGCCATTCGGGCTCGGCGACCGGCGTGTGGCCGTAGATGATGGCGGTCTTGCCGCCATAGTCCGCCGCCCAGCTGAAGCGCTCGGGTAGGCCGTCCGCCGCGGGGCGGCCGGAGCTGTCGCCGTAGAGGCCAAAATCGTAGGCGCGCGGTGAGGCGCTTCCCAGCATGTTCTCACCAACGCCGGCGTGCGCGATGGCAAGATTGCAGTCATCGACCCAGGCGTGGCTCGGCAGCATATCGAGGAAGGCGAGCGCGCGTGCCTTGAGTGCGTCGCCCTCGCCGTCGAGCTGTGCAATGGTGCGCCCGAGACCGTTGGCAATTTTGACGTTGCGGCCCTTCAGCCAGCGCAGGAATTTGTCGTCGTGATTGCCGATGACCGCGAATGCGTGCCCGCGCTCGGCCATGTCCATGACGATGCGTAGCACGTCCGGCGAATTGGGACCGCGGTCGACGAGATCGCCGACAAAGAAGGCGCGGCGCCCCTTAGGAGCGCGGACAACGGTGCGGCGCGCATCGCCAAATCCTTCCAGCCGCACCGCGTAGGCGAGCTTGCCGAGCAGCTCGATCAGCTCGTCGGCGCAGCCGTGCACGTCGCCCGATGATGTCGAATGGCCCGCGCACATCGCGCCAATCCGTCGCCGCCGATTTCGACATCTGTCCCAGCGTCACTAGGCGTGGATGAAGTCCTCTGTGCGCCGCTTGGGCTCGGGCACATTCGATACGAAGCGCGCGAGCTGTTCCAGCCCCGGCGGCACCGGGCCGCCGTAGGCCCAATCGAGCAGCTCCGCCGTGTGCACCACGGGAACGTCGAGCTGCCCGGCGAGCTGGGTGATGCAGCCGATGTTGCCGGTGGCAACGACGTCAGGCTTCATGCGCCTGATGTTCTTCGTCTTGCGATCGCGCAGCGCCCCGGCCAGCTCCGGCTGGAGGATGTTATAGGTTCCGGCCGAGCCGCAGCAGATGTGCGATTCCGGAATGTCGACGACCGTGTACCCCGCCTTGACGAGCAACTCGCTCGGCTCGTCCTTGATACCCTGGCCGTGCTGCAACGAACAGGCCGGGTGATAGGCAACGCGCAGCGAGGACCAGCGCTTGGGTGGGCCGAGCTCGTACTTACTGACGAACTCCGAGATGTCGTGCGCCAGGTCGGAGATACGGGCGGCCCGCGCCGCATAGTTGGGCTCGCGCTTGAGGAGATGGCCGTAGTCCTTCACCATCGTGCCGCAGCCCGACGCATTGATGATGATGGCGTCGACCGGACCCTTGGCCAGCTCCTTCGACCAAGCGTCGACGTTGCGCTTGGCGAAGTGGATTGCTCCGGTCTCGTCGCCAAGATGATAGGTGAGCGCGCCGCAGCAACCGGCACCGGCCGCGACGACGACGTCGACGCCGCGCCGGGCGAGGAGGCGAATGGTCGAATCGTTAATGCTCGGGCGCAGCACCTGCTGCGCACAGCCGGCCAGCATGATGACGCTGGCGCGGCGGTCCTCCTCGGTGGCGGCGGTACCGGGCCCCTCGAATTTCGGCGAAGGAGGCAGCACCGCGGGTGCCAGCTCGATCATGGCGGCAATCTGGTTGAAGCCGAAACGGCGCAGCGTGTTGAGCCACGGACGGCCGAGCGGTGCAAGCTTCAGCGCCAGTCGGAAGCGCTCGGGGTAGGGCAGCACGCGCGCGAGCAGCCGTCGCACAAAGCGTTCACTCAGCGGGCGCGGCGCCGTCTGTTCGACGTAGCTGCGTGCCAGATCGATCAGATGCATGTAGTCGACGCCACTCGGACAGGTCGACATGCAGGAGAGGCACGAAAGGCAGCGATCGAGATGCGTTTGCACCTCGTAGCTCGCCGGCGCGTTCTCCTCGAGCATGTCCTTGATGAGATAGATGCGCCCGCGCGGACTGTCGCGCTCATCGCCGAGCAGCACGTAGGTCGGGCACGTTGCCGTGCACAGCCCACAATGCACGCAGCGGCGCAGGATGTCGTCGGCTTCGGCGACGCGCGGGTTGCGCAGCTGCTCGGGCGCGAAGTTGGTCTGCATGCGTTAGGCTATGCCCCTCACAAATTGGCGTACATCCGGCCGGGATTGAGAATTCCCGACGGATCGAAGGCGGCTTTGAGGCCGCGAGTCAAACGCTCCACAGGTGGGCTCAGCGGCTGGAACACCTCAACGGTGGAGCGCACGCTTGGCTCGGCGCGGATCAGCATGGCGTGGCCGCCGTGGATCGCCGTGACGCGGCGGATCTCCGCCGTGCCGGCGTCGGCCGTCGCCGGAACCTCGAGCCAGATAAGGCCACCGGCCCAATCATAGAACGCTTCCGCCGGCATGTACCGCTTGATGGCGGCGACGAGCTTGGGCGCTGTCGTCGGCTTGGCCGAGATGCGCCACAGCAAGGTATTCCGGTTCGGCATGACCGATAGGCGGCGTAGCTCGCTCCAGAAGTCTAGCGTCTCACGATGGTCGAGCTCGAGCGCCTTGCCGTAGACCTTGAGCGCCTCCTTGAGGCGCTGCTTGCGGCCGACGACGGCGCTAGAGAAGTTCTCCAACCGCAGGGCGGTCACCGACTTGTTCATCGACTTGAGGCCGGGATGGTTGAGCCGCGCCGCGACGGGCGCCTGCAGGTGTACGGCCCCCGATACCTCGACCGGCTGCGCCATTGCGGCTGACAGCAGCTCGATGGCCAGATTGTCCGGCAGGCCGAGGTAGATGACCGTCGCCGCCGTCTCCGGCCACGGAATGACCTTGAACGTCACCTCGGTCAACACTGCGAGCGTGCCCCAGCTGCCGGCGAGGCCGCGGGCGACGTCGTAGCCGGTGACGTTCTTCATCACGCGGCCGCCGGCCTGGAACAGCTCGGCGCGGCCGTTGACGCCTTTGACGCCGAGCAGGTGGTCGCGTGCCGCACCGCATTGCACGCGGCGGGCACCCGACATGTTGGTGGCGAACACCGCGCCGATGGTCTGCGTGCCCTGCGGCCCGCCAGTCGCCGGCGCCAGATCTATCGGCTCGAAGGGCAGCATCTGCCCGCGCGCGGCGAGTTCCGCCTCGACCTGCGATAGCGGGGTGCCGGTGCGGGCCGACATGACGAGCTCGTTCGGCTCATAGAGCGAGATACCGCGCAGCGAGGCGGTGGTGAGGGTCACCGTGCCGTCGACTGGACGGCCGACGGCACGCTTGGAGCCCGAGCCGACGATCTCGATCGGTAGGCGCCTTTCGAGGCAGCCGGCGATGACGAATTGAAGCTCCCAATCGGCGCCGGGGCGTTGCACGTCGCTCAAAATTGCGTCTCCTCAGGCCGCCTGGTCTGCGGCCGAGCGCTCGTTCGATTCGAGCGCCGATAGGGGAAAGACCTTACCTGGGTTCAAGAGCCATAGGGGGTCGAACACGCTCTTTATCCGCATCTGTACGGCGAGGTCGGAGGGCGAGAATTGCGTCTCCATCAAATCGCGTTTCTCGATGCCGACGCCGTGCTCACCGGTGAGGCAGCCGCCGACCGCGACGCACAGCTTGAGAATCTCGGCGCCGGCGATCTCGGCGCGCCGCGCCTCGTCGGCGTCGTTAGCATTAAAGAGGATCAACGGGTGCAGGTTGCCGTCGCCGGCATGGAACACGTTCGCCACCTTGAGGCGGTGCGCGGCGCAAATTTGACCGATCTGGCTCAGCACCTCGGGCAGTCGGGCCAGCGGAATGACACCGTCCATGCAGTAGTAGTCCGAGATGCGGCCCATGGCGCCGAATGCCGCTTTGCGCCCCTTCCAGATGCGCGCGCTTTGCTCGGCCGAAGTGCTGGCCTCGATGACCTTCGGATCGTACGTACGCGCGATCTCGACGATGTCCCGCAAGAGCCTGGCGATCTCCTCGTCGAAGCCTTCCACCTCGACGATGAGCAGCGCCTCGACGTCGAGCGGGTAGCCGGCGTGAGCGAAAGCCTCGCAAACGGCGATGGCCGGCCTGTCCATGTATTCGATGGCAACGGGGATGATGCCCGAGCCGATGATGGCGGCGACGCACTGGCCGGCCGCCTCGCACGAGTTGAAGCCCAGCAGCACGGGACGCGCCGTCGCGGCCTTGGGCAAAATCTTCAAGGTCGCTTCGGTGACAATGCCGAACTGGCCCTCGGAGCCGACGATGAGGGCGAGGAAATCGTAGCCCTCCGAATCGAGGTACGGACCGCCGATCTCGACGATCTCGCCGTCCATCAGCACGATCCGAAGCCCAAGGACGTTGTTGGTCGTCACGCCGTATTTGAGGCAGTGAGCGCCGCCTGAGTTCATGGCGAGGTTGCCGCCCACGGTGCAAGCGAGCTGGCTCGAAGGATCGGGCGCATAGAAGTAGCCCTCGGCCGAGACGGCGTCGGTGATGGCGAGATTGGTGATGCCGCACTCTACCGTGATTGTCCGATTGACGAAGTCGGCTTCGAGGACGCGGTTCATGCGCGACGTGCCGATGACGATCGAGTCGGCCGACGGCAGCGCGCCGCCGCACAGTGATGTTCCCGCGCCGCGCGGCACGACCTTCAGATGGTTCTGGTAGCAGTACTTGAGGACTTTCGACACTTCCTCGGTCGAGCGCGGCAGCACAACGACGAGCGGCACCTGCCGATAGGCGGTAAGCGCATCGGTCTCGAACGCGCGCCGGCCCTCCTCCTCGGAGATGACACCGGCCAAACCGATCAGCGCCTCGAGGTCTTTGATAATGGCGCTGCTCCGGTCGAGTACGGCGCGGTCGGGTTCCGGCATCCTCGACAGCGTCATGAAGTTCTCCAGCTAGGCAGTACCAGCGGGCGGCAGCAAGTTCTAGATTTGAGTATGGCGCTGCGGCCGTTTGCTGGCATACTAAAAGGTACGTACGAGAGTACAGCTTTTCGGATTTTCAGCCGATACCTATTATCGCCGTCCGGCACGATTTCGTTCGATTGGCCGCCCGTCGGCTGCATTCGCCAGCCGGGGACTTTTTACCTACGGGGGACAAGTGACTGCTATCAGTGACCTCGACATCTTCGCACGCGTCGCCCGCACCGGCAACATGTCGGCCGCCGGCCGAGAGATGGGGCTTTCCCCCGCTGTCGTGTCCAAGCGCATTAGCCAGCTCGAGGATCGGCTTGGCGCGCGCCTGTTCCAGCGCACCACCCGCCATTTAACGCTGACCGAGACGGGCGCGGGCTACTTCAAGCGTGTCGTCGACATCTTGAGTCTGTGTGAAGAAGCCGAGGACTTTGTCAGCCGGCGCAACACCAAGCCGCGCGGGCTGTTGAAGGTCACCATGCCGACCGCGTTCAGCCGGCTGCACATCGCGCCCTACATCGATGACTTCCTCGCCCGCTATCCAGAGATCGAGCTCGACGTGCACATTGTCGATGCTTTCGTCGATATCATTCGCGAGGGCTTCGACCTCGCCATCCGTATCGGTGAGCTCGAGGATTCATCGCTTGTCGCGCGTCGCATCGCGCCGGACATGCGCGTTATCTGCGCCGCGCCCGCTTATCTCGACAAGCACGGCACACCGGCAGATCTCGCCGATCTCGAGGCGCACAACTGCCTAGCCGCCGATACCGTAGACGTGTGGCGGCTCGAGGGTCCCCACGGCGACACGCAGTTGCATCCCCACGGCAACGTGCGCTCCGATTCCGGCGAGTTCATCCGCGAGCTGGTGTTGGCCGGCGTCGGCATCGGCCTGTTGTCGACTTGGGATATCGGGGCGGCGCTACGCAGCGGGGCCTTGCGCGTCGTGCTACCGGAATATCGCGGCGCTTCGAACGCCGCCGTGCATGCGGTCTACCCGAGCCGCGAGTTCATGCCGACAAAGGTCAACGTCCTGATCGAGTTCCTAGCAGAGCTCTACGGCACGCAGCCTTACTGGGACAAGGACTTGGACCTCAACAAGATGTTCTCGGCCCGTCACTCTGCAAAGACCGCTTCACGCCGCCTCGGTAAATCGAGCCAAGCAGTGGCGACCCGCTGAGCTTTGCGCCACGCTCCTTGGCAAATGCGACCGGCAGGGCCGCTTCGGCGATCATCCTCCCTTGATCGCCGCCGCGGCATTTGCTGAGGTGGCTGGCAAAAGAGGAGGGAGAGCATGATGCGCAGGGAAATTCTCGCGGTCGCGGCCATGCTTCTCGCCGGCGCCGCGTCAGCCACCGCTCAGGACGCCTCCAAGGGCGAAGCCGTGTTCAAGCGCTGCCGCGCCTGCCACGCCATTGGTCCTGCGGCACAGAACAAGGCCGGGCCCGTACTCACCGGCATCGTCGGCAAGAAGGCGGCCAGCGTGCCAGGATTCAACTATTCTGACGCGATGAAGGAGGCAGGCGGACGCGGGCTCGTGTGGACGGAGCCGCAGCTTGCCAAGTTCCTCGAGTCCCCTGACACTTTCATGCCGAACAACGTCATGGCGTCTCCGGGGATCAAGAACCCCGCAGACCTCAATGATCTCATTGCCTTCTTGAAGCTGCACAAGTAGCTGCGCTGCCCTAAGCCAAGCGGATAACCGATGACCGAAGGCTATGCACGGCGCCCGCGCGTCGGGCTCTTCGTCACCTGCCTCGTCGACTTGATGCGTCCGTCGGTCGGTTTTGCCGCCGTGCGGCTGCTGGAAGCCGCGGGCTGCGAGGTGCTCGTGCCGCGCGTGCAGACATGCTGTGGCCAGCCGGCCTACAACAGCGGCGATAAATGTAGCGCCAAATCGCTGGCCTTGCAGACGATCGCCGCCTTCGAGGGCTTCGACTACGTCGTGGCGCCGTCCGGATCGTGCGCGGCGATGCTCAAGCTGCACTACCCGCACCTAATGTCTGGGGACGAGGACGCCGGACGGCGCGCACGGGCGTTCGCCGAGCGCGTGCACGAGCTTGCCGCGTTCCTTGTCGACGTGCGCGGCATGTCGACGGTGCCGGGCGCGTTCGTCGGCCGCGTCACCTATCACGACGGCTGCTCGGGCCTGCGCGAATTGAAGATTAAGCAGCAGCCGCGGCGTCTGCTCGCCGCAGTGGAGGGTCTTGAGCTGATCGAGATGCCCGGTACCGAGACCTGTTGCGGTTTCGGCGGTCTGTTCTCGGTCAAATTCCCCGACATCTCCAACGCCATGGTGTCGGCAAAAACGGCCAACATCGATGGCGTCGCGCCGGACCTGGTGCTATCCGGCGAGCTCGGCTGCCTGATGAACATCGCCGGCAAGCTGTCGCGGCAAGGCTCGCCAGTCACCTGCCGGCATGTGGCCGAAGTGCTCGCCGGTGAAATGGGCGAGCCGCCGATCGCCCACGCGGCTGCGCGAGGCGTGTCGTGAAGCGGGCGACCGCGTTTGAGGCGGGCATCACCGCCGCGCTCGCCAATACGTCGCTGCAGGCGGCGCTCGCCGACGTTCCGGCCGGCTTCGTCGCTGGTCGCGCGCGGGTCAAGGCGGCGCTCCCGGAATTCGAGGCGCTGCGCCGTATCGGGCGCGATATCCGTGACCATACGCTCGCGCACCTCGACCTCTACCTCGAGGCGTTCGAGACCAACGCGACACGCGCCGGCACACGCGTGCATTGGGCGATGAGCAGCACGGACGCCTGCGACATAATATTGGCGATATGCCGCGAGGCGGGCGGGCGCATCGTCACCAAAAGTAAGTCGATGGTATCCGAGGAGATTGGGCTGCGCGCGCGACTCAAAGCGGCGGCACTCGATGTCGTCGAGACCGACCTCGGCGAATACATCATCCAGCTCCGCGGCGAGACGCCCAGTCACATTATCGCGCCGGCGATCCATCTGCGCGCCGGCGACGTTGCCGACGAGTTTCGACGCCGCCACGGCCAGCTGCGGCCGGAACGTGATCTCGAGTCGCCGGAAGCACTGGTCGGCGAAGCGCGCGGCGTGCTGCGCGAGAAGTTCCTTGCCGCCGAGGTCGGCATCACGGGCGCCAACTTTCTCGTCGCCGAAACTGGCTCGGCCATCGTCGTCACCAACGAGGGCAACGCCGACCTGACGATGTCGCTGCCGAAGGTGCACATCGTTCTGGCGTCGATCGACAAGGTCGTCCCCACGCTGGACGACGCCTGGCCACTGCTGCGGCTGTTGGCGCGCTCGGCGACCGGGCAGGAGTTCACCGCCTATACGACGCTGGTCACCGGGCCGCGCCGCGAAGGTGACGTCGACGGGCCCGAGGCGTGCCACGTCGTTATTCTCGACAACGGTCGGTCGGAGCTTCTGCGCAGCAAACTGCGTACGGTTCTGCGCTGCATCCGCTGCGGCGCGTGCATGAACCATTGCCCGGTTTACTGTTCCATCGGCGGCCATGCTTACGGCTCGGTCTATCCAGGCCCGATCGGCGCGGTGCTGACGCCGGCGCTGGCCGAGACGCCGGAGGCGGGACACTTGGCGCAGGCCTCGACCTTCTGTGGCCGCTGCGAGGAGGTTTGCCCGGTCGAGATCCCGCTGGTCTCACTGATGCGTCATTGGCGCGAGGTGGCGATTGACGAGCCCCGGTCGTGGCGTAGCCGCAAGCTGTTGCGTGCTTGGGCATTTCTCGCCGCCCGGCCGCGCGCTTACCGATTGGTCGCCAGGACCGCGGCTGCCGCCCTCGCAGTGATGGCGCGCGCCAGCGGGAGGCTACGTACGCTGCCCTTCGGCGAGCGATGGACGCGCCACCGCGACTTCCCAGCCCCGCAGGGGCGCACCTTTCAGGATCTCTACGCGCAACGGCAACGCGAGGCGGCGCCATGAGCCGCGAACGCATCCTCGGCGCTATCCGGATCACGCTCGATGCGGAGACGCGCGAGGCCACGCGGCGGCAGAGCGCCGCCGCTCGCCTCGCGCACCCGGTCGTGCATCCTCGCCCGGGCCGGACGCTCCGGCCGACGGGCGAGCTGTTGCAGCAGTTCAAGGACTTCCAGCACACGCTCGGGGTCACCGTCATGGAGGTCGAGGCGCCCCCCGAGATCCCGGCCGCCATCGCTGGCTATCTACACGCGCTCGGCCTCCCCTTGCGCCTGCGGCGAGGCACCGATCCTCTACTGTCCGGACTGCCCTGGGAAAGCGCGCCGTCGCTCGAAATCAGTGCTGGCCGCGCCCAAGATGGCGACACCGCCGGTCTGTCACGTGCCGTGGCCGGCGTTGCCGAGACGGGAACGCTGGCCCTGGGCTCGGGGTCCGACAATCCGGTCACCCTCGGCTTTCTACCCGACACGCATCTCGTCGTGCTGCGCGCCGATACCCTCGTCGGCAGCTATGAGGAGGCTTGCGCAATGGTGCTAGCGGAGAACGGCGGCCGCATGCCACGCACGCTCAATCTCGTGACGGGCGCCTCGCGCACCGGCGACATTGGCGGCAAAATTGTCGTGGGTGCACACGGACCGCGGCGGCTGGCCGTCTTCCTTCTCGGGAACGGCTGACGGGGTGGCTATCGGTTGCGGCAGCTCTGCAGGCAGCTCGAGTACTGCTTCTCACAGGTCGCCGAGCCCTTGGTCTCGATGCGGCATTGATTATCGGCGTGGGCGCAGCTTGCTCC
>DATBSP010000018.1:0-3232 GCA_036559705.1 Hyphomicrobium sp.
GCCTCGCGCAAACTCCGCGCCGAGCCGTCTGGGTAGCGCGACAAGCTCCTCACCGCCTCCAGATAAGCCTCGACCGCGCGCGGAGAAGGCCCAAACGGGGTCTCGTTCGATGAAAGCTTGATGACCGTGGTGGCGCCTTCGAGCGCAGCCTTGCCTGGGACATAGGGCGCAATGCCGCTAATGCCCGGACGTGGCTCTGGCGCGCGCTTCGCGCTCATTGCTTGTTGCTCCTTAATGATGCCCCGATAGGGGAGCATGCCGGCCTGTCTTAGGGCCTTTCAGCCGCCGAAGGCAAAGAAAACATTGACTTTCAACGGTAAGCTCCTAGCTAACGCCGATGAGTTAAACTCCGCTTGCCATGCCCGCGAAGGCAGGCATCCAGTAGCCGGTGGCAACCATTACTTGATAGTAAGCCGCGCCGTTTACTGGATGCCCGCCCGCGCGGGAATGACGTCGTAACAAGGTGCGGGTTGACTAGGTAAGAGAAACGTAATGAGCGAAGCGCCGACGAGCCAAGCCTTCACCGACAGTTCGGTCAGGTTTGCGCAAATTGCTAATCCGCAGAGCGACATCGTTCACTTCAACGATCCACTCCCGCTCGACTGCGGCGGCAGCCTCAGCCCCTATTCCATCGCCTATCAGACCTACGGCACGCTGAACAAGGCGAAGTCCAACGTCATTCTCGTTTGTCATGCGCTGACCGGCGACCAGCATGTTGCCAATATCCATCCCGTCACCGGTAAGCCCGGCTGGTGGGACACCATGGTCGGCCCCGGCAAGCCGATCGACACCGACCGCTATTTCGTGCTCTGCCCCAACGTCCTTGGCGGCTGCATGGGCTCGACCGGACCGAGCTCGATCAACCCGACAACCGGGAAGGCTTATGGCCCCGACTTTCCCGTCATCACTGTCGGCGACATGGTGCGGGCGCAAGCGCGCCTGCTCGACCATCTCGGCATTCCGGATCTGCTGTCGGTGCTCGGCGGCTCGATGGGCGGCATGCAGGTGCTGGAATGGGCGGCCGAATATAAAGACCGCGTTTATTCCGCGGTCCCGATCGCTTGCGCCGCGCGGCATTCGTCGCAGAACATTGCCTTCCACGAAGTCGGGCGCCAGGCGGTGATGGCCGATCCCGAATGGTGCCAGGGGCGCTATCTCGACGAGGGCCGTAGCCCGCGCAAAGGCTTGGCGGTTGCCCGCATGGCCGCGCACATCACCTATCTGTCCGACGATGCGTTGCACGAGAAATTCGGCCGCAGCCTCCAGGACCGCGACAAGATCACTTTCGGCTTCGATGCCGATTTCCAGGTGGAGAGCTATCTGCGCCACCAAGGCTTGAGCTTTGTCGATCGCTTCGACGCGAACTCCTATCTCTACATCACCAGGGCCATGGACTATTTCGACATGGCCGCGGATCATGACGGCGTGCTCGCCAACGCCTTTGCCGGCACCAGGACCCGCTTTTGTCTGGTGTCGTTCACCTCCGACTGGCTGTTCCCGACCGAGGAGAGCCGCGAGATCGTGCATGCGCTGAACGCAGTCGCGGCCAATGTCTCCTTCGTCGAGATCAAGTCGAACAAGGGGCACGACGCCTTCCTGCTGCACGAGCCGGAACTTTTCGCCACCATCAGAGGCTTTTTGAGCGCGGCCGCCAATCAGCGCGGCGTTGCCCTGGCCGGGGAGCATCCATGAACGTGAATGTTCCTCCGCACGCGGTGCGCCACACCGAGACCTCGCGCGTCGACCTGCTGCTCATCGCCGAGATGGTAGCGCCGGGGTCGCGCGTGCTCGATATCGGCTGCGGCGACGGCACGCTGCTCAGGCTGCTCGCCGAGCGACGCGGCGTCGACGCGCGCGGCATCGAGCTCTCCCAGGCCGGGGTGAATTCTTGCGTGGCGCAAGGCTTGGCCGTGATCCAGGGCGACGCCGACACCGACCTCGTCTATTACCCTGACCTCGCCTTCGATTACGCCATCCTATCGCAGACCATCCAGGCCACCTATTCGCCCCGCGACGTGCTCGAGCAGCTGTTGCGCATTGGCAGGCACGTCATCGTGTCGTTTCCCAATTTCGGCCATTGGAATGTGCGGGCGCGGCTACTGTTCGGCGGCAAGATGCCCCGCACTGACAACCTGCCCGATCGCTGGTACGAGACGCCCAACATCCATCTCTGCACCATCAAGGATTTCCGCAATCTCTGCGAGGATATCGGCGCCAAAGTCGATCGTGTCGTGGCACTCAACGCCTATGGCCGGAAACTCGGCGTGTCGCTGCCGAACTTCGCGCAGAACCTGTTCGGCGAGCAGGCGGTGTTTGTGTTGTCGCGATAAGAAGCGGGCGCAACGCCTCCGATCGAACGGCAAATGGTCGCCGACGCCTTCAGGCTGACAAAACGGGAGAGCGAGGTCGCCGTGCGTCTCGCCGAGGGGCAGGTCCTGGCAAGTGTCGCTGGCGAACTCGGCATTCGCGTTGCGGCGGTGCGGCAATATTTGAAAAGAGTTTTCGACAAAACCGGCGTGCATAACCGCAGCGCCTTAGTGGCGCTCATTCGTGGCTTTGCCGAGCCTTGGCGCTGAGCGGCATTAGGTCGCGAATTGCTGCGCCGCACATAATTTTCTGTCTCATCTTCGTCAAAGTCACGTGCTACTGTTTGTTGTGGCTGACGTGGGGTTTGCCGACACTGCGGTCATTGCCGGGGAAGGGCAGGACCGAGGAGGTGGGATATGGCACACCCGAAGATTATCTTGCGTGGCAGGAGGATCATTCTCCTCAGCGGTTACAACAATCGTGCCAGAGGAAACGCCGAAGAGGGCAGCGATGCCCGGCGCGGTTTCGTTGTCGATGCTGAGGATAAGCTGAGCCAAGCAGCCTTGCGCAATCCGGATGCGGTCGCCTTTGGCTATGTGCATGGCGAATGGATTGCCGCGGCCTGACTGGCCCCGGCGTAAATTGCGGCATTCTGTAATGCGTAGTGAGTAAGCGGACCCGTCACGAGGTCGCCGGTACAGGCACGTACTGCCTGCGCACCTTGGCGCGCGCCTTCGCCGGAAGGGCGCCATAGACCTGCTTCGACGCTTCCACGATGATCACCCCGGAAAACGCCGGCCATAGCACGAGGCCAAGCCGCTCGAAAAACACCGGCCATCTCAACAGCACGCGCCAACCGAACGGCGGCATATAGAGCGCATATTGCCAGTCCTCAGGCGAGAACATCGCCTCTTTGAGCAGCTTC
>DATBSP010000019.1:0-2589 GCA_036559705.1 Hyphomicrobium sp.
GTGCGCAAGATCTATTGGGCGCTCACCTATGGCGTGCCGAAGCCGCCGCAAGGCAAGATCGAGGCGGCCCTGGTGAAGGCGTCAGGCCCGGCAGGCGATCGCGTGCGCAAAGCGCGGCCCGGCGAGCAAGACGTCGCCCAGTCGGCGGTGACGCATTATGCCGTCGTCGACCGCGCCGGCCAGAACGTCGCCTTGGTCTCGCTCAAGCCGGTGACCGGGCGGCAGCATCAACTCCGCGCGCATATGGCCATCATCGGCCATCCAATCCTGGGCGATGAGAAATATCCGAGCGATGCGGAGTTTCCGGAAGGCATCGACAAGCGGCTGCAGTTGCACGCGCGGCGCATCAGCTTTCCGCATCCGTCGGGGGAGGGCTTGGTCGACGTCACCGCGCCGCTGCCCCCGCATATGGCGAGAGCCTTCGAGAGTTTCGGCTTCGAGGAACGCGGCGCCGACGGAGCCGGCGAATAGTTCGGCCTAGCAGCCTTTCAGCATCTTCTTGCGGATGTCGATCTCGTTCGTCATCGCGCTAAAAGGCGGGTTTGAGTTGAAGCACCAGTCGTAATGCGCCTGCTTGTTTTCGAGCCAACGCAGGCCGGTGAAGCCGCATTTGTTGGCGATGTTCATGGCGATCTGCACCATGGTCTGGTCGGCATACCATTGGCACGTGCAGAGCTTCAGGTTTGCGGCGCGCGCGTCGGTTTCCGACTGCGCGATGTTTTGCGGCACGAACAGGCACCAAGCCATGTGCGAACCCTTATCGTTGTTCCAGCGCGGGCCCTGGAAGCCGCATTTCAGGTGCTTGGCAAGCAGCACGCTCTTGATGGCGTCGGACGTGTAGTGCCCGCAATAGACGGGATCCGCGGCGTTCACCGCGCCGCTCGTGAGACATGCACCCAGGCCTGCAAGCAGGCCGAGCGCAAGCAGAAGATTGCGGAACATGTGATGTCCTTCCCCTTTGGTGCCGGCCGTTGCCCCTCGGCGGTTGATGGTACCCCGGCCGGGGCGACACTAGAAGGGCCGACGACGGCGCAACCAGCGCCGGTCCTCTTTCGTTGTCCGGGAGCAACTTCACCGAATGAGAGGCATTTTATGGACAAGAGAACCGGCTGGTTCGTCGCCTTTGCGCAAGGGGTATCCACGCTCACGGGGCGCCCAATCACCTTCGTGGTCGCCGTTGCGGCCATTGTCATATGGGCGGCGTCCGGGCCGCTGTTCGGCTTCAGCGATACCTGGCAACTCGTCATCAACACGACGACCACCATCGTCACCTTTCTCATGGTATTCGTGATCCAGAACACGCAGAACCGCGATACCGCAGCCATGCATATCAAGATCGACGAATTGATTCGCGTCACAGGGAAGGCGCGCAACGTGCTGCTCGATCTGGAGGAACTGGACGACACGACGCTCGAGCTGCTGCGCCAGGACTACGAGCAGTTGGCGCGTAAGGCGAAATCGCAAACCAAGACTCCGATACGCGCCGAGGCGGTGCCGAAACGGCCCTCCACGGCCAAGGCGGGGAAATCCGCAGCGAGGCGATGAGTGCCCGACACAAGTGAGCGCGCCGCCAATGTCTCCCAGCGAGACGGCGGGTTGGCCAAGCGCTTCTACCGGCAAGTGACGACCGACACCGGAGGCGGAGAGGGAGCTGCGCTGCTGCTCGACGGCAAGCCGGCGCGGACTCCCGGCAAGGCAGCTTTGCACTTGCCGACGCGGGCGCTGGCCGAGGCGATCGCCGAGGAGTGGCGCGCGCAAGGCGGGCGCATCGATCCGCTCACCATGCCGCTCACCCGGCTCGCCAACAGCGCCATCGACGGTGTGGCCGGGCGCGAGCAGGCGGTGATCGACGACATCATGGCGCATGCGGGCAACGACCTCGTTTGCTACCGCGCGGGAGCTCCGGACGGGCTGGTCAAGGCGCAACAGACGCATTGGGATTCCGTGCTGGCCTGGGCCAGGACCGTACTGGAAGCGCCGCTGTTTCTCACCGAGGGCGTCGCGCATGTCGCCCAACCGGAGACCTCGCTTGCGAGGTTGAGAGAGACGCTCCTCGGCCGCGATGCCTTCAGCTTGGCGGCGCTGCATGTGATGACCGGGTTGACCGGGTCGGCGCTGCTCGCTATCGCCGTGGCGCAAGGGCGGCTGACGCCGGAAGCGGCGTGGGAGGCCGCCCATGTCGATGAGGATTGGCAGATCGGCAAATGGGGCCAGGATGCGGAAGCCGCCGAGTGCCGCAAGAACAGATGGCGCGATTTCGCGGCAGCGACGCGGGCTCTCGCGCTAACCCAGGATCGCTTTCCCAAATAGACGAAGACTCAAGGCACGGCGGCGTCGCTCGCCGACTGCACTTGCTTCAGGCAATTGGCGGGCACACTGGCTTTGAGCGCAGCCTCTAGATTGGGCAGCGGCCCGATATTCCGCGCCCGCGGGCTGCCTTGGCGTGCGCCGGTGCGGACCAAGAGATCGCGCATTTCGAGCGGTGTCGCGGGCGGTAAGCCGCATGCCTTGCGCACGCTCTGGATGACGAGCACGGTGCCGGCCACGATGGGCGTCGCGCTCGACGTCCCGTTGAACGACTTGGTGTAA
>DATBSP010000020.1:0-6826 GCA_036559705.1 Hyphomicrobium sp.
GAACTGCAACAAGGAGATTCCGGAATCCGATTTCGAGAGCGAGATCGGCGTGCCGGCCGGCTATTGCTATCACTGCCATACCGGGCGCTGCCCGGTCGGCGTCGCCACGCAGGACCCCGAGCTGCGCAAGCGGCTCGATCCTGACGCGGCGGCCGAGCGCGTCTATAATTTCCTGCACACGCTGACGCTTGAGGCGCAGATGCTGGCGCGCGCCTGCGGCAAGACATCCGTGCATAGTCTCGAGCCGGAAGACCTCGCCGCGCTGACAATGGAAGCCTCGGCGATGGCGCAGGTGCCGTTGGCTGGCACCGACTACACCGTCGGCGTCGACAACTATCACAAGATCGGATGAGCGGAGTTTGCACCATGGCCGGCAAGAGCGGCAAGAATGGCAAAGGCGACAAGCCCGGCAAGACGCCGAGGGCCAAGAGCGATGTCGACAAATTTCTGAAGGCCGCCGCCGGGCTCGATACCGCGCGGGAGAAGCAGATCGGCCAGCACATCGGCTATCGCTACGACGTCAATCTGCTGCCCGATTACGGTCGCCTGACCCCGTTCCTCAAGGACTACATGGAGTTCATGGGCTGGGACGACCTCAACTGGCTCGAGGACGTGCATATGGGCTACGAGGCGGGGAAGCCGGCAATCTTCGATCGCAACATCAACGGCTGGGTGCGGATTCCGAAAGCAATGAAGCTGCCCGACAACCAACAGGACCGCGACATGCTGGCGCGCGAGCTGCTCGTGCGCTTCCAGACCTCGCCCAATCATCCGCTGAATATGCTGAACAAGGCCTACAGGAAGTTCTAGGCGGGTCCCTGATCCGTCTCGGCCGATTGCCAATTCGGCCGGAAGCCCAGCACCAGCACGTCGTCAGGCAGCACGGGATTGAACAGCCGATTGTGCCAGAGCGTCGCCTCCCGGATCGCCTCGCCGGCTTCGGCCTCGAACGCCGCGCACGGCAACCGATAACGTTGCGAGAACTGATCGAACGCCAGCACGCATGTCCCGTCCTTGATCAGCCTGGCGGCGAGATCGGAATTCGCGGGCAGCGCCGCCGTGAGGACATCGCCGAACTCGCCCGGCTGCTGAAAATAGTCGGCCTGCAAATAGCTCAGCGCGCGCTCGTAAAGATCGCGCGGGTCGGCGGTTTTCAACACCTGGAAGCGGAAGAAGTCGGTGCTCTCGGCTGGGTCGCGAGGAATGATGAGAACGGTCAGCGCGCCCGCCAATTCGCGGCCCGACGCATCGAGCACGCGCGGGCGCATGCCCGGCGAGGGACGCCCCCCATCCTGGCGCATGGCGAATTGCCGGATGCGGCACTGCCAGGCGAGGAAGTCGTCGCGGAGGGATTGGGAGGAACGCTTTTTCACGAGATGTCGATCAAGGAGGCGGGACCACCTCCGGGTTGCTGGGAAGCCGGCCCATTGGTTCGAAAGAGATTTTACCTACAGGAAAACTAATTTCATCTTGGTTGACGGCCTTTATAGCCAAGAGCTACAGTCTGATGAAAGCGGAGTCGACGAACGACGACGCATTGGGGGGATACAGCCAAAACAAGAGAGGGCAAGCGGTGGCCAAGCCTGGCCATCGTAGAGCCAATGTCGGAGGTGGAACGATGGCTGAGGCAAAAACGGAAGTCCCGGTTCATCTGCGCGACCGGGTCGATAAAATGCTAAGGCGGGATTCTCGATCCGCAATCGCTCTCGTTACGGTTCTCTGGCTGACGATCTTTTTCGTGATCCTCGCCGTCAGACCGTATATGCCGCCCGGCGTCGAACCGGTCTGCTGGATCGCCGCGGCGTTCCTGCTCCTCTACAACACGGCTTCGATCGTGGCCATGCTCCGGCACTATTCCGAGGACAAGGCCCACATCTACCCGATCGACATCCACCATCTCGACGCTGGCCGCTAGGGAGGGGTCCATGGCGAAAATCTACGTGCCTCCAAAGCAAGGCGTCGCAGGACAATTGTTCGACGTCGCCTTCCTGCTCGCGCTCGTCTTTGCCGCGCTCTTCATTCCGCTCTGGCTGAAGATCGCCGTGCCCTCGCGCGTCGAGAAGCTGCCCGAGGGCGTGAGCTACACGCTCGCCGCCGACGGCACGACCAAGCAATGGACAGGCCTAAGCTGGGAGAAGCTCGGTCAAAACCCGACGATGCAAGCCCAGTGGGAGAAGCTCGGTTACACCGTCGAGACGGCTGCCGACATTATCACCCAGCAATTCGATTATACGATCGACACGGCGGGCCTCGTCATCACCGGCATCGTGATCATCGGCTTCTTCGTTTTTCTTGTCGTCATGTCCGACCGCGAATACCGGCAGGTCATCGCCGAGAAGTTCGACGGGACGACTGATCGACGGTCAAATTAAAGGGGGACTCGTCAATGTGGGACATTCTGGCAAATGTCGCCTGGGTCATTGCCGCGGCGATCTTCCTCTGGATGGCTTGGGACTTTTTCGTCATCAACGCGAAATACGACGAAAACGTTCTCGTGAGCTCCCGCGAGGGTCTCGACGAGCTCCTCCCTGCGGGCGATCAATCCACTGCAAAGAAGAAGAAATAAAGCCATGGTCGACACAACGGTTTCCACCACCACGACGTCGCAACAGTCTCAATCGCTCAACCTGCTGAAAGTCCTCGGCCCGGCGCACATTTGGGCCCTGGGCGTCGGCATCGTTCTCGTCGGCGAGTTCATGGGTTGGAACTACGCCGCGGGCAAGGGCGGCGCTTTCGGCGCGCTGATCGCCTGCTTCGTCAGCGGCATCCTCTACACCTGCGTGGCCAAGATCGATTCCGAGGTGACCTCGACCGTCGCCTCGGCTGGCGGTCAATACGCGCAGGCCAAGCACACTATCGGCCCGTTGATGGCCTTCAATGTCGGCCTGTTCATGACGCTCACTTATCTCATGCTGAACGCCGGCGACGTCCTGGTCGCGGGACAGCTGGTGCAGATCGGCGCGCAACAGCTCGGCCACGATATTCCCTGGCAGCCCTTCACCGTTCTGTTTCTCGCCTTGCTGACCTTGCTCAATTACCGCGGCGTGCTGGCGACCTTGACCGTGAACTTCGTCATCACGGCTGCCGCATTCCTCAGCATCATCATCCTGTTCATTGGCGTTAAGCCCTGGGCCCCGGGTGAGGTCCTGCTGCACAAGGAGCTGCTGACACCATTGCCTTATGGCTGGATCGGCGTCATCGCCGCGCTGCATTTTGGCATGTGGTTCTATCTCGGCATCGAGGGCACCTGTCAGGCCGCCGAGGAGGTGCGCTCGCCGGGCCGCGCGCTGCCGCTCGGAACGATGAGCGGCATCATCACGCTGCTGATCGCCGCCGCGATCACCTGGTACGTCGCCTGCGGCCTCATGCCGTGGGAATATATCGGCTGGGACGCCACACTCGCGCCGCTCTACGACTCGGCGCGCATGACCGGCAGCCCGTTTTTGATCGTGCTCCTATTCATCGGCACATTGCTGTCGGCGATCGCATCCTCGAATGGATGCACCAACGATCAGGCCCGCGCCTGGTTTGCCCTGGGACGCGATCGTTATCTGCCGGAATGGTTCGCGGCGGTGCATCCGAAATACCGGACGCCGTTCCGCTCCATTCTGTTCCTGACGCCGATCGTGCTGGTGTTCGCGCTCTACATCCCGCTCGCGCAGATCATCACCTTCTCGATCCTATCGGGACTGCTGAACTACACGTTCATGCCGATCAATATGTGGAACTTCCGGAAGAAATGGCCGGTGGGCTCGATCCGCCGCGGCTTCAGCCATCCGTTCCACCCGCTCCCGGCGTTGACGCTGCTCATTCTGTGCGCGGCGACGTTCTTCGCCGTGTATCTGGGTTACGGGCGGCAGCTTCTGGCGATGATGGCGTTCTACATCGTGGCGTCGCTGTGGTTCGCCTTCTACCGCTATCGCTATGTGAAGCGCGGTGCGCAGTTCACCATGCCCTGGCCGAAGCCAGTAGGTTACTGAGGAGCGAATGCTGAGCTATGCGGTCGTGTTGGCGGGCGTCGCCGTATTGGTGATGCTCTACCGGCGCGACCGCAGTCTTTTGAAGGCGCAGCGCGCCAAGTTCTTCGACCTCTGCCTGGATCTGTTCCAGGCCTATCGCGTCACCCAGGACGGTCCCGACTACCCTCTGCTCAGCGGCCGCTATCGCGATCACGAGGTCCGTCTCCAGCCTCTCGTCGACAACATGGCTTGGCGCAAAGTGCCGGTGCTGTGGCTGAAGGTCACCGTGCTCAAGCCCAATTCCTACCAGGCGATTCTTGATTTCCTGGTGCGTCCCGGCGGCGTAGAGGTCTACTCGCCGAGCGATGAGCTGCATTACCACCTTCCTCTTCCAGGCGGCTGGCCGGAGCAGGCGCTGCTCTGCACCGACGATCCTTCCTCCACACCGCCGCTCGAGCTGATCACGCCGCATATGGGCGTGTTCGCCGACATCTATATGAAGGAGATGGTGGTGACGTCGCGCGGCGTGCGCCTGATGCGCATGATCTGGCAGGCCAAGCGGCTGCATTACGCCGTGTTGCGGGAGGTCAAGTTCGGCGAGATTTACGTCGACCCGATCATCGCCAAGACTTTGCTCGATTCCGCCGCCGCGATCGCCGACGCTCTGTCCAGCGCCGGCTCGGTCGAGCGGGCGGCATGACGTGTCGGCGAAAGACATAGTGTCTCAGCAAGAACAGAGGCCGCGTCCGCCGCTCAACCCTTATCTCGTCTTGCTTGTCGCCATCCTGCTGCCCGGTTTCGGCCATGTGCTGAACGGGCAGGCGCGGCGCGGCCTGATCATGCAGCTCTTCATGATCGCGCTCGGCTTCATCACCTGGCAGCTCGCGCCGCCCGAGGCGAGCTTCATCGGCAAGATTTCCGGCGGCCTGTTCGTCTATGCACTCAGCATTCCGGAGGCATATCGGGTCGCGAGAATTCGCTGGGTCGCCTTTCAGCGACAGGACGCACCGCCGGACCCTTCCAGGCCGTAGTGTCCGGGCCCTTTGCCGGCGTGTCAGTCCGTGGGCAGGGGCTATTCGGCGACCAGCCACCACAGCAGGGCGACGGCGCCGGCCATGCCGAGCCACGCAAGGACAATCTCGGTCCGCTTGGGATTGGGGGGTCTGTTATCAGCCATGAAAGTCTCCTTATGGAAGCCGGTAACATAAGGAATGATTTCGGCCTCTGCCAAGAGGGCCGCCGGTGCTGTCAGTCCAAGATCATGCGGTAGCGGACGAAATCGTCGGCCTCGACGAACGTATCGTAGAGCCGGCGCGCCGTGTCGTTCGAGGCGCGGGTATGCCAATAGAGTCGCGACCAGCCGCGTTCGCGGCCGATGTCGACGAGGTCCTGAATGAGGGCTCCGCCGATGCCCTGGCCTCTCGCGGCCGGATCGACGAACAGATCCTCCAGATAGCAGGCCGGCGTCAGCGTCCAGGAGACGGGGTGGATGATCGAGACGGTGAACCCCACCACATCGCCCTTCCATTCGGCGATGCGCCCGAGCATGTTCGAGTCCGGCCTAAACAGGCGCCCCCAGGTGGCGGCCGTCACGTCTTCGCCGATCGTGGCCTCGTAGAAGGCGACATAGCCGGCCCAAAGACGCCGCCAAGCCGTCTCGTCGTCAAGCCGCGGGTCGCGAATCAGCAAGGCGGCTAGCAGTCGAGCGTGTTGGCGCGCTCCCACGCGGTGAGGTGGCGCGCATAGTCGTTCCACTCCCGCGTCTTGAGCTTGATGTAGGAGTTGACGAACTCGTCGCCGAGCTCGCGCCGCAACAGCGCCGAGCCCTCGGTGATGCGCAACGCATCGAGCAGGTTGAGCGGCAGCTTCTTGGTGCCGGCCGGCGCCTTGTGGCCTTCGGCATACATGTCGATATCGAGCGGCTTGCCCGGGTCGATAGTGCGGGCGATGCCGTCGAGACCCGCGGCCAGCAACGCCGCGGGGAAGAGGTAGGGATTGGTGGCGCCGTCGGCGAGGCGGAACTCGAAACGCCCGCCGCCCGGGATCCTGATCATGTGAGTACGGTTGTTGCCGGCATAGGTCACGGTGTTGGGCGACCAGGTGGCACCGGAGGTGGTGACCGGCGCGTTGATGCGCTTGTAGGAATTGACCGTGGGATTGGTGATCGAGCAAAGTTCGCTCGCGGCATTCATCACCCCGCCGATGAAATTATAGGCCGTGCGCGACAGCCCGAGCCCGTCCTTGCCGTCCTCGAACAGGTTCTTGTTGCCCTTCCACAGCGACACATGCACGTGGCAGCCGCTGCCGGTGAGGTTGACGAAGGGTTTCGGCATGAAGGTCGCACGCAAGCCGTGCTTCTCGGCGATCGCCTTGACCATATATTTGAAGAACGCCATCCGGTCGGCGGTGGTCAGCGCGTCGGCGAACTGCCAGTTCATCTCGAACTGGCCGTTGGCGTCCTCGTGATCGTTCTGGTACGGCGCCCAGCCGAGCTCGAGCATGGAATCGCAGATCTCGCTGATCACGTCATAGCGTCGCATCAGCGCCGACTGGTCGTAGCAAGGCTTCGATTGGGTGTCCGCCGCGTCGCTGATCGCCGCGCCGTCGGGGCTCACCAGGAAGAACTCGCATTCGACGCCGGTCTTCATGGCGAAACCGGCGTCCGCCGCCTTCGCCACCATCTTCTTGAGAATGTTGCGCGGCGCCTGCTCGACCAGCTTGCCGTTCATGTAGGGGTCGGCGGCGAGCCAGCCGACCTCGCGCTTCCAGGGAAGCTGGATCAGGCTCGATGGATCGGGAATGGCGAGCACGTCGGGATCGGCCGGCGTCATGTCGAGCCAACTGGCGAAACCGGCGAAGCCGGCGCC
>DATBSP010000021.1:0-1932 GCA_036559705.1 Hyphomicrobium sp.
ACAAGCACATCGAGGTGATCGTCCGTCAGATGCTGCAGAAGGTCGAGGTCACCGATCCGGGCGATACGGACCTTATCAAGTCCGAACAACTCGACCGCGTGGAGCTTGACGAGATCAACGCAGCGATCACCGCGGCCGGCAAGAAGCCGGCGGCGGCGAGTCCCGTGCTGCTGGGTATCACCAAAGCTTCGCTGCAGACCCGTTCGTTCATCTCCGCGGCGTCGTTCCAGGAGACGACGCGGGTGCTCACAGACGCGGCCGTCAACGGCAAGGTCGACACCCTCGAGGGTCTCAAGGAGAACGTCATCGTCGGCCGCCTTATTCCGGCGGGCACGGGTGGCGCGCTTCGCCGCCTGCGCAAGATCGCCGCAAAGCGCGACGAGCTAATCGCTCGCGAGCAAGCGAAGGTCGATGCGGAGAAGGCCCTGGCCGGACCCGCTGCCGGGCCGGTGCGCCGTCGTCGGCGCACGGCGGAAGAGGCCGTAGAATAAGGGCATTGCTGCAGGAGCGCGGTCGCAATTCGCGGCCGCGCTTCTTTTCTTGGCACGCAGCGATGCGCTCGGCGCCTGGCCCGCGCAGGCTAGTGCTCGCGGCCAAAAAAATGTCGCCACGGGTGGTTAGCAGGTGTTGACCCGATTCTGCTGTCTGTATATAGGTCAGCCCACTCTCACGGTAGGTGGTAGACCAACTCCGCGTCCATTCATTGAGGACGCCCTGGCCTAAACGCTGCCGTCGCAAAGCAGAGGACAAATTCGGACCAAGATCTGCGGCTCTCGCCGAGCTCGCATGATCCTCTGGTTTTTTCGTGTCGGGTGCACGCCTTCGGGGCGTGGGCTCGGCAGGTTCGGTTTGGCGTACGCGTCAAACCGGGCAAGCGTGGACGGAAGAGGCGCATGCCGACGATACAACAGTTGATCCGGAAGCCCCGGACGCAGAAGACGTACCGCGAGAAATCGCGCCACATGGAATCATGCCCGCAGAAGCGTGGCGTGTGTACGCGCGTCTACACGACGACGCCAAAGAAGCCGAACTCGGCGCTGCGCAAGGTTGCCAAGATCCGTCTCACCAACGGCTTTGAGGTGATCGGCTATATCCCCGGCGAAGGCCATAACCTGCAGGAGCACTCCGTCGTGCTCATCCGCGGCGGCCGCGTCAAGGATCTGCCGGGCGTGCGCTACCACATCATCCGCGGCGTGCTCGACACGCAAGGTGTCGCCTCCCGCAAGCAGCGCCGCTCCAAGTACGGCGCTAAGAGACCGAAGTGATCGCCCTCGGGCGGTCTTTCCCGCAAGGCGCGGGAGCCATGGGCCGGTAAGTCGGCCCATTGTCATTGAGAGAATTGAAGCGAAGGGCTGAAGAGCAATGTCCCGTCGTCACAGTGCCGACAAGCGAGTGGTCAATCCGGACCCCAAGTTCGGAGAGGTCGTCATCACCAAGTTCATGAACGCGGTGATGGAGCAGGGTAAGAAGTCGGTCGCCGAGCGCATCGTGTACGGCGCTTTCGAGCGCATGGAAGCCAAGGCGAAGTCGGACCCGGTGCAGCTTTTCCGCTCCGCGCTCGACAACGTGATGCCGGCCGTCGAAGTCCGCTCGCGCCGCGTCGGCGGCGCTACTTACCAGGTGCCGGTAGAGGTGCGCCCTGAGCGCCGCCAGGCACTCGCCATTCGTTGGCTGATCACCGCTGCGCGTGCGCGCAACGAAAACACGATGGTCGATCGGCTGTCGGGCGAACTTTTGGATGCCGCCAACAACCGGGGCACGGCGGTCAAAAAGCGGGAAGACACCCACAAAATGGCAGAGGCGAACCGCGCCTTCTCCCATTATCGCTGGTGATCGGATCTTCGGAGCGCTGAGAGAATGGCCCGCGAATACGACATCAAGGACTACCGCAACTTCGGCATCATGGCCCACATTGATGCCGGGAAGACGACG
>DATBSP010000022.1:0-48499 GCA_036559705.1 Hyphomicrobium sp.
TTAGGAGATGATGAAGATGAAGGGGGCCATCCTTATCGCGGCCGTTGCCGCTGCTGTCGCTCTCGGCGCTTGCCGCCGCGAGGAGCCAGCTCCGCTGAAGCTCGGCGCCGACGTTCCGGCGGCGACTCAGCCGGCTCGGTAAGTCGCCGAAAGGTGTCTTCTCCCTGGCTTTGGCCAGGGGGGCGAAATTTCAAGGCCGAGGTAAGCGCTGCAGGGCGCTCACCTCGGTCTTGATTTATTTTATGGTCCTGCGCCGCTCGTCCTGGGAGCCGTAGACCGCGGCAATGCGGCAACCCTTGGGAGCACAGGCGCCACACTCCGGGTCTATTGGTCACCGCGCGCAACTGATTCCCACCGGTTAATGTTTGCCTGCGATGTTTCGCGTGACGAATCGAGGGAAGGTGCGGGTTGAAGGGGTGACGGCCACATTTTCGTACAAGCGGTCGGGTAACTCTTTATTCGAGTTGGAACTGTCACCGCGCTCCGAGGTTGAGTGAAGCGTGACGAAAGGGACTTTCATGGCCACGACATCCTGGTTCACCCGCGCAACGCGCCTCTTTGCCGTCCTGCTCGTGGGTGCCCTGGTCGCCGCATGCGCCAACAACGAGAATGCACCGAGCTCGCAGCTCACCGGCCGCGACGGCTCGGTGACACCTGGCTCGCACCGTGACTTCAGCGTCAACGTCGGCGACATCGTCTACTTCACTACCGACAGCACCGACCTGACGCCGGAAGCCACCGCCATCCTGCAGAAGCAGTCGCAGTGGCTGCAGCAGTATCCGCAATACACGATCACCATCGAGGGTCACGCCGACGAGCGCGGCACGCGCGAGTACAACATCGCGCTGGGCGCTCGTCGCGCCACGACGGTACGCAACTTCCTCGCCCAGAATGGCATCAACGGCTCGCGCATCCGTACCATCTCGTACGGCAAGGAGCGCCCCGTCGCGGTCTGCAACGACATCTCGTGCTGGTCGCAGAACCGGCGGGCGCAGACGGTGCTCAACTCACGCACTGCCGGCAACTAAAAGCCGACGCCCTCGTCCTCAGTCTTAACCAAATCCCGGGGCTTCCCCGGGATTTTGCTTTTGTGGTCCCCGCACCGGTGTCACTTGTCCCGCGTGAAAAGCCGTCTGGAACTTGGCGCAAACTGAACGCTGTGGCGCGCGCGCCGCACATTCATAGCTGCGCGCGTAGGCAGGCAACACAGCAAAGTTTGGCCGCAAAGCCGCTCCATTCATTGCAGTGTTTTCAGCGGCTTGCTCACGAGGATTTCTATGTCGTGGCCCCATCGCCGATCGAGCACGCGTCTCGGCGGCGCCGAATTTTGCTCGGACGTCGCACGCTGGATGCTCGTCGCAGCTTGTGCCTTTGTTGTTTACATTGCCGGCGATCGCCCGCGCTCCGCCCGCGCCGAACAGTCGGCCACCGCCTACACGACCCCTGGAACCTACAGCACCGCGCAGCACGCCGAGGAGCTGTTCCTCGACGGCGTCGAGAAGCTCGAGGCCGGCCATCGCGAATTCGCGCGCCAGACGTTCGAGCAAGTCATCGCCCGCTATCCCTCGACCCCCGCCGCCGCCAACGCGCGGCGTCAGCTCGGCGAGCTCTATCGCGACGAAACTCTTCGCTCTGCCGCTGTCGATGAGCGCGAGTATGCGCGCCCGGCCCTGGCCGTGGCGCCGCCGGCAACCACCGGCTCGATCACCGCGCCAGCGCTGTCCGACGTGCCGTTGGTGCCCGCCGCGCAACCGGCGCGCAGCCGCGCCTGGGACCAGGAGCTGCGTCGCAACGCTTCGATCCAATCGAAGCTGCGCATCGAAGCCGGCGACCGCGTCTTCTTCTCTCCCGGCAGCGCCGAACTTGGCAGCCGCGCCCGCACTGCCCTTGCTGCACAGGCGCAGTGGCTGATGCGCTGGCACGAGTTCGAGGCCGCTATCGAAGGCCACGCCGACGAGCCCGGCACCGAGCAGGAGAACATCGTCATCTCGGAGCAGCGCGCCGAAGCCGTCCGCGAACGCCTCATCCAAGAGGGTGTCGAGCCGAGCCGCCTCGCCGTTGTGCCGCTGGGGCGCTCGATACCCGTTGCCACCTGCGCCGATACCGACTGCCGCGCACAAAACCGCCGCGCCGTGACGCTCGTCTTTGCCACCGGCACGCGCGACCGCCTCGGCCTTTTCGGTCATGGCACCCCGCGAGCCGCCGCCCTCCAGCAGCCGGCGACATTCCTGCCGGCGAGGACAGTGGAAGTTCCCGGCGGAGCCGGAGGCGTGGGCGTGACGCGTTGACAATCCGGGCCTGAGATGATGCGTAGAAGGCCCCTCAGAGTTCAGGTAGCCCCTTGCTGACGCAACGCTTCTTCGTTTCGATTTTCGCTGGTGCCTCTCTGGCGGCGGGGGCGGCGCTCGCCGAGCCTGCACACGCGCCACTGCTTCTCGCGCAGCAGGAGGAGACGCAACCGGCGCAGCAGCCGAAGGCGAAATCGGCAGCGCCTCAGGCCGCCCAGGACTCCGGTCTCAAGCAGCGCATCGAGCAGCTCGAGGAGCAGCTCGTGGACATGCAGGTCGTGGTCGGCACGCTCGAATCGCTCGCCCGTGGCGGCGGCGGTCCCGCAGCCGCCGCCGGGGGCGGCGCCAGCTACGGCGGCGGCGGCGTCGACAGCGTTCGTCTCGATGGCCTTGAGACGCAGATGCGCGCGCTGTCCGCGCAGATCCAGCAATTGACTGATCAGGTCCGTGCCCTCGGCGGCCAGCCGCGCCGTTCGGATGCAGTTGGGGCGCCCGCTGGTGCGATGCCCGGCGCCACACCGACGGACAGCGCCGCGGCCCCGCCACCGTCTGCCGGTGACGCTCCCGACTCCGGCCGCTTCGGTTCAACCACCGTTACCGCCGGTAGTGGCGGCGATGCCATCGGCGGACTCATCGAAACCGATCCGTCAGCCGCTGGGGGCGCAACGCATGCACCCGGTCCCGCTTCGGGTGCGCCCGGCGCCGAGACTGCCGGCGGTGCCGACATGGCCGCGCTGCCACCAGCGTTCGGCGCCGCGACGGCGCCCAACGCTGCCGACGCCGGCAACGCCAAGCAGCTTTACGAGACCGCCTATGGCTATCTCATGCAGCGCGACTACGGCGCCGCTCAGGGCGCCTTCGAGGATTTCCTCACGCGCTACCCGCAGGATTCGCTCGCCGGTAACGCGCAATATTGGCTAGGCGAAGCTCACTTCGTGCGCGGCGAGTACAAGGCCGCCGCCAGCTCCTTCCTCAAGGGTTACCAGAACTACGCGGGCAATGCGCGCGCCGCCGATAGTCTGTTGAAGCTCGCCATGTCGCTTGACCGGCTCGGCCAGAAGGACGCTGCCTGCTCCTCGTTCGGCGAGTTATCGACGCGGTTCCCCAATGCGCCCGAAAACGTCAAAATGCGCGCCAAGTCGGAGCGCCAGCGAATTGGCTGCACCTGATCTCAGTACTTCCGCCTCACGTGGGCATACCCCTGAAATGGTTTCAGAGCCGATCCGGGACGCCGAGCTAGAAGCGCTGTTCGCTTCGCTCGCCACCTTTCCGACCATCATCCTCGCCGTGTCCGGTGGCGCCGACAGCGTCGCCATGATGCATCTCGCTGCGCGCTGGTCGCAGCTTCATGTGCCCCATGTGAAGCCTCTCGTCGCCACGGTCGATCATGGACTGCGAGCGGAATCCCGCAACGAGGCTGAGTGGGTCGCACACGAAGCGTGCGCGCTCGGCCTGGCGCACGAGACGCTCACCTGGACGGGTGCCAAGCCTTCGACCGGCATCCAGGACGCCGCCCGCGAGGCGCGCTACCGGTTGCTCGCTGATCTGGCGCGCACTTTCTCCACAGTGCCGGCGGCGATCGTCACTGCACACACGGAGGATGACCAGGCGGAGACGCTGCTCATGCGCTTGGCTCGCGGCAGCGGTCTCGACGGGCTGACGGCGATGTCGGAGCAACGCCTCATCGGTGAAGGCTGCGTGCTGCTGCGTCCGCTGCTCGGTGTATCGGGCGCGCGTTTGCGTGCAACGCTGATCGCCGCGCAGCGCCCTTGGATCGAAGACCCGAGCAACGATGCCGAGCGCTTCGAGCGCGTGCGCATCCGCAAGTCGCGGGCGCTTCTGTCGGGCCTCGGCCTCGACAACGACAAGCTGGCGCTCAGCGCCCGCCGTCTCGAGCGAGCGCAGACAGCACTCGATGCCGGCGTCGGCGCCTTGCAGCAAACCGCGCGCCTGGATCTGCAGGGCGGCGCCTTTGCCAGCTTCGACCGTGAAACCTGGTTGGCAGCGCCTGACGAGTTGCGCTTGCGTCTCCTTGGCCGTCTCATTGCGTCTTATGGCGGCCGGACGGAGCCGCTGCGTCTCGTCCAGCTCGAGGCGCTTGTCGGCCGCATGGCCGAACAGGGTTTCGAAGGCGCCACGCTCGCCGGCGCTCTCGTCGCGCGCCACGGGGACGACATCCGCATCCTGCGCGAGCCGGGGCGACAAGCGCTGCCGACGGTCACGCTGCAACCAGGCACCTCCGCCGTTTGGGATGGGCGCTTTCGCGTCGCCGCCGCTGCCGACGCGGGTGGCCCCGTTGAGGTGCGCGCCCTGGGTCTGCAAGCCTTTGCCGACCTGCGCCAGCAACTCGAGGTGCCGCGCGGGCTACCCGCCCAAGCGGTCGCGACACTGCCCGCCTACTGGCGCGCCTCCGAATTAATCATCGTTCCCGGGCTCGCGACGCTGCCCGGCGTGTCCCCCTCTTGGGGGACCGCAATGCGGCTCTATTCAGCCGAATTCCTTGGCTAGATGCTAAAAACGGCGACCGCAGCAGGCTTTACTGCGACGGCGCGGTCGAATTTGCGCTACGTTAGGCTCCTGGGGAGCGAGGGCCGTGTAACTTGGCAATACGCGGCCTCACTCCTATGTTAACGGCGAGCTTCGAGCGCCCCGTCGGATCCGGGGAAAGGGTCGGTCCGGGCCTTTTTCGTGCTCTACAGGGAACGAAATGAACTCAAACTTTCAAAAGCTTGCCATCTGGGTTGCCATTCTCGTCCTGCTTGCGGCCCTTTTCAATCTCTTCAACAATCCAGCGCAGAGCCGGCGTGGAACCGAGATCACCTACTCGGAATTCCTGACCGCCGTGGACAATGGCAATATTACCGACGCGACCCTTGCCGGCAGCCGCATCTACGGCACGATGCGTGACGGCGGCACTTCCTTCACCACCTACGCTCCGCAGGATTCGACCCTCGTCGAGCGGTTGGAGAAGAAGGGCGTCAAGTTCCGTGCCCGTCCGTCCGACGAGGACGTGCCCTCGATCATGGGCATGCTGCTCAACTGGTTCCCCATGCTGCTCCTCATCGCGGTGTGGATCTTCTTCATGCGCCAGATGCAGTCTGGCTCCGGGCGCGCCATGGGCTTTGGCAAGTCGCGCGCCAAGCTTTTGACCGAGCGTCACGGGCGCGTCACCTTCGAGGACGTCGCCGGCGTCGACGAGGCCAAGGACGACCTGCAGGAGATCGTCGAGTTCCTGCGCGATCCGCAGAAGTTCCAGCGGCTGGGCGGACGCATTCCGCGCGGCGCATTGCTCGTCGGCCCGCCCGGCACCGGTAAAACGCTGCTCGCCCGCGCCATCGCCGGCGAAGCCAACGTGCCGTTCTTCACCATCTCCGGCTCCGACTTCGTCGAGATGTTCGTCGGCGTCGGTGCTTCGCGCGTGCGCGACATGTTCGAGCAGGCAAAGAAGAACGCGCCGTGCATCATCTTTATCGACGAAATCGACGCGGTCGGCCGCCATCGCGGCGCCGGCCTCGGCGGCGGCAACGACGAGCGCGAGCAGACGCTCAACCAGTTGCTTGTAGAGATGGACGGCTTTGAAGCCAACGAGGGCATCATCCTTATCGCGGCGACCAACCGTCCCGACGTGCTCGACCCCGCGCTGCTGCGTCCCGGCCGTTTCGATCGCCAGATCACAGTCCCGAACCCGGACGTCACCGGGCGCGAGAAAATCCTGCGCGTGCACATGCGCAAGGTGCCGGTGGCGCCCAACGTCGATCCCAAGGTCATTGCGCGCGGCACGCCCGGCTTCTCTGGCGCCGATCTCGCCAACCTCGTCAACGAAGCGGCGCTGCTCGCTGCGCGCCGCAACAAGCGGCTCGTGACGCAGCTCGAGTTCGAAGACTCCAAGGACAAGGTGATGATGGGTGCGGAGCGCCGCTCCATGATCATGACCGAGGAGGAGAAGCTCGCCACCGCCTATCACGAGGCCGGCCACGCGCTGGTCAACATCAGGGTCCCCGGCGGCGATCCGTTGCACAAGGTGACGATCATCCCGCGCGGCCGCGCCCTGGGCGTCACCATGAGCCTGCCTGAGCGCGACAAGCTCAGCTACTCCAAGCAGTGGTGCGAAGCGCGCATCGCCATGTCGTTCGGCGGCCGTTGCGCTGAGCAGGCGATCTACGGCAAGGACCACCTCAATACCGGCGCTTCCAGCGATATCATGCAGGCGACTGATCTTGCCCGCCGCATGGTGACGGAATGGGGCATGAGCGAGAAGCTCGGACCGTTGCGCTACAACGAGAACCAGCAGGAGGTTTTCCTCGGCCACGCCATCACGCAGCGCCAGAACATGTCGGAGGACACGGCGCGGCTGATCGACCAGGAAATCCGCCGCATCGTCACCGAGGGCGAGAGCGTGGCGCGCGAGGTGATCGCCACGAGCCGCCATGAGCTCGAGGCCATCACGCAGGCGCTGATGGAATACGAGACCATCTCCGGCGAGGAAGTGAATACTCTGTTGCGCGGCGAGAAGATCATGCGCAAGCCCGACGACGACGTTCCGCGAGACCAGACGGGCTCGGCTGTGCCGAGTGCCGGCGGGCGCTTCCGTCCGAGCGGCCCCATGGAGCCGCAGCCGCAATCGTGACTTAACACCCCTTTACCGGGAACAAACAAACGCTGTAGATGCGGCCGCGGGATGCTCCTCGCGGCCGCTTCGTTTTGAAACCTCGGCAAACATGCAGCGCTCTACTTATGTGCGGCCCATCGGGCTCTTTCCGGCGCCGTCCGAGGCGGAAGAGGACGCTTGGAGCGGCCTGCCGCTTGCCGGCCAGCGGCTGCGCTTTGCAACGGTCGAGATTGCCGAGCGCGATGGCGCCCGCGTCAAACGCCGCATCGCCTCGCTTGGCGATGCCATCGAGCGCGACTGGGGCCGCGGCACGTTGACCGCCGCGCAGGACCTTGAAGCCATCACCGCGCCGCGCGCGCGCATTGCCGGCCTCGCGCTCGACCGGCCGCGCATCATGGGCATCATCAACGTCACGCCCGACAGCTTCTCAGACGGCGGCCTGCACGCTTCGGCGCAAGCGGCCATCGCGCATGGTCTGCAACTTGCCGAGGAGGGTGCCGACATTCTCGACATCGGCGGAGAATCTACGCGCCCCGGCGCCGCCTACGTGCCAGCCGAAGAGGAGTTGGCGCGCGTCATCCCGGTGATAGAGGGCCTGCGGGCACGCAGCGGTGTGCGCATCTCTGTCGACACGCGCAAGGCTGCGGTGATGCGCCAGGCCGCCGCCGTCGGCGCCGATATCCTCAACGACGTCTCCGCACTCACGCACGATCCCGATTCCATGCGCGTCGCCGCCGACAGCGGACTGCCGGTGATCCTGATGCATGCGCAGGGCGATCCGCGCACGATGAACGACAACCCGCAATATTCCGACGTCGTCCTCGACGTCTTCGACTATCTCGAGGGACGTATCGCCGCCTGCGAGGCGGCCGGCATCGCGCGCGCCAAGCTCGTCGCCGACCCGGGCATCGGCTTTGGCAAACATCTGCACCACAACGTCGCCGTGCTGGCGGCGCTGGCGCTCTATCACGCCCTCGGCGTGCCGGTGCTGCTCGGCGCCTCGCGCAAGAAGCTCATCGACCACATTTCCGACGTGCCGAACCCGAGCGACCGTGTGCCCGGCTCCATTGCCGCGGCGCTGGCCGGCGCCGCGCAAGGGATGCAGATCATCCGCGTGCACGACGTCGCCGCCACCCGCCAGGCGCTCAATGTGTGGCGTGCCGCGCTGGCCGGCACCGACCGCGCGCTCAACTGAGCGCCGGTTTCGGTTTTTTAGGGGTGCGGCGTGTAACCTGTAAAAGCAGGATTTGATGGCTTTGTGAGACCCGGCGCCGCAATAAGTTCGCGCCGGGCGATTACCATGCTCGCAAGCCAGGAGCGACCGGGGTAGCCTATGCAATCTAATTCGCGGAATGGTAAGCCGAAGCTGCAGAAACGAGCCAAGGGGATACCAATGTCGCGCCGGTATTTCGGTACGGACGGAATTCGCGGTCTCGCAAACAAGTCGCCGATGACCTCGGAGGTCGCGCTCAAGGTGGGCATGGCCGCCGGCAAGATCTTCCAGACCGGCAAGCACCGTCACCGCGTGGTCATCGGTAAGGACACGCGCCTTTCCGGATATATGCTGGAAGCGGCCCTGATGTCGGGCTTCACCGCCGTCGGCATGGACGTGTTCCTGCTCGGTCCGATGCCCACCCCCGCCGTCGCCATGCTGACGCGCTCCTTGCGCGCCGACCTCGGCGTAATGATCTCCGCCTCGCACAATCCGTTCGACGACAACGGCATCAAGCTGTTCGATCCCGACGGCTACAAGCTCTCCGACGAGACCGAGCAGCGCATCGAGGAACTGATCGACGCCGATACCGCCAACCTGCTGGCGCCCGCCGACGGCATCGGCCGCGCCACGCGCGTTGAAAGCGCACAGGAGCGCTATATCGAGTTCGCCAAGCGCACGCTGCCGAAGAACCTGCGCCTCGATGGTCTACGCATCGTCATCGATTGCGCCAACGGTGCCGGCTACAAGGTGGCGCCCGAGGCCCTGTGGGAACTCGGCGCCGAGGTCATCAAAATCGGCGTCGAGCCGAACGGGCGCAATATCAACGATAAATGCGGCTCTACCGAGCCGGAAGCACTGATCGCCAAGGTGCGCGAGGTGCGCGCCGATGTCGGCATCGCGCTCGACGGCGATGCGGACCGCGTCGTCATCGTCAACGAGAAGGGCAACATGGTCGACGGCGATCAGCTTATGGCGGTCATCGCCGACACCTGGCACCGCAGCGGCAAGCTGACGGCCGGCGGCGTCGTCGCCACGGTGATGAGCAACCTCGGCCTCGAGCGCTACCTGAAGAGCATCGGTCTCGACATGGTGCGCACCCCGGTCGGCGACCGCTACGTTGTCGAGCATATGCGCAAGCACGGCTACAACGTCGGCGGCGAGCAGTCCGGCCACATCGTGTTGTCGGATTACGTCACCACTGGCGATGGACTCATCTCCGCACTGCAGCTTCTCGCCGTGGTGGTGACGACCGGCTCGACCGTCAGCGAGGTCACCAGCCGTTTCGAGCCGCTGCCGCAGATCCTCAAGAACGTGCGCTATGCGAGCGGCAGTCCGCTGGAGGACACGCGCGTCGTCGAAGCGATCGACGCCGGCAAGGCCAAGCTCGGCGAGTACGGCCGGCTCGTTATTCGCCCGTCCGGCACCGAGCCAGTCATTCGCGTGATGGCGGAGGGCGACGACGAGCGTCTCGTCAATACTGTCGTCGGCGACATCGTCGAGGCGGTGCGCGCCGCCGCCGCCGCGTAAAGACGGCACTAACCCGAAACGCGATCGAAAGGACTGGGATGCGCTTTGTCCCGGGCGCGCCGACGCGTGCCGCGCGCGTTAACGAACCGTTTACGCATAGCGCCGCGCGCGAGTGTTCACTTCGAAGCGCCGATTAAGCGGTCCTTAAGCCTTCTTCCTCATAGTCGTTCACTGAGCACGTTTCGCGTTCGAACGAGCGACGCTTCACGAACTTTGACGGCACCCAAGTGATCAGCGGCGTCTTCGCTCGCGACATCACTTCCAACGATGTGATGCTGGGCTACCGCTACAAGTTCCAGCGCGAGGCCGTTGTCTATCAGCCGGTGAAATAAGCCGGCCGGCGCCGACCCGGCGCCCTTCGAAGATTACGTCGGGCCCTCAGAGGGCCCGGCGTCCACGGCCCAGCGTCGATTGCGGGGGCCCGAAGTCCAGGTTCGATTTCCTAGTTTGCTTACGCGTGAGGCGAGCGTCCCGTCGGACGGCTGAGCCTTGAGAGCAGAGTTAGGACGTCGGGCGAGACTTCTGGGTCTGCCTAGCCGTCAATCGAGGATCGACGCAGATGAAACGTGCAACTATCGGAACCTTGCTCACCCTGACTGTCAGCGCAGGTTTGATCGGCGCCATGCTGTCGCCCGCGCTCGCCGATGGCGACCCTTACTATTCCAACGGCATCAATCCCTCCGGCGTGCGCACGCCCGTGCCGGCACCCATTCCTTATCCCGTCGAGGAGGCCGACTGGTACTTCCGCGGCGACTTCGCAGCTGGCTTTGGTTCTTCCCCATCGGTCAACGTGCTCGGCACCAACCTCGTCGAAAGCGTTTTCGGACCCGTTGGGCAATCCGAGAGCTTTGAGCCGTCGTTCACCGGCGGCGTGGGCGTCGGCTATATCTGGGGCCCGCACATCCGCACCGACCTCACGGTCGATGTCCATTCGCTCATGAACACCGAGCAGAATGGCAGCGGCACCATTCCGGTGCCGACATCGATCGAGGACAAGACGAAGTTCATGTCGACGATCCTCCTGGTCAACGCCTACTATGATTTTCGCACCGGTTCACCGTGGACGCCGTACCTCGGCGGCGGTGTCGGCTTCGCCGTCAATCAGCTCACACGCAACCTCGCCTATACCGCCAACGATGTCACAATTGTATCGGCAGGCAATCGGACCACCGATGTGCAGTTTGCTGCCGCGGCCATGGCCGGTGTGTCCTATGATTTCTCCACCTTCTTCGCCATCGATGTGAACTACCGCTTCCTCCACATCGGCGGGTCGGAGGTCAGCTTGAAGCCCGACTTCAATTCGGCAACTGAGATCGGGGACCTCAACGAGCACCAGATCCGCGCCGGCTTCCGGTTCTATGTGAACTAGCGGGCGCGCAGTTGGGCGCGCTACGAGGGGCGGCCGGCGCGCCGCCCTTTCGCTTTTGCGTTCGTGAGTTGACGATAACGCCGTCGGCACCTAGACCCGACCGTCATGACTGCCATCGAGAAGCCAACGCAGCGCCCGGGGAATCCCAATTTCTCTAGCGGCCCGTGCGCCAAGCGACCCGGCTGGACGCCGGACGTGCTGCGCTCGGCCCTACTCGGCCGCTCGCACCGCTCACCGGCGGGCAAGGCGCGGTTGAAGCTCGCCATCGACAAGACCCACGCGCTGCTGGAACTTCCCCCCGACTACCGCGTCGCTATCGTGCCGGGGTCCGACACCGGCGCCTTCGAGATGGCGTTGTGGTCGATGCTTGGCGCGCGCGGCGTCGACGTCCTGGCGTGGGAGGACTTCGGTAAGCGGTGGGTGGCCGACATCGCCGCGGAGCTGAACCTTCCCGGCGCGCGTGTGCTCGAAGCCGACTATGGCCAACTGCCCGATCTGGGCGCCGTCGATTTTGACCGCGACGTCGTCTTCACCTGGAACGGCACGGCCTCCGGCGTGCGCGTGCCGAACGGCGAATGGATCCCTTCCGATCGCCGCGGGCTTACCTTCGCCGATGCCACGTCGGCCCTGTTCGCGCAGGCGATCGACTGGCCAAAGGTCGATGTCGCCACCTTCTCCTGGCAGAAGGTGCTCGGCGGCGAAGCCGCCCACGGCATGATCGTCCTGTCGCCGCGCGCCTTTGAGCGGCTCGAAACCCACCGGCCGGCGTGGCCGGTCCCCAAGGTTTTCAGGTTGGCCGAAAATGGCCGCGTGCTGCTCGATGTCTTCGCCGGCGTGACCATCAACACGCCGTCCATGCTGTGCGTCGAGGACTACCTCGATGCGCTCGCCTGGGCCGAGGGCATCGGTGGCCTCTCGGCGTTGCAGGCACGCGCCGACGCCAACGCCGCGGTGCTGTTTGAGTGGATCGCACGCACGCCGTGGATCGCCAACCTCGCCGCCGACCGGACGACGCGATCGAATACGTCCGTTTGTCTGCGCTTGATCGACATGCCGGGAGGGCACACTGAGGCCCGCCGCGTTGCCGACCATATTATCGCGCTGCTCGGCTCCGAGGGGGTCGCCCACGACATAGGCGCCTACCGCGCCAGCATGGCCGGCCTGCGCATATGGTGCGGCGCCACGATCGAGCGCGCCGATCTGGAGGCACTGACGCCGTGGCTCGATTGGGCGTACGTGCAGGCGCGCGCCGCCGCTGATTGACGGCCGTTGCAAGCTGGCACCGACGCGTCATAATTCAGACGTGAAACGCCCCCACTCGTCTCGCTCGGTATGGACGCCAATGTCGCGAAACCAAGCTGAGAATGGGTCTGTCATTATGCGCATTGCCGTTGCGATCACGGGCGTAATCCTGGTCGTTCTCGCCGGGCCTGCGCATGCCGATGATGTCCCCGTCACGTCGCGCATCGAGACGGTCACGGTTTTCCCTGCCGGCGCCGAGGCGATGCGCACGGCGCGCCTCTCGCTCGCCAAGGGCGAGCACACGCTGGTGTTCAACGATCTCCCCGCCGAGGCGGTGCCCGGGTCCATCCGCGTTGACGGCAAGGCGACCGCCGGCCTGGACATCCAATCCGTCGATACGCGCCGCCGCTACATCCCGCGCACCGATCAAAAGAACCTACAGGCCGAGCGCAAAGGCATCGAGGACGAGATCGAGAAGCTGCGCGACGAGCGCGGCACCATCCAGGGGCAGGAGGACGCGGCGCAGACGCAGAAGACGCTGCTGCAGAACCTTGCGCAGATGCCAGGCCGCCCGCAGGCGGAGGAAGGGCAGCAGCGCGCTCAGGCGGGTCCGGTTCCGGCTACTGATTGGACGCAGATCCTTTCGCTCATCGCCTCCGGCTGGACCGAGGCGCAGCGCTCCGCGCTCGACGCCGAAGTAAAGAAGCGCGAGCTCGACCGCCGCGTCGAGGAACTCGAAAAGAAACTCGCCGCTCTGGCGCCGGCGCGCGTCGAGCAGACCGAGGTGAAAGTCTACGTTGTTGCCGCCGCGCCGCTCGACGCCGACATGACCGTGCGCTATCAGGTGCGCAACGCCGGTTGGACGCCGCGCTATGACGCGCGCCTCGCCACCGGCTCTAAAACGACGCCACCGCTGCTCGAGCTGACGCGCCGCGCCGATATCGTTCAGCGCACGGGCGAGAGCTGGGACAACGTCGCCGTGCAGTTGTCGACCACACGTCCGAACGCCAGAGCCGCTGCGCCAGTCATTGACGCCGTCAGTGTCGACTTCGAACCAGAAGCGCAGCCGGCAGCGGCAATGGCGCCGCCTGCGCCGGCAGCAATGCGCGACGAGGGCGAGCAACGGCGGGTGAAGACCTTGGCGGTGCCGGGGATGACTTTGAGCGGCGCCGCGGCTGCTCCGGAGATGGACGTCGTTGAGCAGCAGGCGGCCATTGTCACGGCGCCCTTCCAGGCAGTGTTCGGCGTGCCCGGCCGCCTCACTGTTCCCCCGACCGGCGAATCAAAGCGCGTCTTTCTGCAACAGGACGGCATCGAGCCTGTGCTCACTGTGCGTGCGGTGCCGAAGCTCGAGGCGAAGGCCTACCTCTATGCCAAGCTAGTGCTGCCGAAAGGTTCGCCGCTGCTGCCCGGCGCCGTGTCGCTGTTCCGCGACGGCACCTTCGTCGGCACCGGCGCGCTGCCCGTGCTGTCGCCCGGCGAGGACCACGAGCTGGGCTTCGGCGCCGATGACCAGGTGCGCGTGCGCCATGCCATCGCGGATGAAAAGCGCGGCGAGACCGGCCTCATTTCGTCAGCGCGCACCGACAGCCGCAACTACCGCATCACTGTGAAGAACATGCACGAGCGCGCGGTCGAGCTGGTAGTGCACGATCACATCCCGGTGTCCCAGAACGACGACATCAAGGTGGAGCTCATCGGACCGGTGCAGCCGACCCAGAAGGACATCGATGGCAAGCGCGGCGTCCTCGCCTTCGAGTCCAAGCTGGAGCCGGAGGAGGAGCGCCTGATCGAGTTTGGCTACCGCGTCACCTGGCCGGGGTCGCGGGCCATCACCTACCGCTGAGGCCCGATTTATCGGTCTTGGCGCCGCTTAGCCGCCCCAATGGAGGGGTTGGCGCGCGCGAATCTGCGCTATAAGGGCCCGAATGGCCCTGGCCGCTCGCCGGGGCCTAGTTGCGAGTGGGACTCTAGATGGCGAACGTCGCGGTGGTCGGCGCCCAGTGGGGCGACGAGGGCAAAGGCAAGGTCGTAGATTGGCTGTCGGAGCGTGCCGATATCGTCGTGCGCTTCCAGGGCGGTCATAACGCCGGGCACACGCTGGTCATCGGCGACAAAACCTTCAAGCTGTCGCTGCTGCCGTCGGGCGTCGTCCGCCCCGGCAAGCTTGGCGTCATCGGCAACGGCGTCGTCGTTGATCCGTGGGCGTTGTGCCAGGAGATCGACAAGCTCGCCGGGCAGGGCGTTGCCGTCAGCCGTGACAACCTGCGCATCGCCGAGAACGCCACGCTCATTTTACCGCTGCACCGCGAGCTCGACGTCATCCGCGAGGAAGCCGCCGGCGCCGGCAAGATCGGCACTACCGGCCGGGGCATCGGGCCGGCATACGAGGACAAAGTTGGCCGCCGTGCCATCCGCGTGCAGGATCTGCGCAACCCGGCGACGCTCGGCGACAAGATCGATCGCATCCTCGTGCACCACAACGCGCTGCGCCGCGGCCTCGGCAAGCCTGAATTCTCCAAGGAGGCGATGCTCGCAGAGCTGACCGAGATCGCGCCGAAGATCCTCCCCTTCGTCGACGTGACGTGGGACCTGCTCGACAAAGCGCGCCGTGCGGGCAAGCGCATCCTGTTCGAAGGCGCACAAGGTGCGCTACTCGACATCGATCACGGCACCTACCCGTTCGTCACCTCGTCCAACACGGTTTCGGCGCAGGCGGCGACGGGCTCCGGCATGGGCCCGCGCGGCATCGGCTACGTGCTCGGCATCGCCAAGGCGTATACGACGCGCGTCGGATCCGGCCCGTTCCCGACCGAGCTTATCGACGAGATCGGCAACCGCATCGGCGAGCGCGGGCGTGAGTTCGGCACGGTCACGGGCCGTAAGCGCCGCTGCGGTTGGTTCGACGCCACCCTAGTGCGCCAGACCCTGAAGATCGCCGGCATCGACGGCATCGCGCTGACCAAGCTCGACGTGCTCGACGGCTTCAAGGAACTGAAGGTGGGGGTCGGCTACATGCTCGACGGCGAGCGCATCGACCGCCTGCCCGCCAGCAGTGGCGCGCAGGCGCGCGTGCAGCCCATCTACGAGACGCTGGAAGGCTGGACGCAGTCGACCGCGGGTGCGCGCTCGTGGAGTGAATTGCCGGCGCAGGCCGTCAAATACGTGCGCTACATCGAAGAGCTGATCGAGCGCCCGGTGACCATGCTGTCAACCAGCCCCGAGCGCGAAGACACCATCCTGATGAAGGATCCGTTCGCCGACTGATCGGCGGCGATGCGCCGGGGGCAGGGAACGCAAAAGAGAAGGACACCCGCTTCGATACTCGAAAAGCGGGTGTCCGTTCAATTGTGGACCCGTACCTCGACGAGGGGATGGGGGAGGGGAGCGAGGCCCGTGTCCACCGAAGAAATGCACGTCGGCCTGAAAGCGTTCCCCGGCCTTGCAAATAGTTTTCGGCAACTTTCTCGCGATGCCTAACTGGCGGATATAACAGAAAAAATTCATGTTCCGCGGCGCTTGCAATGTCACTGGTATATGCCACTCGTCGGCGCGCGGGCCCTAAACGCGCAACGCGCCCGCCACCTCAGTGGGCAAAGCGCGTTGTCGTGCCTCGAACGGTCAACTCGTTCGGCTTACCGGTGCAGCACGCCGAAGAGGTGCAAGAGAATGATCACGGTGATCGGCGCGCCAAGCAGCCACAAGAGAAGATCGCGACCCATTTCGAACTCCACTTTCCCAAGGGGTCGAAGGCGGCGTTCAGATCACGTGGAAGATATTCATTAGGATGATAACGCCGATGGGCACTCCGAGAAGCCACAGGAAGACGCTCTTCATGACTTGAACTCCGTGTTGGTCGACCGGCACGATAAACTCGTGCCGCACACAAGAGTTCCGCCGCAGAGCTACGGCTTCTCGGTGGGGAACAGGCGCATGGCATCGCCGGACATCAGCCCGCCGGCGATCTCAATGTCGGAGAAGGATGCCGCGCCGGCGATCTGACGCGCGGTGATATCGATCTGCCCGATGCGTTGCGACAGTTGTGCGATCGAGGCTGCGAACACCAGGCGCTTGATCCCGCACCATATGATCGCGCCCATGCACATCACGCATGGTTCGCCCGAGCTGTAAAGCGTCGTGGCCTTCAGGTCTTCCGGCTCGTGCCCGTTGAGAAAGGCTTTGATCGCCATCATCTCGGCGTGTGCCGTCGGATCGGAATTGCGCTTGGAGCTGTTGCGCCCGAATGCGAGCACGCGGCCGTCTCGCACGATAACCGCACCGAACGGGTAGTCGGCGTCCTTCGCCTGGTCGATAGCCATCTGCATGAATTTGCCGTCATCCGGCGTTACCGGCGAGGATCTCGCGCGCGCGTCTGCTTGCTTTTGCAGCATCTGCGCGGCAAGCAGCACGCCGCCTCCGCTGAGCAACGACCGCCTGTCCATTCTCCGCCTCCTTGCCGCAGCTTTCCAACACGCGGCAAGTCTAAGCGTAGAAGGCAGCGCCGGTCATCATGCACGTGTCATCACGCATGTTGCGCGGCGACGACACCAATGAAGGCGGGAAGCACGGCGGGCTGCAACTCGGCGGCCAAAAGGCGCTGTGGGTCGACGGGACCCGGCAGCGTGATCTGCCCCAGTGGCACCGGGTGAAATCCGAAACGGGCATAGTAGGGTTCGTCACCGACGAGGACGACGAGCTTGACGCCATCTGCCTTAGCCGCCTCCATCGCTTCGTCGATCAGCCGTTTGCCGAAGCCTTGGCCAGCCAGGTCCGGGTCGACGGCGAGCGGGCCGAGCAGCAGCGCGCCGCCGAGGCGACCAATGCTGATCGGCGTGAAACGCACCGCCGCGACCAGCCGATCGCCCAGAAACGCCGCCCGGCAGTAGGCCGAGAGCGGCGGTGCCCCCTCGCGCACGCGGTAGGCAGTGCGCGTGAAGCGCCCGGGCCCGAAGACCTTGGCGTGCAACCGGGAGACCGCGGGAAAGTCGGCCGGCGTCAAGGGCCGGTTGGTGACGTTGGGTGACATAGACGGCGAGGCTTTCGAGGCGAGGGCGCGGCAACAGTCGGCGGGTCTAGTGACTATAGCGTCAAATCAGGAGCGAGCGGCGCGCGCGTGCCTGCCGCCGCGTCGCAGGGTTGATCCGGGGCCTCGGATTGGTCTCGACATGGCGGGCGCTCTACCATGCGGCCCAAGACCGGTCCAGCCATCACCACATGGGGTTGCGGGGGACCCCGCCGAAGATCTCGTCGAGGCGCCGGGCGGTGCCGGGGCTGATGTCCACCGGCAGCGCATCGCGGGGAAACAGGCCCTGCTCGGCAATCTCGAAGTTCGGCGCAGGCACGCGCGCGCGAACCCAACTGCGCACGATAAACAGCGCGATATGGTCGTTGGGGAAGGAGCGAAAGTTGGCGTAAATGCCGAACAGTTCCGGCTCGCCGGTCAATGTGACCCCCGCTTCCTCCTCGAGCTCGCGGGTGAGAGCTGCCTCGGCCGTCTCCATGCGCTCGACGCCGCCGCCCGGGAAATGCCAGCCCGGCTGATAGGTATGGCGGATGAGCAAGATGCGATCCTGCGCATCGATCACCGCCGCTTGCGCGCCGAGCGTCAGGCCGCGCGACAGGCGCCAGCAGCGCTGCAGGAGGTTTCCGATGACGCGTCTGGGCAAGTCGGCCACTCCTTAGGTTGCGCAACGTTTTGATCGGGGGCGCACGTTACCGGCAAACACTTTACGTTTGCGAGGCCGTGCTAGGTTCCCCCGCCTTACCGTGCCCGAAGTACCCTTAACACCGGCCACAATCCCGAGCCCACGATGAGCGAAACCATGACGCTTGCCCACGTGTCGGATGTGCATCTTTCGCCGATGCCGGGAGTTGCGCTGCGTCATCTCAACGTCAAGCGTGGCCTCGGCTACCTCAACTGGCAGCGTCAGCGCCGTCGTTCGCACACGCGCCCGACGCTCGATCTTGTCATCGCCGACCTGCTGGCACACAAGCCGGATCATATCGCGGTCACCGGCGATCTCATCAACCTGGGGCTGCCCGCCGAGTACGAGGCGGCGACCGCCTGGCTGCACGAGGTCGGCACGCCGCACCACGTGACTGTCGTGCCGGGGAACCACGACATCTATTCAGCGCTGCGTGGCGATCCGGGCGTCGAGCTGTGGGCTGACTACATGCGCGCCGATGCCTTCGGTGCCAAGTTCGATTCAAGACCGTCCATTCGGTTTCCATTCGTGCGCCGCGTCGGCCCCGTCGCGCTCATCGGCCTCAACTCGGCCGTCGAGACGCCGCCGTTCGTTGCCGCCGGCGAGGTTGGCAAGGCGCAGCTCGACACGCTGGACAAGCTGTTGCCGCAGATCGAGGCGGAAGGGCTCATTCGCGTGGTGCTGATTCATCATCCTCCGCTACCCGGACAAGCGCCACCGCGGAGGGCATTGCGCGATGCGGGCGCGCTGGCGTCCATCCTCGCCGCGCGCGGAGCCGAGCTTGTGCTGCACGGACACAATCACCGCGATATGCATACCGACTTCGCGCGCATCGCCGAGACCGGCGGCGGCAGCATCCCTGTCATCGGCGTTGCTTCGGGCTCCATCGGTCGCGTGCACAAGGGCGAGCCGCTCGGGCGCTACAACCTGTTGCGCATTGCGCGCGTCGATGGTCGTGCGCATATCGAATGCGTGACGCGCGGTATCGATGCGAGCGGCAGAAGTGTTGCGCAGATAGAGCGCAAGCGCATCGCGTAGGACGCGCAATACTTCGATTGCGCGACACTGGCCTGTTGGCGACGACAAGCAATCGCCGCGCTCTGTTGTCGCACGAGCTGCTGCTGCACGATGGGCTCGGCGGCCGTCTTTACTCGAGGTTGCTCAACGCCCGCGCAAGACTCCGTGCGCCGCCCACGCGCTGCCCAAATCTATGGCGCGCGTGCAACGCTCGCATGGCGAACAACATGCCGCGTGCTTCTCCCCATCCGTCGTTCATCGTGACACTATATACCGCTACCGGGTGTTGGCGAGTGCAGCGCCCTGACAAGGCGGGGCAATGCAAGTGCGGCTGTTTCGGCGAAACGTTCGGGTGAATCTCGCCCTGCAGGGTGGCGGCGCGCATGGCGCGTTCACTTGGGGTGTGCTCGATCGATTGCTCGAGGACGAGGAGCTGGAGATCGCCTGGATCAGCGGGGCGAGCGCCGGTGCGGTGAACGCGGTCGCGGTCGCCTCGGGTCTCAGCGAAGCTGGCAAGAGTACGGCGCGCGCAAAGCTGCGCAGCGTGTGGGAGGCCGTACATAAGGCCGGCGTGCCCGACCTCCTACGCCTCAATCCATTTCTCTATGGTCTCAGCCGCGCGCCGCAATTGGCGCAGATGGCGAGCCTGTGGTCGCCCTACGAATTCAATCCGCTCGGCTTCGACCCGCTGCGACGGCTGCTGTCGGAAAGCATCGACTTCGAGAAGCTGCGCAACAGTTCCCCCATCGAGCTGCTGATTTCCGCTACCGAGGTGGCGAGCGGGCGCGCGCGCATCTTCCGGCGCGACGAGCTGACCGTCGAGGCAGTGCTCGCGTCCTCGTGCCTGCCGACCTTGCATCATGCCGTCGAGATCGACGGCGTCTCCTACTGGGACGGCGGCTTTTCCGCCAATCCCGACATCAAGACCCTGGCCATGGAGAGCCCGGTCGAGGACACGCTCATCGTGCAGCTCAATCCCCTTGTCCGTCCGGGCGTGCCGACCGGCGTGCGCGAGATATCGCTGCACGCCAACCGTCTTGCCTTCAACGCGCCGCTCATCCGCGAGATCGAGTTGATCGAGACCGTGCGTGAGTGCTGGCAGGGCCGCATCGGCGGCCCGCGCGGCCGCTACGGCAAGCTGGCAACGCATCGCTTCCATGTCATCGAGGCCGGCCGCTACACCGGCGCGCTAAGCCCCGACAGCACGATGAAGCCCGACTGGCAGTTGTTGAACTATCTGTTCAGCGCCGGCCGCGATGAGGCCGGCAAGTGGCTGTCGCTGCACCGCGGGTCCATCGGCCGTCGCTCCACCATCGACCTCACGGAGCGCTTCCTGCAGCCCTCGCGGGCGGCCGACCCCGGCGCTGATGCCGGACGCGCCTCCGTTAAAGCGAAGGCTGCGGCCAGTAGCGATATAGCCGAGTGAATATAACGCTCGACTGAGGCTCGCCCGTCACTATCATGCCGCCCGCAATGGCATGGAGGTTCTTATGAGCTTGTCTTTGAGCGGGCTGGCCGCCGCGGTTCGCTTGGCGTTGGCCGGCACATTCGTCACGCTGGCGGTCGGAACGCAAGCGCCCGTGCGCGCCGCAGATGCACCGCCGATCGCTGCCGCCGCGAGCCTGCGCTATGCGCTCGACGAGATCGCCAAGCGCTTTGAGAAGGAAACCGGCAAGAGCGTGAAGATCACCTACGGCGCCACCGGCAATCTCGTGCATCAGATCGAGGCCGCAGCGCCGTTCCAGGCACTGTTTGCCGCTGACGACGAAAGCGTCAAAAAGCTTGCCAAGGGTGGCTTTACGGAGGGCGAGCCCGTCGTTTTTGCGCGCGGGCAATTGAGCCTCGTCGTGCCGAAGGGATCGCCGGTGACCGTCGACGCCGATTTGAAGGGCCTCAAGGACGCTCTCGCCGCCGGCAAGGTAAAGCATGTCTCCATCGCCAATCCGGAGGCGGCGCCCTATGGCCGCGCCGCGCGGGAGACCTTGCAGAAGGATGGCCTGTGGGATCACGTGCTGCCACTACTCGTCATCGGCGAGAACGTCGGCCAGGCGGCAACTTTCGTTTCGACCGGCGCCGCCGAGGTCGGCCTCATCGCGCAGTCGCTGGCCATTTCCGCTGAGCTCGCACCAAAGCTGGATTCCGTCGTGGTGCCGGAGACGACGCATGAGCCCATCGATCACGGCATGGCGCTGGTGAAAGGCGCTTCGGCGGAAGCCAAGGCTTTCGCCGACTTCGTGCGCGGGCCGCAGGGTCGCGCCGTGCTCGAGACGAGCGGCTTCTCGGTACCGACGTCCTAAAGGCTTGTGCGACGCGCCATGGATTGGACCGCCTTCAGCCTATCGCTGCAGCTCGCCGCCTGGACGGTGGCGCTGCTGCTGCCGATCGCCATTCTCATTGCGCGCCTGCTCGCCTGGGCCAATTTCCGCTTCAAGAGCGTCGTCGAGGCGCTCATTATGCTGCCGCTAGTGCTGCCGCCGACGGTGCTCGGCTTCTATCTGCTTATCGCCTTTTCACCCCTGTCGGTCTTCGGCGGTTTCCTCAAGTCGGTGCTCGGCGGGGCATTGGTATTCACCTTCGCCGGCATCCTCATCGCCTCGCTGATCGTCAACCTTCCGTTCGCCGTGCAGCCGATCCAGCGCGCCTTCGAGGCGATTCCGCCGAATGTGCGTGAAGCCGCCTTCGTCAGCGGACTGTCGCGCTGGGAGACGATGCGACGCATCGAACTGCCGCTCGCCTGGCCCGGTATCGTCTCCGCCATCGCGCTTACCTTCGCCCACACGCTCGGCGAGTTCGGCGTCATCCTCATGATCGGCGGCAGCATCCCTGGCGAGACGCGCGTGCTGTCGATTTCCATTTACGATAGCGTGCAGACATTCCGCACCGGGCAGGCAGGCGTCATGTCAGCGGTGCTGCTCGGCTTCTCGCTGGCGGCCATTGCCATCGTTCACATGCTGGCGCGCCGTCGGAGGCCCGGCACGCATGCAGGGTGAGCCGAGGCAGCTATTGGTCGCGCTGCACCAGTCCGGGCCCATCCCCCTCGACGTGGCGCTCGAATGCCGTCCGGGCGAGCTGCTGGCACTCATCGGTCCTTCGGGAAGCGGCAAGACGACGGTGCTGCGCTCAATCGCCGGGCTCTACCGGCCGGCGTCGGGCCGCGTTGTTGCCGGCGGAGAAACCTGGCTCGACACCGAGACCGGCATCGATCTTTCGCCCCAGGCGCGCAGCGTCGGCCTGATGTTCCAGGACTACGCACTGTTCCCGCATCTTTCCGCGCTCGATAACGTGCGGCTTGCCATGCTGCGTCGCGAAGAGCCCGCGCGCAGCCGCCATGCTGCGGAGTTTTTGAGGCGGGTGCACTTGCGCGGGCTGGAAGCGCGCAAGACCGATCAGCTTTCCGGCGGCCAGCGTCAGCGCGTGGCGCTTGCCCGGGCGCTGGCGCGCGATCCACAGGTCCTGCTGCTTGATGAGCCGTTCTCCGCCGTGGACCGCATGACGCGCGAGCCGCTGAAGGAAGAGATCGCTGCCCTGCACCGCGCGCTCGATATCCCCATGCTGCTGGTCACGCACGATCTGGAGGAAGCGCAGGCGTTGGCCGATCGGATGTGTGTGCTGCACGCCGGCAAGACGCTGCAGATCGGCGCGCCCGACGACGTCCGGCTGCGCCCCAATAGCGTGCTGGTGGCGAAGCTGATGGGGCAGACCAATCTTTTCCCGGCAACCGTCGAGGCAGACGGCCGCATCCGCTGGGCCGATCGGGTGCTGACCGTTGCGTCGTCCAGCGGCTTCAAGGCCGACCAACGTGTCACCGCGCTCATGCCGCCCGACTTCATCGCGCTTAGTGTCACCGACGCAGCGATCGGCAACGTCGTGAAGGGAATCTTGACCGGCGTGGCGCCGCTCGGCGAGATGACGTTGCTCACGCTGAGCGTCACCGACCATCGGCTGCGCTTCAAGATCGGCGCGCGCGAAGCAGCCTCGCGCAGCTTGCATGTCGGCGATGCGGTGAGCGTGCAGCTCGATCCCGCCGGCATTCACCTCATGCGTGAAAGTTGAATTTCTGCGCACTGAGACCCTGCGACATTCGCTTCGCATGCAGTGCTCTGGCGCAGTGGCCCCTCGGCAGCCTGTCGGATCGCATCGACCGGCGCATCGTCATGGTCGCCGCCGCCGTCATCTGCCGGCGGCTGACAAAATGATGGTAGTCGCCGCCGGCGCTGTGTTCGGGGCAGGCGCCTTCCCGCTCTACGCGATCGCCGTCGCCCATGCCAACGATCACGCCGACTCCTCGCAAAGCGTGGAGGTTTCGAGTGGCTTGCTGCTCGTCTAGCATGGGGCCGCCGCCGGTCCGCTGCTCGCCTCGCTGTGGCGCGAGTTGCTCAACGCGCCCTCGCTGTTCTTCTTCACCGCCGTCGTGCACCTCGTGCTTGTCGGCTACGTCGTGTGGCGCATGTCACAGCGCGTGCGTCAGGAGCCGGATCAGCGTGCACTTTACCGAGGCGGCGATCGTTGCGCAGACCGTGCCACCGATCGACCCGGCGACCGTCAGCGCCGAAACGGCAGAGCAGGCTAAGGCACAGCACGCCGCGAAGACGGCGTGAGGCGCTCAGGGCCCGATGAGGCGCGCGTAGCCGTCGCTCATCGTCTCCTCGAGCGCTTTTTTGTATGACGCGTACAAGGGGTTCGCCTTGGTGATATCGCCGAGGCTGCCGTCGAACGTCTCGCGCTTGACGTAGACGATGGGCGTCGACACCGGCACCAGCATGGCCCCATGTTTGTGGATGGTCGTGACGATGCCGCGCATCTCGCCGAAGCGGTCGACCTGCGAGACGACGATCATGCGCATGGCGCCCTTGGTCAGCGACACGAGGTGGATGAACATCGACGAGGCGGGAATGTAGAGGCGCCCGCGGTGCGAGTAGGGGGCGTCGAGCCGGTCGCGCTCCTGGAACAAGAGGCTCGGCCAGTCCGGATCCCACGCCACGTCGGTGCGGTAGGCGACGATGCACTCGGGCCGCGAGAACGACGTGCGCAGCGTCAAGTAGCTGCCGATGTAGTGGTCGACGGCAGCGCGCGTATAGGCGCCCATGTAGAGCGGCGCGACGACGCCGCCGTTTTCGCCCTGCAACTCGGCCGGCGGGTGATGCCCCGAGCCGGCGCCGTTCCAGGCGCCTTTCAATTTGTCGAAGTCCAAGCCCAGGACCATGCACACGTCAAACAGGGTCTGATCGCGTACCGAGCGGCCCCCGAGCAGGTTCTGGATGGTCTTCTCATGGCAGTCCGCGGCATCGGCAAGCTCAGCCTGCGTCAGCTTTTTTTCGATCATTGCGGTCTTGATCTGGGCGAGGGCCGCCTCGCGCGTGGACCTCGACACGTTGGCCGTCATTTTTTGCTGCTGCCCCGGAGTCGCGCGGTTGCGAACACAATTTACCGGAATTTACCGGCAATTCTCCCTTCTGGGCAAACGGGAACGACGCCCTAGGTACGTTTCCTGGAAGTTGGGGGTTGGGCGTCTCGTCTTTCCGGCGCGGCGCGGGCAGTTTCGACATGGAACGCAGATGCGCGGATCGCCCGCATCATAGTGATCAGGAGCTCAATGCCATGAAGGCCCCGAGCCTAGACCTCAACGACCCCCGCCATCTGGGCGGCCCGTGCGCTGCCGTGTTCGTCGCCCTGGGCGGCGCTGCCCTGGTGGTCGGCGGTATGCTGCTCGTCGGCGCGCGCGAGCTGAGCGTTGCCCGCTTCATCCCCGATTTCGCCACCCTGCAGAGCCTCATCGTCGGCTAGGTGCAAAGCCATGCTGCAAGAAAACGGCGGCGGATGCCAGGGCACCCGTCGCCTTTGCTGTTCCTGACGGCTGGAGACTAGCCGCCGATACGTTCGACCGTCACCGGAGCGACGCCCGACGATTTCATGCCGATGACGCCGGCCGCCGCCGTTGACAGGTCGATGATGCGACCGCGAATGAACGGACCGCGGTCGTTGATGGTGACAACGACGGAGCGGCCGTTGCGCTTGTTGGTGACGAGCACCTTGGTACCGAACGGCAGGCTGCGATGCGCGGCCGTCATGGCACTCGGGTTGAAGCGTGCGCCGGAAGCCGTCTGCGAGCCCGACTCGGAGCCATAGTACGACGCCATGCCCGACTGCGACGACGTCGTCCGATAGGACTTCTCAGATTCGACCTTGCGCTCGGCAGTCTTGTCCTTGGGCTGCTCGGCCGCGGCCTTAGCCTGCGGAGGGGTCTGCTTGCGCTCCGGCAGCTCGACCTTCGCCTGGGCCTTTTCGGGCTGCTGCTCTTTGCGCTCGGTGCGGGCAACGCGCCTGGAGGAATCCTGGTGCTTGGCAACGCGATTGCGCTTGCCGCTCGCCTGACGGCGATAGGTGCGCTCACCGGCGAACTCCTGCGAGCGATAGCTCTTGGCCGTCGGCGCGCCGCCGCAGGCGAAGGCCGGGCTCATGCAGGTCCACGCAGCTTTTTCGGCGTTGGCCGGCGTCAGCGTTAGCAGGCCGAAGGTCAGCGCTGCCAAAGCGGAAAAGATATAGGTCCGCATTTCGTACTCCTCGTTGTCGGCGGCGATTGCTCGGACGTTGCTCGGTCCCCGAACCAGCTCGTCTTGGCGGCTGGAGGCGTGCTTCTTGCGGCGCGCGATTGGTGGGAGGGGATCGTCGTTTGCTTGAATGTCCTGAGCGGAACACCAGAACCCGTTCAGCCGCCGTGAAAGATCATGGGGAGTGCCCCCCGTCCTGGTGCGCGTTATCGACCATCGCTAATTGTGGCGGTCAATGCTTCAATTTGAACGACAGTTGGGAAACATTTGAAGGAATGGCGGTGGGCAAAGGAGTTAGCTGCATCGCGCCTGGCAGGTACCGCGACGGCGGGTCGCAGGAGCTTGGTGGAACCTCCTCCGTTGCCGCAAAGCCGGCTGTTCGCGTAGTATCTCGGCGGGGCAAGACGGGCCGCCCCGTTAGACCTCGTGTCCAAGCGCCGTCTCCAACGCCTTTGGAGGCATCGCTATGGGACCATCGAGTAACGCCGGGGACCCCGCGCACGCGCCGCCAACGCCGCCCTTCCGCCAGATACTCTTCGTGTTCGGCGAGATAGGCTTGTTGTCGTTCGGCGGCCCCGCGGCGCAGATCGCACTTATGCATCGCGTGCTGGTCGACGAACTGCGCTGGCTCGACGAGCGCCGCTTCCTCTCTGCGCTCAGCTTCTGCATGCTGCTGCCGGGTCCCGAGGCGATGCAGCTCGCGACCTACTCGGGCTGGCGTCTGCAGGGCGTCAAAGGTGGGCTCGCCGCCGGGCTATTGTTCGTCGCCCCGGGGGCGCTGCTCGTGCTGGCGCTGTCCATGCTCTATGGCGTCTACGGTCAGACGCCGGCCGTTGCCGCCCTATTCGTCGGCGTCAAAGCGGCAGTGTTGGCCATCGTGTTGCAGGCCCTGGTTCGTGTTGCCAACCGGGCCATCAAAGGGCGGCTCGATTGGGTTGTGGCAATCGCCGCCTTCGTCGCCATCTTCTTTTTCAATTTGCCATTCCCGCTGGTCATCGTCGCCGCTGCCGCGGCCGGCTATTTTCTGCGCGCCGCCGAGCAGATTGAGCCGGGCGGTGCGGCCGCCGCGTCCGTGCCGGTGATGCAGACCTTGCGCACGCTTGCAGTTTGGCTCGCCATATGGCTCGTGCCGCTGTTCGCCGTTGCCGCCATCTTCGGCTCTGGCCACGTGCTGGCGCAGCTCGCCTACTTCTTCTCCAAGCTCGCCGTCGTCACCTTCGGGGGCGCCTACGCCGTGCTCGCCTACATGGCGCAGGAGGCGGTCACCGGCTATCAATGGCTCACCGCCGGAGAGATGCTCGACGGCCTCGGCCTCGCCGAGACGACCAACGGCCCGCTCATCCTCGTCACCGAGTTCGTCGGCTACATCGCGGCGCTGCGCGCCGGCGGCGTCGGCATGGGGGTGCTCGGGGCGCTCGTCACGCTGTGGGCAACATTCGCGCCGTGCTTTCTATGGATCTTCGTCGGCGCGCCGTATGTCGAGCACCTGACGCACGCCCCGCAGCTCGCCTCGGCCCTGCGCACCGTCACCGCCGCCGTCGTCGGCGTCATTGCCAACCTGTCGCTGTGGTTCGCGCTGCATGTCCTCTTCGCGCGGATTGACGAGCGACACGTCGGGCCGCTGCGGCTGTTTGTGCCCGACGTGGCTTCGCTCGATGTCGTCGCGCTGGCGCTGACATGCCTCGCGCTGGTGCTCATCTTCGCGCTGCGCTGGAGCATTGTTGCCACGCTCGCTGTTTGTGGGGCGGCGGCGCTGCTGTGGCTCGGCTTGGCGACGGTCTAGAACCAGCCCTTGCGGCGGAAGTAGACGATTGGCCCGATGGCGGCGAGGACCATCAGACCGAGAGCCCAAGGATAGCCAAGCGTCCATTCGAGCTCCGGCATGTGCTTGAAGTTCATGCCATAGATCGAGGCGACCAGCGTCGGCGGCAGCAGGATCACCGCCATCACCGAGAACAGCTTGATGATCTGGTTCTGTTCGTTGGAGATCATGCCGAGCGTCGCGTCGAGGATGAAGCCGATGCGCTGCGACAGGAACTTGGTGTGATCGAGCAGCGAGTTGATATCGCGCTGGGCGGCCTTGATGCGCTGGCGGATGCGCGGATCATCCTCGCGGTCCTGCGTCGCCTGGACAAAGTAGAGCAGCAGCCGGTTGAGCGAGGCGGCGCTCTCCTCGGCGCGTGCCGTGATGTCGCCTGCCTTGCCGATGCGTCGCAAGGTGGCATCGAGACGCCGGTTGCGCGTCTGCTGGCCGCCGCGCAAGTCAAACACGGACTGCGCCAGCCGCTCCACCTCGTCCTGGATGCGCTCAATGAGGTCGGCCATGCGATGCACGATGGCGTCGATCAGTCCGGTCATGATCGAAGCGCCGGTTGTGCATGGCGCATCGCCCTTCTCGACGCGCTGCAAATACAACGGGAAGGCCTTCGGCTCGGCGTAGCGCACGGTGACCAGCCTGTCGCCGGCGAGGATGAAGGTGACCGGCGTCGTTTGCGGGACCGGCGCCTCGACGTTGTAGACGATCGACGCCGTCATGAAGTAGGCGCCGCGCTCCTGGTAGAACCGATTGGACGGCTCGATCTCGCGCATCTCGGCGCGTGAGGGGATGTCGATAGCCAGCGCGACCTCGGCGAACTTGTCTTCCTCGACCGTCGGCTGCAGCAAGTCGATCCATACGGAATTGCCGGTCAGCGGCGCGCCCGTCTCGTGCGCCGTGAGGCCTTTTCCGTTCGAGTCGTAGATCGTCATCATGCGCTTGAGCTCCGGCGCCAGCGGCGGTCCTGCGACCCTTATCGGGGGCTTCCTACGCCCGTCGTTGCGTCGGCGCAACCGCGGCAGGTCGTCCCTAGCGAGGTTTCTGCCGAGCGGCGCCGGGAAGTTTCAGATTGCTGATGAATAGCGCCTAGGCGTGGCTGATGACGCGACGCTCGGGATAGTCCTCCCGCGGGCGCTTCTCGCGGCTGTCGATCCGCAGGCGCCACAGCTTCATGTGGCCGCCTTCACGCTTCAGCTCGGCTGTCACGTCGGCGAGACCGCCGGCGAACTTGCCGACGAAGGTGATCTTGACCGTCCGGCTGATGAGCTCGGCGAGGCGCTCGGCTGCCACGGCTGGCGAGTTGACCTCGCGCCAGCTGCGCGACCAGCGCGTTTCGACCACCATATTGTCTGCGTAGAGCAGCACGCCGAGCGGCTTGAGGCCATCGAGCGTCGCCTCTCCGGGCTGCAGCACCGGCGCGAGTTCCGTGCGTGCCTCCGCTGCGTAATAGTGCTCGATGTTGCCGAGGGACCAGGAGCGCGAGAGCTCGCGCGTTACATCGACGGCGAGCTTCTCGTATTCGGCGCCGTGGGAGCCGACATCGGCGGCGACATTGCCGAGGAAGCTCGCGCAGAAGACGATCAGCGCGGCAAACAGCACCCCAAGGCATGAAAAGAACGTGCGTAGCATCTGTGTCCCGATCAAAGCGCGGGAAACGGCACGCCGCTCGCGGCTCAAAGCCGGAGCACGCCCCACCCCGCAGGATTGGAACTCATATGACTTATACGCCGTCTTTGGGCTGTTCCGCAAAGTACATGTCGCGTGCCGCAAGCCGCCGACCGGTGTTTTTCCGGTTGTTCAACCTAGTAGCTTGGGGTCCTCGCGGTCATGCGCGTGGCCGAGGGCGTTGAGCAGCTCCCGGTCGAGCTTGCCGGGGTCGAGGATCACCTTGTCGTCGTGCACCCTGCGCACTGCCGAACGCGGGACTTTGAATTCGCCCCCGTTCTCGACGTAGACGACGATGTGGTCGGTGCCGACCGAGCGCACCGCGCCGATCCCTTCCTTGCCCTCGGCCAGGAACGTCATGAAGCCCTGCTGGATCGTCTCGTCCATCGTTCCTCCGGAGTGGCGGTTCTGGACAGCTGCCCACTGTAAACGTCATCCTGGCGTCTTGGCGGAGCCATGCTTCGCATGGACGACCAGGATCTGCGCAAATCTCCGCGCAAGCTACCTAGTGATGCTTACGCTTCGTTGAAACGCACATCCAAACCAAGTTGCATGCGCTGATGTTGGTGAGGATCCCATGTCACTCCGCGGCGGCTTTGCCGGCGTGGCCCAGCTTCACGTTGAGCTTGTTGACGAGATCGGCCGCCGCCTCGGGGATGTTGGTGCCCGGGCCGAACACCGCCTCGGCGCCCGCCGCGAACAGCGCCGGGTAGTCTGACGGCGGGATGACGCCGCCAACGACAATCATGATGTCGGCGCGGCCCTCCTTCTCCAGTGCCTCCTTCAAGTCCGGGACGAGCGTCAAATGCCCAGCGGCGAGCGATGACACGCCGATGATGTGCACGTCGTTCTCCACCGCCTGGCGCGCTGCCTCGTCGGGCGTCGCGAACAAGGGGCCGATATCGACGTCGAAGCCGAGGTCGGCGAAGGCCGAGGCGATGACCTTCTGCCCGCGGTCGTGGCCGTCCTGGCCCATCTTGGCGATAAGAATGCGCGGCCGCCGCCCCTCGTTTTTGTCGAATGCCTCGACGAGCTGCAGGACCTTGGCGACGTTGGTGTTCATGGCTCCGGCCTCCGACCGGTAGACGCCGGAGATGGCGCGGATCTCGGCACGGTGGCGGCCGTACACCTTCTCTATGGCATCGGAAATTTCGCCGACGCTGGCCTTGGCACGCGCCGCTTTGACGGCGAGGTCCAACAGGTTGGCGTTGCCGCGGGCGCCTCCGGTGAGCGCGTTGAGGGCGGCTTGCACCGCCTTCTCGTCGCGCTCGCCGCGCAACCGCTGCAGCTTGGCGATCTGCTGGTCGCGCACGCTCTTATTGTCGACCTTGAGGATGTCGATCGTCGCCTCGTCGCTGACGCGGTATTTATTGACGCCGACGATGGTCTGCTTGCCCGAGTCGATGCGCGCCTGCGTGCGCGCTGCGGCTTCCTCGATGCGCATCTTCGGGATGCCCGCGGCGATCGCCTTGGCCATGCCGCCGAGTCTCTCGACCTCCTCGATGTGTGCCAGCGCCTTGCGGGCGAGCTCATACGTCAGCCGCTCGACGTAGTAGCTGCCGCCCCACGGGTCGATGACGCGGCAAGTGCCAGTCTCCTGCTGCAGCAGCAGCTGCGTGTTGCGGGCGATGCGGGCGGAGAAGTCGGTCGGCAGCGCGATGGCCTCGTCGAGGGCATTGGTGTGCAGCGACTGCGTATGGCCTTGCGTCGCCGCCATGGCCTCGACGCAGGTGCGCGTGACGTTGTTGAACACATCCTGCGCCGTGAGACTCCAGCCCGACGTCTGACAATGCGTGCGCAGCGACAGCGAGCGGCCGTCCTTCGGCTTGAACTCTTCGCCGAGGAGCTTTGCCCACAACAGACGCGCGGCGCGCATCTTGGCGATCTCCATGAAGAAGTTCATGCCGATCGCCCAGAAGAACGACAGCCGCGGGGCGAACGCGTCGATATCGAGACCGGCGGCGACGCCGGCGCGCGCGTACTCGATGCCGTCGGCGAGGGTATAGCCGAGCTCCAGGTCGGCCGTCGCACCGGCCTCCTGCATGTGATAGCCGGAGATGGAGATCGAGTTGAACTTTGGCATGTGGCGCGACGTGTAGCCGAAGATGTCCGACACGATGCGCATCGAGGGTTCGGGCGGATAGATGTAAGTGTTCCGCACCATGAACTCTTTGAGGATGTCGTTCTGGATGGTGCCGGAGAGCTTCTCCGGCGGCACGCCTTGCTCCTCGCCGGCGACGATGAACAGAGCGAGCACGGGTAGCACAGCGCCGTTCATGGTCATCGACACCGACATCTGCTCGAGGGGAATCCCCGAGAACAGCGTGCGCATGTCGTAGATGGAATCTATGGCGACGCCCGCCATGCCGACGTCGCCGCGCACGCGCGCATGGTCGCTGTCATAGCCGCGGTGAGTAGCGAGATCGAAGGCGACCGACAGGCCCTTCTGGCCGGCGGCGATGTTGCGCCGGTAGAAGGCGTTGGAGTCCTCGGCGGTCGAAAAACCGGCGTACTGGCGCACCGTCCACGGCTGCAGCGCATACATCGCCGGATACGGGCCGCGCAGGTAGGGCGGGATGCCGGGGAAGGTGTCGAGGAAGTCGAGGCTGGCGGTGTCGGCCGCGGTGTAGACCGGCTTGACGGCAATGCCTTCCGGTGCCTCGTAGGCGACCCCGGCGCCGGCTGCGGCGGCAGCCCCGGCGGCTTCGCCGCTATCGAGGGCAATCTTTGTGAAATCGGGGAGGCCGGTCATTCTTCGCCTTGATCTCGCTCGGTACGGACGGATTGATGTGAGCGCTGCCAACAAACATAGCAGAACCCTGCCGCTATGCGCCGGAACGCGGCGTAGCGATCTAACGGGCCGGTCCGCTCAATTTACTCTATCCGGACAGCACCTTGACCGGATCGCCGGGACATTAAAGCCGCGCCGGCTGATTTGGTGAAGAGCTTTCTCGCCGTAGAACGGGGGACCGCGTCAGTCGGCCATGTCGCCGACGCTCCTCAGATAGGCTTTGAGCTGGTTGAGGTCGTGGCGCTGCTCGAGCTCGCAAGCCTTGCCGTCGGCAATGCGCCAGTCGTGAATGAAGCGCGTTTCGAGGACTTTGCCGGTCCGGTCCTCTTGTGGCGGAACTTCACACGCGCCTGCGCCGAAGCGAGGTTGTCCGTGACGATGATCGGGCCGGTGTCGAAAGCGAGGATGTCGTACTCTTCCATGAACTTGTGCACGAGGATGGCGGTCTCCGCACGGCTGCGGGAACGCCTCCCGCCATCCACATCGTCGGGAAGCTGTGCGGTGAACTTGAAGTCATCGCTCAGCAAAGCAACGACGTCGGCGAGCCGTTTCTCGCGATAGCACCTATAGATGTTCTGCAGCAGTGCAGCCGGATCCATCGCGTCAATATCTTTCAGGATCGTGCAACCGAGGACGATTAAGCAGTGTACTTCCCTTCGGAATGAAAAATGTTTGACGCGCTGGACGCCACGGCCGCGGCAAACCGCGAAAAGCGGCAGATGGCTGTCGCTGGTCAAAAAACAGTAATTAGTGCTAGTGCCCTCTTCATTGAAGGATATCCAAACGTCTTGCGGCTGACGATCTGGCGGCGGCTCACCCCCGATGGGCCGGCTCCACCACTGCGAAAAGCTGAATGTTTTCAGCTCCCCGAAGCGCGCGGCTGTCGACGCCGGCGGCGCGCCTGCGCTAGGAGTGACGTGTAGCGAGGGACGATCTGGAGATGGTCAGCGGCAGTGACGTCAAACAGCGCGCATTGGCGCTCGCCAGCCGGCTGGCAGCTGCAGCAAGTCGCAATTGGCGTTGGCTGGTGGCGGCGGCAGTCGCCGTGGCAGCCGTCAACTGGGCCATCGAGCTCAGTGACTTCCAGGGCCGCTTCGACATCCCGTCCGGCTATGCTGTACGCATGACCTGCGAGTCCGACCCGGAATCGGCCCTGTGGAGCGGGGGTTGCGACCGCGTCGCCGCCGACATCGCGCGCACCGACAAGCCCTCGTTCTTCGAACTCTATCGCGCCTTCGTCATTGTTCACCACCGACAGATACCCTCGCCCGGGACCCGCCGCCGCTTCGCCGACGCGGTGTGCGATCCGGCCTTCGACCGCGAGGCGACCCTCAAGGGCACGCGTTTCATCCTGGAGCCGGTGCGTGTGCGGTTCACCGAGGCGTGCACGCCGGCGCATGTTCAGGCCATCATGGCCGAGATCGACGCGCGCGACCGCGCCTTGCTGGCCATCGAGCGTGAGGGCCTCAGCCACGAGGCGCTGTTCGCCGGGGCGCTTGCCAACCTTACCGAACCCCTCGTCATATTCGCCGGAGCCGTCATCATCGCCGCCCTGCTGATCCTCTAGGGTCGTCAATGGACGAATTCGTGCGCAATTAAGGTCGGCTATTTTCCCTGAGGGTGCGTCCCGGCGGTCATTGTGCGGCGCCGGCGGAATCGCCTACAGTTGAGCGATTCCAGGGGTGCAGCATGCAATTGAAGACAGTGTTCGCCGCCATCGGCTTGGCTCTCACGGCCGGCCTCTACGCGCCTGCGCCGGCGGATGCCGGCTGGTTTTGGCGCGACAGGGATCCCGATGCGCCGGATCGCTACCCCTATGTGTACGAGCCGCCGCGCTACTATCCCTATTACAACTCGGGCGATTGGCGGCCGGCTGCCGAGATGCGCCGACCGCGCCCCTACTACGTGCAGCCGCCATACTATCCCGCCTGGGGCTACCCCATCGGCTGCGGAGACAACTGCTCCGAGGGCCCGCTGAAGTAGCCGGCCCCATTCACCGTAGCATTTTAGTCTACCGCCAGCGGCCGGGTCTGCTTGTGCGCCCGCCCGCGCGCGATAAGGATCTTGGCGCTCTCAAAAGCGAACATGATGCCGCCGGCGAACAACAGCGGCGCCAAAGCGTATTGCCAGGCATGCGCGGCGTGAACCACGAGGCCGACGCCTTTGCCAGCGACAGCAATTCCAAAAACTGTGCGCGCGACCAGCCAAAGCGTCGGCCGGCTGGCCAGAATTTCATCGATGCGCGCGTCGTCGCGCTCGATCCAGTCCATGATGCGTGACATCGGATGGGCCCTCGTTGATTTGTGAAGCTGAGACTGCACCGCGCAGCCGTCGGCACACGGGGTAGGCGCATCCGTCGGGCCGGGCTGTTACCCCCGGCACAGGACCCGTGTCGAGATTGTCGCGCTATTAGGCGTCCGGATGACCGTTTCGGTTTACTTCACGTCGAGCAGCTCGACGTCGAACATCAAGGTAGCATTGGGCGGAATGACGCCGCCGGCGCCGCGCGCGCCGTAGCCAAGCTGCGGCGGGATGATCAGCGTGCGCTTGCCGCCGACCTTCATGCCAGCGACGCCCTCGTCCCAGCCCTTGATCACCCGCCCCGCACCGAGCGGGAACTCGAACGGTTCGCCGCGGTCGAGGGAGGAGTCGAACTTCGTGCCCTTGGCGCCGCCCTCGTAGAGCCAGCCCGTGTAGTGCATCACGCAGCTATTGCCGGGGCGTGCCTCGGCGCCCGTGCCGACCTTGGTGTCAGCGATGGTGAGGCCGGAAGTGGTGGTCATGGTTTTTCCTTCTTGGGCGCGGGTTGGGGTCACGGCAGCGCACGCGATGGCAGCGGACAATGCAAAAAGCGCGAGGGCCGCAACGGCACCTCGGCGCGAAAAAGCGGCCATTCGTTTCCTCCGGCTGTTTTCGTTGCTAGCGGGCGACGGCGCTACGCGTCACTTCATGCGGCGCTGGCAGTCGAGCCATTTAGCGATAACCGTGCGGTCGTGAAACTGAATGGCGCCGCAGTTCTGGCAGACCACCATAAGCACGTCGACCGGGGCCGCTGCCGTCGGCAGGCTAGTCGTTGTCGCCGGGGCCCGCTGGCAGGTAATGGAGTGCACGTCGAGGTCGCATTGGGAGCGGAAGCGCCCGCAGGCGGGGCAGGCAGTTATGTGCTTGCCGAACAGAAATCTTTCGACGTCGGCCTTGGAAATCTCGCGCGTCAGGGTGTCGATCATTGCATTCACCATGGGCAGCCCCATCACCTTCAAGGTATGCGTGCACACTGCTGCTGGCAAGACAAAGCGTCGCACCTTTGCACGATGCGTAAGCGCCCTCCACCTTGCGGTGCATCATTCGCGCCCCGCCTCCCATCAGGAGCCTCGATGAAAGTCGCCGCCGCTGTCCTCTGCGTGACCATGCTTGTGCTTGCGCACTCGGTTTCCGCCGATGACCCGCACGCGCATCATCAAGGCGCCGCCGCAGCGCCGTACGACGCCGCCAAGGCATTCGCCGACGTCAACGCTAAAATGCAGGGAGCCATGAGCATCGCGCCGAGCGGCGACGCCGACATCGATTTCATGCGCGGCATGATCCCCCATCATCAGGGCGCCGTCGACATGGCCAACGTCGTGTTGAAGTACGGAAAGGACCCCGAGGTGCGCAAGCTGGCCGAGGCCATCGTGAAGGCGCAGGAGGAGGAGATCGCCTTCATGCAGGGCTGGCTCGCCAAGCACGGCGGCCAGTGAAGCGCGGCAAGTGACGCTTGGCGCGCTTTGTGGGAGGATCGCTTGGCGGGCCGGCCCGCTCAGCGCGAGGGCACCATGCATCACGTCGGACGTTTCGCCTGTCTTCTCGTCGTCCTTTTCACAACGAGCGCTTACGCCTTGATGGCCCCCGAGTTCTATCGCCAGGCGCGCGCCGAGGCGGCGTTCCACGTGCAGGTCGCCATCGACAAGGTGACGCCGCCGGCGAAAGGCCCAGGCAGCTGCATGGTCGAAGGCAAGGTTGCCGAGGTATTCAAGGATGCCGGCAACAAGCTTCCAGCCGGCACGCCGGTCAGCTTTTCCGTTGCTTGTCATGGTGCTGGCGAGCAGGTGCCTATCGGCGGCGCGATGTGGACCGACACCGAGGCGCTGAAGAGCGCCAAGTACATCGAGGTATATCTGGTCCCCGGCGTCAACGGCTACGCCATCGCCATGTGGAATTCAAAGATCATCGCCGCGCCATCCAAGACGCCGCAGTTTCCCGTCGACTGAACCCCAGCGGTGCATTGCGGATCGTCGGCGTTTTCTGGCAATCTCAATTCGTATTGCGCGCGGCATCGCCGCGATTTTTGGGCCGCCAACGGAGATCGTCAATGCTCGAGCCACAATCCATTTTTGCCTGGATCATCATCGGCGCCATCGCCGGCTGGCTGGCCGGTGTGCTGGTCAAGGGTTACGGCTTCGGCCTCATCGGCAACATCGTCATCGGCATTCTCGGCGCCGGCATCGCGGGGCTCCTGGCACCGAGCCTCGGCCTGCACACCCAGTCCTTTGGTGGCAACATCATTGCGGCCCTGCTCGGCGCCCTCGTCCTGTTGCTGCTCGTCGGCCTCATCCGGCGCACCTAGCCTCCGCACAGCCGAGTTCAGCCGCTCAGCACTGCGCGCGCACATCACAGCTGCGGGACTTCCGCAAGAACGCGCGCGCGACCCCGCCTTGATTTTTATGCGCTTTTCCTCGCCGGCATGACACTTCGCGGCCACAACGGGCTGTCAATATCCCATTGAGCAAAAGCGAGACGTCACGTCACGGCAGGGCGCCGTTATCGTGCCCCAAGTGAGGGGCATACCGGCACGAGGACAGGTAATCAGGGGGAATTTCCCAGCATGAGGATCACATCCTCGGCGGCGCGCTGCGTCGGCGCCATCGTCATGTCTATTGCGGTTTCTGCAACCTCGCTCGGCGCGAAGGCGGAGCCGGTCAACTCGCGTCTGTGCGGCGGCACCGACTTCAACGCGATGGTGCTCGACATCATCAAGGATCTGCCGAAGGGCGGCGGTTACAGCCTCGGCAGCAGCTTCCAGCTGCCCACGATCACCGCGCACAACATCGGCGGCAACCGCATGGAGATGCGCGTCTACGACGGCTCCCCATCACACTGCACCAGCGCCACCTACACCGTCTTCGCGCGCCTCGTTGCCGTTCTGCAGGACAACGGCACCATCAGTCTCACGGCCGAGCAGATTGCCGCGCTCGACGCCAGGAGCCGCATGCCGGACGGCACGACGCTGGTCGACGGCCAGGGGCTGTTCCAGATCTTCAACGCCAACGGCGCCGGCGTCGCCGCGCTCTTGAAGCACACCGGCACCGGCATGAACTTCCGCGACGACAATTTACTGCACGCCCGCGCCGGCGATTTCCTCAAGCTGTTCTGGAACGATAACGTCGGCGCGTCGGAGAAAGGCCATCAGGTTATCTACCTCGGCCACAAGACCGTCGGCAGTCGCGACATGCTCTGTTTCTGGAGCAGCCAGCGCCAGAACAAGAAGAAGCGCTCCGGCGGCACCGAGGCGCTGTATTTTCCCGCGCAGGAGGGCGACCAGGTCGTCGACGGCTACGGCGAGGTGTGCCGGCCGCGCTCTGACGTGAAGGAAATGATCTTCTCGCGCATCACCTGCATGCAGCATCTCGCTGCCGGGCTCGACAATATGCGCGACAAGGCGATCGCCAGCCGCGGCGCACCGTCCCCTTTCGTAGATGACTTTTTGTACAAGCTGCGCGAGTCGTCGTCCGACCAGGCAACGCTCGACCGCATGTACGACATCCTCGCCGCGCCCGATATGATCGCCAACCTGACGCGCGAACCGGGCGAATAGCGCTCCCTAACTGCTTACCGCGGTGTGGAGCGTCTCGCAGTGGCGCACCAGGCTCGGATGTGACGCGACGCACCCCTTGAGCGGCGTGTCGATGTCGTAGAAATGGATGTTGGCGATGAACCCGTAGATGCCGGCGTCGATGCTCGACGGGGCATCGCCGTGCACATAGCCGCCCGCCGGGATGAGCCGCGCCACCACGCCAAGGTCGGCGATGCCGCGCGCATACGCCTCCTGGGGCGCATAGCGGCCGATACCCTGAAAGTGATAGCGCTGGGCATTGAAAGCGCGCGCCTTGTCCAAGCTCTCGGCGGTCACGTGTGGATGCTCGCGCATGAAGGCGTCGCGAAATACCGGGTAGAAGCGGTCGTCCTTCCAGCGCGAGTACGACATCACCCAATAGAGGTCGTCGAGCGTGCGCGTGACCAGCAGATCCGTGTCGCGCTGCGGCTGCGTGAGGGCATCGTCGATCGCCGGATGGTACTTGCGTTTGACATGCGCGACGATCGCCCCGCTGTCGCCGATCATCTCGCCGTCGTCGACGATGTAGGGCAGCTGCCCGCGCGGCGCCGCCGAGGCATCGAAGATGTGCTCGTGCTCGAACGGCACGCCGGCGAGCTTGAGGAAGGCATAGACCTTCAGCCCATAGCCGTTGTTGTCGGCGACACCGAAGAGGGAAGGGTAGGAGTACAGGGTGAGCATGGGAGACTGTAGCGCGTACTTGTCCCCACTGTAACGGCAACGCGCGGTGGGACCTAAGCTAGAGGTGGCACGTCTGTTGACTTGCCGGGGGCTATCCGGGACCGATATACAGAGACAGGGACAGGGAGCGAGGGCGTCACATGCGTATCCTCTACGCGTTACTTGGCGTCCTCGGCGGGCTTCTCGGTCTGGCGTTCACGTACTCGTTTCTCGTGCTGCTCATGTTTCTCGGCGGCGCCAAGGGGAACATGCAACACGTGATCCTCTACGTCCTCGCCGCGTTCGTGATCGCCTCGATCCTGAGCCTCATCGCCGGGGCCCTGCGTCCCAGCCTGCCGGCGGCGCGTTGGCTGCTTACCGCGAGCGCTGCTGTGTGGATATTCTGTGCCGTGTTGCTCGGGTTCCTCAGCTTGCCCAATCCGGCCGGCTCCGCCAACGTTATAGCGACCTTGAAGCTTGCGGGTATCGTGGCGCTGCCGAGCCTATTTCCCCTCGCCGCCCTCTACATCGTCAGGCGCACGCAGGCGACTTCGTAAGACGTCACGTTACCGCGCGGCCGGCTCAATCTCCCGCGCCGGTGAGGGCAATGATGGCGAGCGCCAGGGCGCGCACGTCGTCGTCGTCCGAGTTGGCGCGGCCAGTTGCCGACCAGCCTAGTCCAAGCTCGCGCATGTTGCCCGGTTGCTCGGGCTCGCTGGCGGCCCTGCCGCCGTCAAAGCTGTCGGCCTTATGGTTGCTCAGCATTGCACTAACTCCGTAGCAACGGTGTCACGACATCACCCGCAAATGGGCGACTTTGGGAAGGGCACGGTGCGTTCCGTTGGCCAGCAGCTCGATGGCAGTACGTGTGCCCGGAACCGGCTGCCGGCCAGGAGGGCGGTCCAGGGTCGACCACAACAAGGCGGCGCATGACAGAGCAGTCACGATCGGCGCGATAGCATCGCTTCTATTTAGGCCTATCACTCGACCGGGCATCTGGCTCGCGCTCCGCTAACGCCTTTGCATGCGAGGCTTTCGCATAGCTACGAACGTAGGGCGGCGCTGGGTTTCGGGGCCATTGCACGTGGGTAGGCGGCGCTTGGACATTGGTTGAAACCAACCAATCCATCGGCTAGCGCGACTATGCTTTGGTTTAGGTGCCGGCCTTGCGCAGCGGTCGACGCCTCTTAGCGGGGAACGACCAAAAGCGCGACCCCGGCGAATAGAAGAAGTCCGGCGAGCGGCTTCGTCAGCGCGGCGCCGAACGGGGCAAGCTTTTCAAGCAGCACCGGGGCAGCAGCGTTATCACGCCGGCGGCGTGATGCCCATCGAGACGTACACGCTCATCAGCTCGTCGATGCCACCTTGTGCAGGCTCGACCCAAGCGGCTGGAACGTAGATCAGCGCGCCGCCGAACGGCACCGGGGCAGAGGGAACGAGGACGCCGAGATAGTCCTCTCCGCCGAGACGGATCGGCGTCTTCGACGGGAGCAGCGCCAGGACGGCAGCGCCGGGCTTGCCGCCGAAGTAGCACCATGCGGGGCTCATGCTCTTCAGGCTGTCGCCGTTCTTGGTGTCGACGATCGAGACGAAGCGGCTCGAGATATCGTAGACGCTCGAGACCAGCGGGATGCGGCGGATGAGCCGGTCGAACAGCGCGGCCACCCACGCGCCCAGGCGCGAATGGACGAGGAGCCCGAGCGCATAGATGGCGGCGACGATCAGGGCGAGGCCGACGAGATAAGTCACGAGCTCGGATGCGCCCAACCCGAAGCCGAGCGATCCGAGGACGCGCCCGAAGCCGCTGCTCGGGCCAAGGTACCGGTTGATCAGCGACAGCAGCCAGGCCACGACGAAGATGGTGAGCAGCAGCGGCAGCGCAGCGATGAGGCCGGTGAGAAATATGCGCCCGATCCTGCTCATTCGCTTGCTCCGTCCGTCCGGTAGGGAATCTGCCGTTGCGCTACGCTCTTCAACGTTCACCGCGCAGTCAAGAGCCAGCCGCGACTACTGACCCGGGCGGCCCGTTTTGCGGGGGCGGCCGCGGCGGGTTTTCCTTTCGGCGTCGGTGGGGACGTCGATGGTTCGTGCAGGGCGCTGCGGCGGAGGCGCACCCTTCACCGGCAGCGACGCGTGTGGGCCCATCTCGTCGAGCGTCGGCTTGTGCGGCCCCCGGACGGCCTCGCCGAAAGCGCCGGCCTTGGCGCGCGGATCGACGTTCGGCGCGCGCGCCAGTACGCTGTCCGCGTCGCGGAGCGGTATAGCGCGATCGGTGCCAGGCCCCATGTCATCGAGAGACGGCTTCTTGATGCGCGAGGTCGATTGCGCGTGGGTCGGCTGCACCGGCTCGTACTCGGTCTTGATGCGCGATGAGCCTTTCTCTGCGGGCAGGTTGGCGCTCGGACCGTACTTGCGCTCGCCTTTGAAGACACCGGCCTTGTCCTCGACTTCCGACTGCCGCGCCAGGGGATCGTCGGCCACGGCGAGCTCGGTGTCGCGCAGCCGCTTGATCTCGTCGCGCAGTCGCGCCGCGGTCTCGAACTCGAGATCGGCCGCGGCGGTGTGCATGCGCCGCTCCAGGTCCTCGATGACGGCCGCTAGGTTGTGGCCGACCATCGGCGTGTCGGCGAGGCCGATGTCGACCGTCACATGGTCCTGCTCGTAGACCGACGACATGACGTCGTGAATGTTGCTGCGGATGCTCTCCGGCGTGATGCCGTTGGCGGCGTTATAGGCTAGCTGCTTTTCGCGCCGCCGGTCGGTCTCCGCCATGGCGCGCTCCATCGAGCCCGTGACGCTGTCGGCGTAGAGGATGACGCGCCCGTCGACGTTGCGCGCGGCGCGGCCGATGGTCTGCACAAGGCTCGTCTCCGAGCGCAGGAAGCCTTCCTTGTCGGCATCCAAGATGGCGACTAGCGCGCACTCTGGGATGTCGAGGCCCTCACGCAAGAGGTTGATGCCGATCAGCACGTCGAAGGCGCCGAGCCTGAGGTCGCGGATGATCTCGATGCGCTCCAGCGTCTCGATGTCGGAGTGCATGTAGCGCACGCGGATGCCCGCCTCGTGCATGTACTCGGTCAAATCCTCGGCCATGCGCTTGGTCAGCGTCGTTACCAGCGTGCGGTAGCCGCGCTTGGCCGTTTCCCGGACCTCGAACAGCAGGTCGTCGACCTGCGTCTTGGCCGAACGCACCAGCACCGGCGGATCGGTGAGCCCGGTGGGGCGAATGACCTGCTCGACGAAGGCGCCGCCCGTCTCCTCGATCTCCCACGACCCGGGTGTCGCCGACACGAACGCCGTCTGCGGGCGCATGGCGTCCCATTCCTCGAAGCGCAGGGGGCGATTGTCCATGCACGAGGGCAGGCGGAAGCCGTACTCGGCCAGCGTCGCCTTGCGCCGGTAGTCGCCGCGAAACATGGCGCCGATCTGCGGCACCGTCACGTGGCTTTCGTCGACGAAGACGAGCGCGTTGTCGGGCAGGTATTCGAACAGTGTCGGCGGCGGCTCGCCCGGGCGGCGCCCGGTGAGATAGCGCGAGTAGTTCTCGATGCCGGCGCAGGAGCCCGTCGCCTCCATCATCTCCATGTCGAAGACGGTGCGCTGCTCGAGACGCTGGGCTTCCAGGAGCTTGCCGTTGGCGTAGAGCTCGTCGAGCCGCTGTTTCAGCTCGCCCTTGATCGACTTGATCGCCTGCTGCAGGGTCGGCTTCGGCGTCACGTAGTGCGAGTTGGAATAGATCTTCACCAGCGCCAGGTCGTCCGACTTCTGCCCGGTGAGCGGATCGAATTCGACGATGCTCTCGACGTCATCGCCGAACAGCGAGATGCGCCAGGCGCGGTCATCTAAATGGGCCGGGAACAGCTCGACCGTGTCGCCGCGCACGCGGAAGGTGCCGCGCTGGAACGCGGCATCGTTGCGCCGGTAGTGCAAGGCGACGAGGTCGGCGACGAGCTGATCGCGCGACAGGCGTTCGCCCACCTGCACGGTGAACGTCATCGCCGTATAGGTCTCCACCGAGCCGATGCCGTATATACACGACACCGAGGCGACGATGATCACATCGTCGCGCTCGAGCAGGGAGCGCGTCGCCGCATGGCGCATGCGGTCGATCTGCTCGTTGATCGACGATTCCTTCTCGATGTAGGTGTCGGTGCGCGGCACGTACGCTTCCGGCTGGTAGTAGTCGTAGTAGGAGACGAAGTACTCGACCGCGTTGTCTGGGAAGAAGTTCTTGAACTCGCCGTAGAGCTGCGCGGCGAGCGTCTTGTTGGGGGCGAGGATGAGCGCAGGCCGCTGGGTGCCCTCGATCACCTTGGCCATGGTGAAGGTCTTGCCTGAACCGGTGACGCCCAGCAGCACCTGGCTGCGCTCCTGCTCGTTGGCGCCGGCGATGAGCTCGGCGATGGCCGTGGGCTGATCGCCCTTCGGCGTGTACTCGGACTCGAGCTTGAAACGCTGGCCGCCCTCGGACTTCTCCGGGCGCCCCGGCCGGTGCGGCATGAACATCGGCTGATTGCCGGAGACGAGCGGATGCGCGGCGAGCATCGGCTGTGCTTGCAGCAACTCCCTGGCGCCGGGCGAGCGTTGCTCCGGCCTTGCCAGCAGCGCGTCGAGATACTTGCCGATCGCCTCGCCGCCGAACGGCGGCCGCGGCCCCTGCTGGCGCAGCGCCGGCAGCGGCTTGTGGGTTTCTTCCAAGTCGTAACTCGGGCGCGGCCGTTCGTCGTCAGATGTCGACGTTCGCGCCGGCGGACTGATGCCAAAACCGGCCTGCGGAGCCTCGGCCATGCCGGGCACGCCCGTCTGCACAGCCCGCTTGCGTCCGCCCTTGCCGCGCGCGCGCACCTCCGGCGTGCCGGCCGCCGTTTCCAGTGGCGGCGGCGTCGGCTTGCCGGATTTCACACGCGAGGCGCGCGGCTTGGGGATCTTGTCGGGGTCCTTGGGGGGAGGCGGCATGGCCTGAATATGGCCTCGCAGCGGCCCCCGCTCAAGCTCCGTCGGTCTAGAGGCACAGGAGAGAAAGGACGTTAACCCGTACCCGCAATGCTGCCGTATCGAGGCCGCGATTGGGAGGAACACTCCCTGTTGGGCGGCGTGCAATCGAGGGTTCTTTAGTATGCGTTGGAATACGCTTGCGCTCGCGCTCGCCGCGCTGGGTGCTCTCGCCGGCGGCGCCCATGCGGCGCCCCGCGCCATCGTCGAGCTGTTCACCAGTCCATTCTGCTCGTCTTGCCCACCGGCCGACGAGCTGTTCGTCGAGCTCGCCCGCAAGCCCGATCTCATCACACTGGTAATGCCGGTCGACTCGTGGGACCGGCCCGGTCGCAAGGACGCGCTCGCCAAGCCCGTGTTCACCGAGCGGCAGGCCGCCTACGCCGACGTGCGCAACGAGGACACGCTCTACACGCCGCAGGCGATGATCAACGGTCGGGCCGAGGCTGAGGGATCAGATCGATCGCAGATCGACGATGGCATAGCCGCGACAGACGGCATTCTGTCCGTACCGGTGAAGGCGGTCACCGTCGGCAAGGACATCGTCGTCTCGATCGGCGCTGCCAAGCCGGGTGTTCCGCCAGGCGGTGTGATCACCGTGCTGCCGTTCGTTGCCTCACGCGAGATTCCCATGCGCGGCGGCGAGACGCTTCACTACGCCAACCTCGTGCGCGACATAGTCCCGCTCGGGCGATGGAGCGGCAAGCCTGTGAAGCAGTCGATTCCGTTGAGCGACTACGCACAGTACGATGGCGTCGTCGTGCTGCTGCAGGCGGGCACACCGGAGAAGCCGGGCCCTATCATCGGCGCCGCGCGCATGCCCATCCGCGCCAAGACGGCCACTCTCCCGGCGGCCAAGATTGCCAACGAGTGAAGGGCGCGGGTAACGAAGCCGCCCGGCGTACGTATTACGAGCAACGGATGACCGGAGCTTGTGATGCGCGGGATAGGATATGTATGCCTCGTCGCAGCGATGACCGCGGCAGCGGGAGCAGCCGAGGCCGGCCCGCGCACCGTCGTCGAGCTGTTCACCAGCCAGGGTTGCTCGTCCTGTCCGCCGGCCGACAAGCTGCTTGCCAAGCTTGCACACGATCCGCAGTTCATCGTCTTGTCGCTGCCCGTCGACTACTGGGACCGCCTCGGCTGGAAGGACACGTTCGCCAAACACGCCTTCACCGAGCGCCAGTACGCTTACGCAATGGGTCGCGGCGACAAGCAAGTCTACACGCCGCAGGCGGTCGTCAACGGTAGCGAACACGCGAACGGCGCCAGCCGCCAAGCGATTGACGCCGCTGCCGAGACCACGCCGCGCCTGGGTGTCCCGATGAGCGCGCAGCGAACCGGCGCTGACATCGCCATATCGGTCGGCGCGGCGGCAACTGGTGGGGCGACGAATGCAACGATCGTGCTGTTGCCGTACCTCGCATCGCGCGACGTCGCCATCGGCCGCGGCGAGAACGCGCGCGAGAAGGTGACCTACACCAACATCGTGCGCGACATCGTGCCCATCGGCGAGTGGAGCGGCAGCGCCATCACGCGCACCATTCAGTCCGATCGATACAAAGATTTCGACGGCATCGTCGTGCTGCTGCAGGCGGGGACACCGAAAAATCCCGGCGCCATCCTCGGCGCTGCACGCCTCGCCATCGGGTCGAAGACTTAGTATTCCTAAAATGCCTTCCTCATCCCCCGTCTTCGCGGGCGACTAGGCGCGCGCTCGCCGCACGGCGAGTTCCAACGCCTCGAGGAAGCGCGAGCGGTCCTGCTTCGAAAAGCTGGCGTTGTAGCCCTTGCTCTCGCCTGTCTCACGCAGGTGCGCCGACAATTCGCGCATGGCCAGCGCCATGCCGATGCCCGCTTCCGTGAACGGCTTGCCGGTCGGGCCGATCACCTGGGCGCTCTTTTTCAGGCTGCGCGCGGCGAGCGGTATGTCGGCGGTGACGACGATGTCGCCGGCCGCAAGGTGCTCGACGATCCAGTCGTCGGCGGCGTCGGCGCCTTCCGCCACAACCATGCGGCGGATGAGCGGCCCTTCGGGCAGTCGCATGAACGAGTTCGACACGAAGTGGATGACGAAGCCGTGCCGCTCGGCGACGCGCACGGCTTCATCCTTCACGGGGCACGCGTCGGCGTCGACGTAGATCGCCGGGGCGGGTGCGGGTGCTGGGGGATCGCTGCTCACGGCTTGCGTCTTAGCGACATCCGCGGCGTGCGCAAGCTCAGGTCATCGGTTTCGACAGCAGCGCGGCGACCCCGGCCGCATCGAGGATCTTGTCGTACAGGCCGACGCCCGGCGTGCGTCCATCGCCGTCCATCACCAGTCCCGGCGCCACGGCAATCACCAGGCGATCCCATACGCCTGGGTCGATATTGCTCTGGCCCCACGTCGAGGAGAGGAGGTAGCGAACCTTGGCGTGCTTGCGCGCCTCGCGCTCCAAGTCCCCAATGACGACGATGCCGTGCGCCTTGAGCAGGTTCTCGAGCGGACCCGCGCCGAGCACCGCCACCTGCTCGACGGTCTCGCACACGTCGAGCGCCGCAAGCAGAAAAACGACCGCCATGCCCGGGGCCTCCTGCACCATTTCGTCGATGCAGTCGAAGGCGTGTGACGAGTCATCTCCGACCTCGTCGCGGGTCACACTTGTCGTCTTGATCTTCAGGAAAGCCCGGGCGAGGCGCTGCGGATCGAACGTGCCGCCAGCGGTGAAGCATATGGGCTCCGCATTCTCGAACCGGCAGTCCAAGCAGCTCCACGTGCGTTCCATGTCTGCCTCCATTTCGCGCACTGGTATTCGCGATTCTTGACGCTTTTAGCACCGCTGTCGGCTCCGCCGATATCTATCGGCTTCGCCCTGTGGCGACGTGGAGGCAGGCGGAACCGATGCAGGCGATGCGCTATCCGCCGCGCATTGCCGCCGGCCTCGACGATCTTGCCGACATGCTCTCGGCCGGTCGCCGACGGCGGCATCATCTTGTCGAAGGTGCTGAAGGACAAAGACGCGACTGCCGCGGCAGATATGCTCTACCGCGACTTCGTGCGCGCCGTGCTTCTCGGAAATTGAAAGAGGGGGCCGCAGCCCCCTCCAATCGGCGTCAGCCGTCCTTCCAACGCTTGTGGTGCTTCCAGTGCTTGCGGTGCTTCCAGCCACGCACCTCGCCGCTAACCTCGGCGGTTCTGTAGCCGTGATAGCCGGTCTTCTTCCATTTGCAGGCGGCAGCGGGAGTGCTGATCGCGGCGGCAATGACGAGAGCAGCGACGGCGGCAGCAAAAATCGGTGCGAGCTTCATTGTTGTTCTCCACTTCCGGGCAGTTGGGGTCCCCGTTGCGGCAACAACTTGCAGCGGATTTGGTTCCAGGTAACCGTTGCGGCGCTCTGCCCGCGGTTGAGGCAATGGGGAGGCCCAGCTCGAAGCCGTTGCCGTGTCAGCTCAACGTTAGCTGACTAGAACGATCGTATGGCACGCGAACCGGCAATTATCCTCACGCGGTCTATGGGTTGTCTCGCTAGGTCACGAAAGCCCGCTTACCGATCCGCTCCCTCGGGTCCAAGGCGGCTTGCTCTTCGGCAACAATCCTATCCCTGCCCGCCGCCTTGGCGCGATAGAGGGCACGATCCGCGCTTACGAGCAAGGATGGCAGGTCGCACCGCTCGGCGGCAGCGGTGGCCAAGCCGACGCTGACCGTAACCCCAAAGGCTTTATCGCCTGAGGTATATACCGCGGCGGCAAATGCCTGGCGCACCCGTTCGCCGACCGCTGCCGCGTTTGCCGCCGTCGCATCCGGAAGCAAGCAGGCAAATTCTTCTCCACCTAAGCGGGCGAACAGATCCCGCGGTCGCAATTGCGCGGTGGCGATTTCACAAAAACCCATGAGCACCGCGTCACCTGCCGCGTGCCCGTGCGCGTCGTTGATCGTCTTGAAGCGATCGAGATCGAAAAGAAGGAGGGCGATCGGCTGGCGTTGGATGCTGGCCCGCTGAACCATCCGCTTCCCGTTCTCAAGAAAGGCGCGCCTGTTGGCGACGCCGGTGAGCGGATCAACTGACGCCGCCTGCCTAAAAACTGAAGCGATCCTCTCCTTGACCAGGCTCGCAAAAAGATAGGCCCCAGCCATGCTGAGAAGAACTATTTCAAAGACGACAAAGGTCAGCAGATTCGCATGCGCGGGTTCTGTTCCGGTCAGGGAGGAAACCAGCGGGATGCGCGTCGGCAATGCGGCTGCGTGAAGTGTCAGCAGGATGATGACGGGCCAGCGGGAGATCAATCCATCGCTGCGCGCGTGCCAAAACTCACACACCGTCAGCAGCGTGTAGGTCATGCCGATGCCTACCATCAAAACAGCACGTGCGGTTGGCGTCGCATAGAAGGGTGGAAAAGCGCACGCCGTCAGCCAGGCAACGGCGCCAATCGCCCAGGCGACGACAGACGGGGAACGGCCTTCGAAACTGCGTGCGCCGTTCCACATGATGCCATAAGCGGCGGCCACCACCGTGTTGGCCACTACGATCGACCAGATGTCCGGGATGCGATGGCGCTCGGCAATGAGGAGCGTGGCGACCGCGCCCATGGCGAAAGCCACGCCCCACAGAGCGAGTGCTGTAGAGTTGCGATGCTGCGACCATGATAGGAACAACAACCCGCCGGCCACGGCGAGTGTGAAGCCACTCACGACAAACATCGGTATGCCAAAATTCATCGAACGGAGGATATCGCCTCTGTCCTCCGAAACTGTTTGCAAGGCCGCTCAAATTGCATGGATTGATCGCGGCCGGCACATCTCACAGCACCGACACGCCAGCGGAAGTTATTGTTAACGCTCCTACTCATCCCCCATATGGGGGGATTGCGAGCGCCTGCTGCCCCAATCAACATGCGCGCGAGCTTTTTCGAACCTCCGAGACGCGGCAGCGCCCGCTAGAACTGCTGCTGGACATTAACCGGGGCGCTCCTCGAGCTTGGCCAGTTAGGCTGCCGCCAATTCCTCTCGGTTGGACCCTGTCGGCTGTAGAGCGCCCCATCCACAAAGGAGGATGCCGTGGCGAATAAACAGAACTTTACTCCTGAAGAATGGAGCAAGATCGTGCAGAGCGTCGTGCTGTCGGGCATGGCCGTAACTGCCGCCGATCCAAGTGGCCTTATCGGGTTGCTGCAAGAGTCGTTTGCCAGCGGTAGCGCGCTCTTGAAG
>DATBSP010000023.1:0-8869 GCA_036559705.1 Hyphomicrobium sp.
CGTCGTCGTCAGCTTCGATATCCCCGAGCTTGAACGCTTCGACGTCAAATACGAGACGCTTCCCTCGCGCGCCGAGCTGATCCGCATGAGCATCAACCCGCTAACGCGCAGCAAGCTGCCCGCCGCGCCGGGGCTCACCACCGTGCTAATGCGCTCATTGATGGCCGGCCGTGATGACTTCGCCCGGCAGTTGAAACCGGACGACGTGCTCCTGGTGCCGCCCATACCCACGAATATGGGCATCCTCGATTGGCACCGGCATGCCGAGCTGGTGCGCAACGCCTATTGGTGGGGGCTCGAGGAGGTGCAGCGCTTGAAACGCGCGCGTCATCCGATCATCGCGGCCGTCGAGGCGACGGCGGCGAACGCAGCGGCAACTACCGGTTGATGGCCGTGCGCTCACGAGGGGCAACGTGCTAATTCTTCCTTCGCGCGCGTCCACGTGAAGGTCTGGCTGAACAGCTTCACGCCGGCATAGCCGACGACCTTCAGCTTGTCGCCTTGAGGGACCAGTTCGACGTCGTACTTGGCGTCCTTGTCTGGGTCGTAGATCCAGCCTTCGTCGAAGGTGCCGTCGCCCATCGGCTTGACGTCACCAAGGATCTGCAGGCCGCACCCATTGGCGTTGGCCTGGTCCGCCACCCAAACGACCTTGCCGCACAGGGCATCGCCGCAGTTGGTGATCTCCACCGCGCCACGCCCGGTATGATCGATCCACACGCCGAGGGGGCTTTCACCGGCCCAGGCGCCGGCGCTCACCACCAAGCCCGCCGCCGCGAGGCACAACTTCCCAAGATTTCCCATCCGTCTCGCCCCTTCTGATCGTCGTTTGTGTATCCCGCACGAATCCAGCGTAGCCGACCAATAACGCGAAAACCGTGGCGATCAACCTGCACGATGCCGCTGCTACGCAAAGCGGTTATTGCACGGGATGACTGCAACCTGATTTTCGTCGACCCCCCGAAGATTATAGCACTTTGGCGCTTGCCAACTGGCCAGACCCAAGTCCTGGGGCGACGCCGCCGCGGCGCTATAGGCCTCAACTGAAATCGGGCTTGGCGCCGCGCAACTTTTTCACGTGGCTGCGCTTTGCCTTCGATTCGCGCCGGCGTTCTTTCGAGGCGCGCGGCGCCTTCGTCTTGATGCGCCGCTTCGGCACGACGCACGCCTGGCGGATCAGCTCGAACAGGCGCTCCCGTGCATCCTCGCGGTTGCGCTCCTGCGTGCGGTGGCTTTGCGCCTGGATAACAAGCACGCCTTCGTCGGTCAGCCGCCGCCCGGCAAGACGCTCGAGGCGCACGCGTACCTCGCCCGGCAGCGACGGCGAAGAGCGTACGTCAAAACGCAGCTCCACAGCCGTCGACACCTTATTGACGTTCTGCCCCCCGGGGCCCGACGAGCGCACGAAGCGCTCCTCGAGTTCGGCCTCTTCGAGGGTCACGGATTCTGTGATGCGCACCGTAGCCATGCGGCATACCTAAGCGTCGGCGAGTGGCTCGAAGAATACCAGCCGATTCGCGAAGCTATCTGCTCGAAGTCGACCTCGAAGCCAAGGAAGCCCAAGTAGAACTCGCGCGCCTTGGCGATGTCGAACGTGCGCAAAACAGGTATCACTGCTCCGAAGTGCATAGCGCTCCAACTGCGGGAGAATTCGATGTCTGGCGTAACGGACCACGTGCCACCCCCGAACAACCAGAAAATGGAGGAAGGCCCATGCTCCCGTTAGCACGTCTCGCGGTGCTCTTTACCATCATCATGACGGCCGCCGTGCAGGCTCAAAACATGATGGGCCTCGATGTCGAGTCCGACAGCTTCACCAAGGCCGAGATGAGCCGTGCGGATCTGGAAGCAGGCATCGCCGGCCTGGCGCCGGGCGCGGTCCTCGACCTCACCGGGAGAAGCCTCAACGGCCTCGATCTCTCCGGCATGGATCTGCGCCGCACCAAGCTCCAAGCCGCACGGCTGAACAACACCAAGCTGGCCAACGCCAACCTCGAGGGTGTGGTCCTCGATCAGGCGTGGGCGCTGAAGTCCGATCTCTCCGGCGCCAATCTCAAGAACGCGAGCCTGTTCGCCACGCAGTTTGGTGGCGGCAAGCTCGATGGCGCGGATTTCACCGGCGCGCACGTCGCTGCCGACTTCACCAATGCCAGCGCCACCAAGGCCAAGTTCGACGGCGCCGATCTCTCTGCCGACGAGAAGAACCAGTCGATGGGCCTCATGCGCGGCGCCTTCAAAGGCGCCAAGCTCGACGGCTCGTCGTTCAAGGGCGCCAACATGCAGCGCGTCTTCATGGAATTCGCCTCGCTGCGGGGTGCCGACCTTACGGGCGCCAACCTGCGTAAGGCCGAGTTTGCCGCAGCCGACCTGACGGACGCCAACGTTGCGGGTGCCAACTTCGACGGCGCCGATCTCAACTCGGCGCGCATCGGCAAGATGAAGGGCACCGAAACGGCACAGAACCTCGACAAGGCGAAGAACCGCGAGAGGGCGATCGTCGACTAGTTGCGCGGCACACCGAACGGCCCGCGCCTCCGCCAACCCTTGAAGTCGCGGATGATCTCGCGCGCCGCGTTGTGCCCCGGTGCGCCGGTGACGCCGCCGCCTGGATGCGCGCCAGACCCGCACAAGTAGAGCCCGCCGAGCGGCATGCGGTAGTCGGCGTAACCGAGGCGCGGGCGCGCCGAAAAAAGCTGATCGAGCGACAAGGCGCCGTGGAAGATGTCGCCGTCGACCATGCCAAAGCGCTGCTCGATATCGAGCGGCGACAGGATCTGTGCGGCAATCACCGCCCGTTCGAAATTTGGCGCATAGCGCGTCACCGTATCGATGACGAGATCGGCGAACGTCTCCTTCTCGTGCACGTCGGCCCAGCTTCGCCCGGCGGGCAGATGTGGCGCCACGTGCTGCACGAATAAGCTGGCGACATGCTTGCCCGGCGGCGCCAGCGTTGTATCGAGCGTCGAAGGAATGAGCATCTCGACCACCGGCTCGCGCGACCATCCCGCCATGCGTGCATCGAGATAGGCGCGCTCCAGGTAGCCGAGCGACGGCCCGATGACGATGCCGGCTCCGTGATGGTCCTGCGCAACCTTGCCCGGACGGCAGGTGAAATCCGGCAATTCGCTCAGCGCCACGTTCATGCGGAAGGTGCCCGAGCCCGTCTTCATGCCGGTAAACAGCGTGCGCGTCTTCGGCGGGACGGCGCTCTCCGGCACGAGATCGCGGAACAACAACTTTGGACCGATATTGGCTGCCACGGCGCGCGCGAAGATTTCCTCGCCGCTGGTCAGTACGACACCCGTCACCGCCCCATCGGCGGTCATGATCTCCCGCACCTTGGCGCTGGTGCGGATGTGCACGCCGCGCCGCGCGGCGGACGACGCCATGGCGCGCGTGATGGCGCCCATGCCGCCGATGGCGTGTCCCCAGACGCCGCGCTTGCCGTTCACTTCGCCGAAGCAATGGTGCAGCAGCACGTACGCCGTTCCCGGGGTCGACGGAGCCGCGTAGTTGCCGACGATGCCATCGAAGGCGAAGGCACCCTTGACGATGTCGCTTTCGAACCAGCCGTCGAGAAAATCCGCGGCGCTGCGGGTGAACAGGTCGAGCAGCGTGCGCTTCTCATCGACCCCGAGCCGCCCCAGGCGCCGCCCAAGCATGCCGCCCTTGATCAGCTCGGCGAGGCCGCCCCCGGCATTGGGGGGCGTCGTCAGCACGAGATCGCGCAAGACGCCGGCGGCGCGCTCGAGCATCGCATCGTAGGCCGGCAGGCGCTCGGCATCACGCAACGAGAACTGGGCGATTGCCGCCTGCCGCTCGGCGAGGCCGCCGCGCATCAACAGATAGCGCGTGTCATCGACCGGCCAGAAGTTCGCCGCCGGCCGCTCGATGATCCGCAGGCCGTGCTTGGCCAGCTCGAGATCGGCGATCACCTTCGGATTGAGCAGGCTCACTGAGTAGGCGGCAACCGAGTTGCGGAAGCCGGGGTGAAATTCCTCTGTCACCGCCGCGCCACCGACAACGTGGTTCTGCTCGAGCACGACCACCTCCAGCCCTGCCGCCGCCAGATAAGCGGCGCAGGTGAGCCCATTGTGCCCTGCACCAATGATGACGACGTCGATGTCGCTGGAACTTCTCATATGCCGCCGCCGCTCGCCGCCCAAATAGCCCGTTCGCGATAGCCCGCGTCGCGCCGTTGTGCCAGAGCGATCGACAGATCACCGCGCAACTTTCCGCCGCTACGGCGTGTTAGCGTGTCGTTTAGGGTCGTTGCCTAGCCTCGGCGTATCAAATCCGAACGCTCGGAGTTGGACACCATGCAGCTCGCCGCGAACCACGCGCCCGCCATCGCCCGCACCCGCGCCAACGATGACGGCACGCACCAGTGGGCCGGCCTGCTGATCGTCTCATTGTTTCCGGCGCTATTCTGGATGGCCGTCGTTGCCGGCATTGGCGCCGCCGTCGGTCACGCGCCGAGCCCCGCCGCGCTCATGACGTTCGGCACTGCGGTCGCGGCGTTCCTCGCCCTGGTTGGCCAGGCGCTGTTCTCCAGAAGCTAGTTGGAAGAGCCCTGAGGATTTAGCTAACGCCGCCCCAGCCGCAGCGCAGCTTCTGACAGGTCCCGCCGCGCAGACCCTTGCACGAGACCCTCACGAAGCGGCAGACGCGGCAGCTATAGCTCGACAGACAGCCGCGGTATGAGCCGCTCCTGCTGAAGTTGCAGGTGCGAATGGTCTGGCAGTCGCGCCCCGGGTTGATGAGGCCGCCCGGACCCTCCTGGGCACGCGCGAAATCAGGCGCGACGGCCAACGCCGCGGCCAACACCATCACTGATAAGACCAAGCGCTGCATCTTTATGCCCCGATGCATCTCAACCCCGCCACACTGTGTGGGAGGGAGGCCGCGCTTGCAATCAAATGGCGAAATCTTAGTGCACGACCTGCACACAGGTGTGCCGTTGTGGCCACGCCTTGCATAGGCGCACCCTGTGCGGCGGGCTGCCGGACAGCCCGTAGGCCACAAAGCCCCTGTGGATTTACTCCGCCGCCTCGCGCGCCGGCTCCTGCACGGTGGCCATGTAGTCGTTGAGCAGGTTCTCAGTGATCTGACCCGGCTTGAACTTGTGCTCGCCGATCTCAGAAACCGGAGTCACCTCGGCGGCGGTGCCAGTGACGAATACCTCCGAGAAGTCCTTGAGCTCCTCCGGCATGATCGGGCGCTCGATCACCTGATATCCGCGCTTCTTGGCCAGCTCGATCACTGTGCGGCGCGTGATGCCGTCGAGGAAGCAATCGGGATCGGGCGTGTGGATGACACCATCCTTGATGAGGAAGATGTTGGCGCCGGTGCACTCGGCGACGCGGCCGCGCCAGTCGAGCATCAGTGCGTCGGCATAGCCGGCGTTCTCCGCCCGGTGCTTCTCGACCGTGCAGATCATGTAGAGGCCGGCGGCCTTGCTCTTGGCGGGAGCCGTCAGCGGATCCGGGCGCCGGTACTTCGCCATCGTCAGACGAATACCCTTAAGACGCTGCTCCATCGGGAAGTAGGAGCCCCACTCCCATGCTGCGACTGCGAGATGAATTTTCGTTGCCTGCGCCGAGACGCCAATCTGCTCCGAGCCGCGCCAGGCGATCGGGCGGATGTAGCAGTCGGAGAGCTTGTTCGCCTTAACCACGTCGCGGCAGATCTGATCGATCTCGGCGGCCGTGTACGGCACCTCGAAGTCGAGCGCGGCGGCGCTGTCGATGAGGCGCTGCGAATGCTCGCTCAGCTTGAAAATTTCGCCATTGTAGGCGCGCAGGCCCTCGAACACGCCACTACCGTAGTGCAGCGCATGCGTCAGGATGTGAATATTGGCTTCACGCCACGGGACCACCTTGCCGTCGAGCCAGATAAGACCGTCACGATCGTGAAATGGGGCCGGCCCAGACATGCGTATCTCTCTCCGTGGACTTTCGCGCCAAGATCGCTACTTAAGGCTGGCTCGGTGAAGAGACTGCTGCGGTGCCGCTGCTGGTGAATCAGCCTGCCCCCGCACACCTCGCTCCGGCTATTGCCACTCGCGCGAACGCGCCGATCGCTTGCGCAAAATGACTTGCCATGACTAACAATCAGGGCCAAATAAGTCAACATGACTGACATAACGTCCGACAGCGTAGCGGTCCGCCGCATGTCACGCTCCAATAGCACTTCTAACGGTGCCAACGGAGCCCCGCGACCTCCTCAGCAAGACGCCTCGCCCGACGAGCTCGTTGCTTGTGTCGAGCTGTTGTTTTTCGCCTACCGCGACTTCACCGGAGGCCCCGATGCGGTGCTCGAAGAATACGGCTTCGGGCGCGCCCATCATCGCGTTCTGCACTTCGTGCATCGCAACCCTGGTCTGCGCGTCGCCGACCTCCTCGACATCCTGAAAATCACCAAACAAAGCCTCGCCCGCGTTCTGAAACAGCTCATCGATAAAGGCTTCATTGTGCAACGCGCCGGAAACGACGACCGGCGCGAGCGGCGCCTGTTCGTCACCGCCAAGGGCAGCCGCCTGTCGGAGAAGCTGACCGCCCAGCAGATGCAGCACATCGAGGCGGCGCTCGCCAAAGTCGGCCCCGGCGCCGCGGAGTTTGCACGCCGCTTCCTTTTTGCCATGATTACGGAGTCGGATCGCCCGCGCGTGGAGGCGCTGGTAAAGCTTACAACCGGTACGCGCATCTAAGCGGGCACTTCTAGTCGAGGGGCGAACATGAGAGCAGCCAAAGTCGCGAGCGCGCCGCTTCCCGACAACGCTCCGCACGTGCTCATTGTCGACGATGATCAGAAGATTCGCGACCTCCTCGGCCGCTATCTATCCGAGCAGGGCTTCCGTGTGACGACGGCGCAGGATGTCGCCAGCGCGCGCGCCGGCATGCGCGGGCTGGAGTTCGACGCCGTGCTGCTCGACGTGATGATGCCGGGCGAAAACGGTCTTGACCTCGCACGCGAGCTCAAAGCCACGCGTTCCATTCCCATCTGCATGCTCACGGCGCGCTCCGATCCCGAGCACCGCATCGAAGGCCTCGAGGCCGGCGTCGACGATTATCTCCCGAAGCCGTTCGAGCCACGCGAATTGCTGCTTCGTCTACGCAACATTTTGCGCCGCGCGTCCGGCGCCTCCGGACCCAGCGAAGAAGTCCGCATGGGCAACCATGTGTTCCACGTCTCGCGCGGCGAACTGAAGCACCACGACGAGACCATCAAGCTGACCGAACGCGAGCGCGACCTGCTGCGCATGTTCGCCCAGCGCATTGGCATGCCGATCCCACGGCACGAGCTGTCGCCGGAAGATTCAACCGGCAGCGACCGCGCCATCGACGTGCAAATCAACCGTCTCCGCCGGAAAATCGAGACCGACCCCTCCAATCCTGTGTACCTCCAGACAGTGCGCGGTAAAGGGTATATCCTCTACTCGGACTAGTGTCCCGATTTCGAAGTTCGCCAGAGTCGCTGCTAGTCTTCGAGCGAACTTCGAAATCATAAGGGACACTAGAATCATAAGCTCGCTAGTGCGATTCAGATCGAGAAATTCGCTCAGTACCCCGCCGCTGACGATTGCGAATTTCTCGATCATCGCACTAGTCCGCCGGATCCTGAGGTCGGTTGATGCTCGCCAGAGACGACGGACCAGAGCGCCGTTCGTTTCCGTTATGGCACGCACTGTGGCGACGTGTGCGTCTCGTGCGGCTGCCGCACTGGCGTGACCTGCGGGTGCCGCGTCGCAGCGACTTCCGCGTCCCTGCGCCGCTGCACGAACTCTGGCAAGGCCTGCCGCCGTCGCCGCCCTGGTTCCTTGCCTTCTGCAAGTGGTTTGCCAAGACGCATAACCGCAACATGCAGATCATGGGCGGCTGGCTGGCAGACATTCTGCCGAAAGGCATTTATGCGCGCGCGCTCATCATCATCATCGCGCCTATCGTCGTGCTCGAGGGCGTCGTTGCCTTCGTGTTCATGGAGCGCCACTGGCAGGCGGTGACGCGGCGACTTTCGGAAGCCACCGCACGCGACATCGCCGCCGTCATCGACATCTACGAGGAGTATCCGAAGAAGGACGAGTACAGCCAGCTCATCGAGATGGCGCGCGATCGGCTCAATCTGTCGATGCAGGTGCTGCCGCCCGCCGACTTGCCGGCGCCCCGGCCCAAGCCGTTCTTCGCCCTGCTCGACCGCGCGCTGTCGGACGAGATACGCCGGCAGGTGCAGCGGCCGTTCTGGATCGACACCGTCGGCCAGTCGCGGCACGTCGAAATTCGCGTGAAGCTGGAGAACGCCATCCTGCGCTTCGTCGCCACGCGCTCGCAGACGTATGCGTCCAACTCGCACATCTTCCTGTTGTGGATGATCGGCTCGTCGGTGATCCTGCTCACTGTCGCCATTCTCTTCCTGCGCAATCAGATCCGCCCGATCTTGCGGCTTGCCGAGGCCGCCGACGCGTTCGGCAAGGGCCGCAAGGTGCCGGACGATTTCCGCCCGCGCGGCGCTCGCGAGGTTCGCCAGGCGGCAACCGCCTTCCTCGAGATGCGCGACCGCATCATGACGCATGTCGAGCAGCGCACGACCATGCTCGCCGGGGTCAGCCACGACCTGCGCACAATTCTCACGCGCTTCAAGCTGGAGCTGGCGCTACTCGGCGACACGCCCGAGGCGCAGTCGCTGCAGGCGGATGTGCGCGAAATGCAGGACATGCTCGAGGACTATCTCGCCTTCGCCAAGGGTGACGGCGGCGAAGAATCAGCGCCGACCAACCTGCGCGAGCTGCTGCAGGAGGTGTACGACGAGGGTCAGTACTTCGGCACACCCATCGAGCTGAAGCTGCGCAAGCGACGCGAAGAGCTGGTGCTGC
>DATBSP010000024.1:0-6100 GCA_036559705.1 Hyphomicrobium sp.
CACCGACGAGCGACTCGCCGAGTAGTACCTTGTTGATCTTGGCCATTCGGGGTTTCTCCCAAGCTATTAAACACCACGAGCACCAACGCCACCCCGCCGAGGCCGAGCGCACCGGTTCTGCCCAATTCCGAAAAGCTATCCTTTGTTATCTGCGTCCGGCGACGATGTCCCCGAACCGGTTGGCTGGATAGCGGCGCGCCTTAAGCACCGCCACTAGATAACGCAAGGCACCCTTCGGAGACAAGGGGCTAAGGGGGGCCCTGAGGGCCCATTGCGTCGCACATGCAGGCGACAAAAACGGTGGCTACAACGAGGTCCGCCGTAGTTCCGGGGTTAACGTTGCGGCGCTTCAGCTCTGCATCGAAATCGAGCAGTTTGGCCAGCGTGTTGCGGCGCGCCACAGGTTGCCATAGGTGAACAAGTGCGCGCGCCTCCTCGCGCACCGTCTCCGCGGCGGCAGGACCGTACTTGCGGACAACGTGACTGTCCGGGAAATATGCAAGGTAGGCCATGTGCAGCGTGGTGATGGCGAGGCTCTGATCGTCCGTAAACCCGCGCGCATTGGCTAGCACGCGTAACCCGAACTCGAAGATCTCGACGTAATCGGTCACGTAAGCCGCGGCGATGCGATCGCGGCTGGCGGCGAGGCCCATAGCCTCGAGCAACCCAACGGTCGGCGCATCGGCGACATCCTGCTCGGGGACCGAACCGAGGCCGCCGGGGTTGGCCAGGCGGATGGCGGCGAACACCGCGGCGGCATCCTCGTCGTCGAAACTGTTCAGTACCTCTCGCAACTTGTCGCGTAGATCGGCATCGCCCGGCAGTTCGGCCGCCGCGGCGAGAGGCGCGCACAGCAGCAGGATGCCGAGATTGGTATTGCAGCCGGCGGCGGCGAATGAGGCTTCGACTGCACGCAGAATGCGCGTGCCAACTTTCTCGCCGCTTGCCGCCAGGAACGGAGCCGCCGCGGCGGCGCTGGCCTCGAACTGCGTCACCTGCATGCCGTGCCCGCCGGCGTGGACGTGAACGTTGCCCGGTTTGATGGCGTTGAGCTCGGCGCGGCAGGCGGCGAGGAACAGATCGCCGATTTGCGCATCGCTCAGGCCGGACATGGTGCGGGACTTGCCTCACGCCACTGATGCTCGACGACGGCGAGGAGGAAGTCCTCGGCGATCGCCTGGGCGATGTCGATGTCGGCGACGCTTTGCAGGCCGCGCCATGACGGGTTGCTATTCACTTCGAGCACGAGCAGCCGCCCGTCGGGTGTGCGGATGAGATCGACGCCGGCGTAGTCGGCGCCAACGGCTGCCAACGCGCCGGAAGCCAGCAACGCCATCTCCTCGCTCGGCTCGTGGGCACTCGGCTCACCGCCCTGGTGCACGTTGGTGATCCAGTTGTCGGCCCGGCGCGTCATGGCAGCGACGATCCTGTTGCGCGTGGCGATGACGCGCCAATCCTCGAAGCTAGTGCCGGCCGGCGACACAAAATCCTGCAGGTAATAGATGTGGTCGGCGGCTTCGGGAGTGGGAAGCTCGGCCGTTCCATCAATGCGTAGTAGGCCTTTGCCCTGCGAGCCGAACAGCGGCTTGTAGATCAGCGGCCTGCCGGCGGCCTGCACATACGTATCGGCCGGCGGCTTGGTTTCCATGGTGCGCGTGCGTGGCGTCGGGATGCCGGCCTTGTGCAGCAGGAACGTTGTCGCCGACTTGTCGACGCAGCGCTCGATGGCGCGCGCATCGTTCCACACCCGCACGCCGCTTTCGCGCAGGGCATGCAGGATGCCGAGGCGGAAGGTGATCTGCTCCAAAGTGCCCTGCGAGATCGAGCGCACGAACACCGCGTCGGGGAGCTCGCCGTCGAAGCCGGGAATGTCGATACCGCTTTCAAGCTGCGTGTCGAAGGCGCAGCGCGGCAGCGAGCTGACGACGACGTAGGCGCCGCGCGCGCGCAAAGCTTCGGCAAGCCGACGCACGTGCCAGTTGCCGCTTTCCTCCTCGAGGAAGAGCGCAATACGCAGCCCGCTGGCGATGGCTTCAGCGGAAACTTTTGTCGACGACGTCTGGAGCAAGTTCGCCCGCATGGAAAGATGAGCCGGTATCGAGATTGGAAACTATCACCTCGGCGGGGCTGAACAGCATGGGATCGATTTTGTAGAAGTCGCCGCCCGCCGCGGCGAAAATCTCGGCGAAGGGCAGTCCGTAAGCCGAGCAGGTCGAGCTTGGCAGCTGCTGCGCCAACTTCTGCGCCGGCTCGTCGGCGCCGCGCACGAACAGCTGAACGCGGCCGCCGTAGATGATGGCGTCATTGGTGCGGCCCATGGCACGGATGAAATCCGGGATCGGCGGAGCAATCGGGGCGGTGCCGATCCCGTCCTCGATGTGCTCGAGCGGGAAGTGCAGCTCATGCGCCTTGTGCAGGGCGACCTCGAGCACACGGGCGGCAATCTGCACGGTGCCGGCGAGGCCGCCCGTCGGCGCGTAGAGAATGGTGAGGTCGGCGGGTTGCACGCCGCACGCGGCGGCGATCGAGCGGGCGACCGAGGTGGGCGGGGCCTTGTCGCCTTCGATGACCAGCGAAGCCTTGGTGAAATGGTCGACGTAGCCGAGGTCTTTGTAGAGCGGCTCGACGCGCGACAGGGCGCGAGCAGGGCCCGAACCAAGCGCGAAGAAGCCGCTTTCCTGCTCGGAGATCGACCAGCCGGCATACTGGCTACCAAGGCAGGCGATAACGGGGTTGGAGGCGTGCACGGTGACGCCAAGCGGCCAGCGCTTCAGGCCGGAAGACATCTGCAGCGTGACGGTGCCAAGGCCGCCCATGCAGACCTCGGCGAGACGGCGGCCGGCTTCGATGCCGCCCGGCACATTGGCGCCGAGGTCGATCAGGCGCTCGCCCGCTCCGCCGGTGGTCACCGCACAGCGCAGGGCGCTGGCGTCGGCAGCGATGCTGTCAACGAGCTTCGCTGCGCGCGCCGAGACGCTCGGGGCGAGGCCGGTGTACTTCTGCATTGTTGTTGCGCTCCCTGTCTGGCGCCTGTGCATACAGCATCTCCGCCAGTTCGTCCAAGCGGCGGCGGCAGCTATCGAAGGCGATCTCCGGCGTTTCCGCGGCGGCCATGACCGTGGCGATGGGGCGCCAGCGCGGTATGTGGGCGGCGGGGGTGGGCCGGTCGGCGGTCCACTCGGGCCAGAGGAAGGTTCCGATGGTTAGCGGGCCGGGGTCGGCGTAAAGCACTGCCGCTGCGCGAGGCCCCGGCGTCGCCGGCAGCCGCGGGGTGCGTCCGGCGCAGGCGGCGAGGTGGGCTTCGAACAGCGCGCCGCTCCTATCGTCGAACACGTCGAGCGTGGCGCTGGGACGCGGGTTGACGTCCACCAGGTGCGGGGTGCCTCCCGCGAGCAGGAAGTCGAAAGCGACGAGGCCGACGAGATCGAGGGCGGCGCAGATACGCTCCACGGCCGAGCGCATGGCGGCGTCGGTGGCGGGTGGCAGTTCGACGGGGCCGACAGCCCCGCCGTAGCGGTAAGGGCGCGGGCCGCTGCCTACGGTCCACTGTCGGGTGAGCCCGACGATCTGCACGCCGCCGCAGGCGGCGATGGCAAGTACCGAGAACGGCTCGCCGTCGAGGTGGCGCTGGAAGTAGCGTCGCGTGCCGCGCTCATATGCGCCCGCGGCAATGATATGCGTGCCGCCACTGCCGCCGATGCGCTTCGACAGCCAGCCACGCGCATCGTCTGGGGGGGCAAGCTGCGTGTCCGGGTGGGCGATGCCCAGCGTATCGAGCAGGGAGCAGAGCCCGGTGGGGCTCTTGGCGCGGGCTATAGTCTCGGCGTTATTGCCGATGAGCCGATAACGCCGCGACAGCGCGGCGATGAGCTTGGGGCGATCCTCGAAGCCAGAGCCGAGGACGAGGCCTATCGGCGGAGCGGGAGCCGACGCTGCTAGTTCGGCGAGCGCGGCAAAAAGCGGCTTGGCGCGAAAACCGATGCGTGCCGCGTCCGTAACGCAGCGCGTGGCGGCGGCGTGCTCGGCCGTGTCGTCGTCACCGAACGCATCAGCCACCAGCGGCAGATATCCTGCGCGCCGGGCGAAAGCGGCGAGCCCCCGCCCGGACAGCGCTGCAATGAGGACCGTCTCGGCCATCAAGTGGTCAGCGTCCGCGCTAGCTCGAAGGCGGCGCGGAAGTCGTAGTGAACCGGCTTGTCGGAGGTAAGCATGCGCTTGAACAGGCCGGATTCGGTTTTGTACTTGACGTCGCCGATGGCCAACGGCCCGACGCCGAGGGCGTTGCAGCCCGGCAGTGCCGCCCCGTCCATGAACAGCTCCATGCCCTCGACGCCCGGGGGCGGCACGGCATTAACGTCGGCTACGACGAGCAGGTTCTTGGCTAGGGCTTTGTCTGCCGCACTGATGACGCGCACGCCGGCGGCGGCCGCGGCGAAGATCACTTCGGCATCGGCGATGATCGCTCTCTTCAATTCCTCGGTCTCGCCGGACTTGGCGATGAGGTCGACACCGAAGCGCTGCTTCGACACTTCAGCCGACTTGATGACGCGATCGACACCGCGGTGGGCGACGAGAGTGACCTGTGCGCCCTCGAGCGCAGTAATGATGGAAGAGGCGAAGCCGACGACCCCGGTGGCGCCGAATACGGCGACGCGCGTGCCTTTCCAGCCCTTGTTGAATTTGTTGCGCAGCACGCGCTCGACGCAGGCGACCATCGCCGCCGCAGTGGTGAACGAGCCGGCCGGGTCCGCGAAGGTGGAAAGACCGAAGGGCGGCACCAGCGCCTTCTGCGCGGCGTCCATCATGTCGAGCGCCAGGATCGCGTCCTTGCCGCCGATAAAGAGGCCGGTGCGCACGCCAAAGTTCGGGGGACGCGAGAAGATGGCGTCCTGCGTCAGCGCCGTTACCTCCTCAAGCGTCACGTTGATGTAGGGGACGATTACCTTCCAACCGGCATCCGCTGCCATGTTCACGTCGAAGGGTGACATATGCTTTTGCGGCGAGAGCATGTGCAAGATCGGAGTGGCGTCGCTCATTTTGTCGGTTTCCTCGGCTTTTGATTTTGGTTTTTGATTATGTGCTCGCGATCCGTTCGATACTGGCGCCCCTGTTGCGCCCCGCGGCGAGGAGGATCTCAAGACCCTCGGCTCTAGCGAGTCCGATCGAGGAATCATAGAGGCGGTCGGCAATTTCCCTCGAAGGGGCGAAGGCGAACCCGGTCGGCCCCCACGAGCTCTGCCCTATCCCATAAGCGCCGCCATCGCGAAGCGCTTCAATGACGCGCCCAACAGCGGGGCTGGTCCACGGACTGCCGCTTTGTGCGGCTGCGAAATGGCCGCCGACGATGGCTTGAATGTCAGTCAGCGCACGGCCGAACGCTTCGATGTCCGCCTCCATCAAGCCGGGCACAAGCTGCATTAGAACCAGGCGGCAAATAATCGCGGCTGCAGCATCGGGGAGCGGCGGGAGTGCGGCGAAGGCCTTGGCTTCGTCCTCCCCGTGAACGCCGGCAGTGTGCGCATCCATGACGAGCAGCGCCCGCCAGGCTTCCGGAAAATCTGTTCGCACCAGGATCGGCGGGGCGCGATCGATGGCGCCGCGGCCGCCGTCGACGATGAAGCCGCCTTGTTCGAACGCCGCCATGCCGATGGCCGAGCGTGCACCTCGATCGACGATCTCGCCGAGCCGCGCGGGGCTGTAGGCCAAGCCCTCAAGCTCCATCAAGGCGGCGCCGGCGGCGAGGGCCAGCTGCGTCCCCGAGCCGAGGCCGGCATGGGAGGGGATGGCCGAGGTGATCTTCACGTCGTAGGCGGTGTCGAGCGAGAACACCTCGGCAAAGCGGCGCAGCACGTCGATGGCGCGGTGATGGTCGGGGCCTTCGCCCTTGAAGGCGCGGGCGCGCTTCAGAACCAGTTCAGTGCGCGGCGTGTCGATGGCGAGGCCGATGCTGCCGAATAGCCGTCCCAAGCTGCCGTTCAAATCGAGGAAGCCGAGGTGCAGCCGTGCTGGCGCGACGACCCGCACTGCCCCGGGGTGCTGGGACTTATCAGCCGGCCGGGCTTTGGCGTGCGGCTCAGTTTGCGTTGCGTCGGCCAGTGGC
>DATBSP010000025.1:0-4322 GCA_036559705.1 Hyphomicrobium sp.
TCGCCATCCTATCGCAGGGCGCCGAGCCGGTCGTCACGCGCACATCCTTGCCGGGCGACCCGGACGATGTGCAGGCGCGCTACATCGAAGCCGCCATCGACGGCATTCTCGTCGGCTGCATCTACCTACCCAATGGCAACCGGCAGCCGGGGCCGAAGTTCGACTACAAGCTCGCCTGGTTCAAGCGCCTCACTGCGCATGCGCGCGCGCTGTTGCGCGCGGAGGTGCCTGTCGTGTTGGCGGGCGACTACAACGTCGCGCCGACAGAATTCGACATCTATCCGACCACCTCGTGGGACGACGACGCCCTCATCCAGCCGCAGAGCCGCTCGGCCTACGCGCGACTCATCAAACAGGGATGGACAGATGCGCTGCGCGAATTACACCCTGACGAACGCATTTACACGTTCTGGCATTACCTGCGCCACCGCTGGGAACGCAACGCGGGGCTGCGCATCGATCATCTGCTGCTCAGCCCGTCGTTGGCGCCGCGGCTCGAAGCGGCCGGCGTCGACCGCGCCGTGCGAGGCAGGCAAGGCGCCAGCGATCACGCGCCGGTGTGGATCGAGCTCGCCATGCCGAAGCGGCGCCCGCGTCGCCGCGCCTAGTCGGCAACCTCAGCCTCGCTCTTGGGCGCAATGCTCGAGCGCACGACAGATTCGGTGAGGTCGCCCGAGCACAACTCGATGAAGCGATAGGCGTAGCCGCGCAAATACCGCCCCTGGCGCACAGCGATGCGCGAGGTGTTGCGGGCGAAGAGGCCCCTCGCCGGCAACAGCTTGAGCCCGGTGTCGCGCTTTGCGTCATAGGCCACCGAGGCGATGATGCCGATGCCCAATCCCGCTTCGACGTACGTCTTGATCACATCGGCGTCGAGCGCCGTCATGATGATGTCCGGCACCAGCGAAGCCTTGGCGAAGGCCTGGTCGATGCGCGACCGGCCGGTGAAGCCGGGATCGTAGGTGATGATCGGATGCTCGGCGATGGCGTCCAGCGTCAGCGGGTCGATGTTCTCGAGCTCGTGGCCGGCGGGGACGATGACGGCGTGATCCCATGAGTAATACGGGAACGCCACGACGTCGGGGTTCTCCTCCAGCGCTTCGGTGGCAACGCCGATGTCGGCGCTGCCGTCGAGCAGCATGGCGAGGATCTCCTTCGGGCTCGCCTGGTGCAGCACGAGATGCACCTTCGGGAACAGCTTCTTGAACTTGACGACCACCTCGGGGAGCGCATAGCGCGCCTGCGTGTGCGTCGTCGCCACCGTCAGCTCGCCCTGGTCGCTCAAGGCGAATTGCTCGGCAAGCTGCTTGATGTTCTTGGCGTCGAGCAGCATGCGCTCGACAATACCGACCAGCTCCTTGCCGGGCTCGGTCAGCCCAAGAAGCCGCTTGCCGCGGCGCACGAACAGCTCGATCCCGAGCTCGTCCTCGAGATCCTTGATGTGCTTGCTGACGCCCGATTGCGAAGTGTAGAGCGCGTTGGCGACGTCGGTCAGATTGAACTTGCGCCGTACGGTTTCGCGAATGATGCGAAGCTGCTGAAAGTTCACGTCTGCGCCCCTCGCTCGAAGACCCGCAGCCGCGAACTGACGATGCGGACTGGCTGGCCGGCGGCGAGATTAAGCTCGGAAAGTTTCTCGGCGGATAATTCCACCTCGAAGTACTGCGGCTCAGCGGTCTTCCCAGAGCCATTGGTGGCGTGCGGCGGGGCGCTCAGCTCGACGCGGGCGACGGCGCCGACGTCGAGAATGCGGCTGACCGTGGCCGGCACGCCGATGGTGCTGGTATCGTCCGCGATGATGTCCAGCTCGTGCGGCCGGGCAAAGGCCACGGCGTCCAGACCTTCCGTGCCGCCGCCACCGGCGATGGGCATGACGTTGCCGCCAACACGCAGGTAATCGCCCTGCACGTGCCCCGTGAACTTGTTGACGGCTCCGAGGAACGAATAGACGAACGGTGTTGCCGGCTTGGCGTAGACTTCGCGCACGGTCCCGGATTGCTCGACCTTGCCGCGGTTCATCAGCACCAGGCGGTCGGCGAGCTCGATTGCCTCGTCCTGGTCGTGGGTGACGAACAGCGAGGTGATGTGCAGCTCATCGTGCAGTCGGCGCAGCCAGCGGCGCAGTTCCTTGCGCACCTTGGCGTCGAGCGCGCCGAACGGCTCGTCGAGCAGCAGCACGCGCGGGCGCACGGCGAGCGCGCGGGCGAGTGCGATGCGCTGGCGCTGGCCGCCGGAAAGCTGTGAGGGATAGCGATCCGCCAGCCAATCGAGCTGCACCAGCTCGAGCAGCTCCTTCACGTTGCGCTTGATCTCCCGCTCCGGGAGGCGAAGGTGACGCGGCTTCACGCGCAATCCGAAAGCCACGTTGTCGAACACGGTCATGTGCCGGAACAGCGCGTAGTGCTGGAATACGAAGCCGACCTGGCGCTCGCGCACGTGCGTGCCCGAAGCATCCTCACCATCAAGAATGATGCTGCCGTTATCGGCATAGTCGAGACCGGCGATAATGCGCAAAAGCGTGGTCTTGCCGCAACCGGAGGGCCCGAGCAGCGCGACGAGCTGCCCCGTCGGGAAATCAAGGCTCACGTTGTCCAGTGCGACGAAGTTGCCAAACGTTTTGCGGATGCCGCGCACTTCAATACTCATGGTGCCTCAGGTTCATGCAGCTGACCGCCGACCCGCCATTCGATGATGGTCTTGATGACCAGCGTCACCAAGGCGAGCAGCGCGAGCAGCGACGCCACCGCGAAAGCGGCAGCGAACTGGTATTCATTGTAAAGGATCTCGACATGCAAGGGCATGGTATTGGTCTGCCCGCGGATGTGGCCGGACACCACCGACACAGCGCCGAACTCGCCCATTGCGCGGGCGTTGCAAAGGATAACTCCATAAAGAAGGCCCCATTTGATATTGGGTAACGTCACATTAGTGAACATGCGCCAACCCGAGGCGCCGAGTACGAGAGCGGCCTCCTCCTCCTCGCGCCCTTGCGCCTGCATCAGCGGAATAAGCTCACGAGCGACGAAAGGTACGGTGACGAAGATGGTCGCCAGCACGATGCCGGGCACGGCGAAGATGATTTTTATGTCGTGCTCGTAGAGCCAGGGCCCGAACCAGCCCTGCAAGCCGAACACCAGCACATAGACAAGGCCAGCGATCACCGGCGAGACCGAGAACGGCAGATCGATCAGCGTGATCAGGAACTGCTTGCCGCGGAAATCGTGCTTGGCGATCGCCCAGGCGGCCGCGATGCCGAACACGACATTCAGCGGCACGGCGATGGCAGCGGCGAGCAGAGTCAGCCGCATCGCCGACAGTGCATCGGGCTCGACGATGGCTCTGAGATAGGCTTCCCAACCCTTCTTGAACGCCTCGACGAACACGGCAAATAGCGGCAGCAGCAAGAAGGTTGCGAAGAACGTCAGCGATATCGCGATGATGAGCCACTTGACGAGCGGCGTATCGGACGCGGCCGGGCTCGCCTCGAAGCGCGCCGCGCGGCTGAACGGCGCGGCGTGCGATTGCGTGATCACGGCCATCAGCGTGGCCTCGCGCTGGAGCGAGCGGTCCAGGCCTGCAGCGCGTTGATGATGAGCAGCAGGATGAACGATACGACGAGCATCACGGCGGCGACCGTCGTGGCGCCGGCGTAGTCATACTGCTCGAGCTTAGTGATGATGATGAGCGGCGTGATCTCCGACACCATCGGCAAGTTGCCGGCGATGAAGATCACCGACCCGTACTCCCCGACGGCGCGCGCGAACGCCAGGGCAAAGCCCGTCAGCAGCGCCGGCCCCAACATCGGCAGCACCACGCGACGGATCGTCTGCAGGCGCGTCGCGCCGAGGCTGGCAGCCGCCTCCTCGAACTCTACGTCGAGATCCTCGAGCACCGGCTGCACGGTGCGCACGACGAACGGAACGCCGATGAAGACGAGCGCGACGAGCACCCCGAGCGGCGTGAAAGCGACCTTGATTCCGAGCGGATCGAGATACTGCCCAAGCCAGCCGTTGGGCGCATAGAGCGCCGTCAGCGCAATGCCGGCGACGGCCGTCGGAAGGGCGAACGGAAGATCGATCAGCGCATCGACGATGCGGCGCCCGGGAAAGTTGTAGCGCACCAGGCTCCAGGCGAGCATCAAGCCGAATACGACATTGATGGCCGCCGCCAGCAGCGAGGCGCCGAAGCTCAGGCGATAGGAGGCGAGAACGCGGGGCGTCGTGGCCACGTGCCAGAATTCAGTCCACCCCAGAGCACTGCTTTTGATGAACACGGCCGCAAGTGGCACGAGCACAATCAGCGACAGATACGAGATTGTGACG
>DATBSP010000026.1:0-5457 GCA_036559705.1 Hyphomicrobium sp.
CCATGTGTTGTTGTCAGTCACAATCGATCTGAGGCGAGAGATGGCGAACCAGACGATTATCGAAACGCGCCGGCATCAGATGTTCCCGGTGCTTGCGCCCGAGGAGATCGAGCGCGTCCGCCGTTTCGGCGAGCTGCGGACTTTCGCGGCCGGGGACGCGCTCGCCAGCATCGGCCAGATGGCGCCGGGACTGATGATCATCCTCTGTGGGCACGTGGACGTCTTTCAGCAGCAGGCCGGACATCGCTCGTTGATCGTCACGCACGGGCCCGGCGGCTTCATGGGTGAACTTGCGCAGCTCGGCGGTAGGCCGGCGCTGGTCGACGCGATCGCGCAGGATTCCGTCCAGGTGATCGTCATCCCCACCGTGCAGTTGCGCGCTCTCCTCGTCGCCGAGGCGGAGCTGGGCGAGAGCATCATGCGTGCGCTCATCCTGCGGCGCATGGGGCTGATCGAGTCGGGCGGCGGAGGGCCGGTGATCGTCGGCAGCGCCGGCGATGGCAATGTGCTGCGCCTGGAAGGCTTCCTGCGCCGCAATGGCCATCCCTATCACCGCCTCGACCCCGAGACCGATTCTTGCGGCAAGGTGCTGATCGAGCGGTTCCAGGTCGCGCTGGCCGAATTGCCCATTGTCGTCTGTCCCAACGGGCAGATGCTGCGCAATCCGACCGAGATGGAGCTCGCCCGCTGCCTCGGCCTCGTTTCGACGCTCGACCCGGACCACCTCTACGATGTCGCCATCATCGGCGGTGGTCCCGCCGGCTTGGCGACGGCCGTCTACGCCGCTTCCGAGGGTCTTTCGGTCGCCGTCCTCGACTGCCGTGCGTTCGGCGGCCAGGCGGGCGCCTCGGCGCGCATCGAGAACTACTTGGGCTTTCCGACCGGCATCTCGGGAATGGCCCTGATGGGACGCGCCTACAATCAGGCGCTGAAGTTCGGCGCCGATATCGTCATCCCCTGCGAGGCAAAGCATCTGGAATGCCAGCGCTGGGGCTATGTCCTGCATCTCGAAGGGGATCAGCGCATCAAGGCGCGCACGGTCGTGCTCGCCTGCGGTGCACGCTACCGGCGCCTCGAGGTCGACAACCTGCATGAGTTCGAGATGACGAGCGTGCACTTCTGGGCTTCGCCGCTCGAAGGCAACCTGTGCGCCAACCAGGAGGTGGCGCTGGTCGGCGCCGGCAATTCGGCGGGACAGGCGACGGTCTACCTCGCCAGCCGGGCGAAGAAGGTATGGCTGCTCGCCCGCGGCGGCAGTATCGAGGCGACCATGTCACGCTATCTTGTCGACCGCATCGGCAACCTCCCCAACGTCGAGGTGCTGACCAGCGCCGAGGTCACGGGGCTGGAAGGCAAGGATGGGCGGCTCGAGACGATCCGCTGGCGGCATCGGGGACGCGAGCAGCGCTGCGCCATCCAGCACTTGTTCCTGTTCATCGGCGCCGACCCGAACACCACCTGGCTACGGGACTCGGGCGTGAAGCTCGATGGTAAAGGCTTCGTGCTCACCGGCAGCGACTTGTCCAGCTCCAACGGCAAGCCTCTGGAAACCAGCCGTCATGGAATCTTCGCCATCGGCGACGTTCGCGCGGGCTCCGTGAAGCGCGTCGCTGCCTCGGTGGGCGAAGGTGCGCAGGTGGTCGCTGCGCTGCATGCCTTCCTCGCCGATGCACTCGCCGCGGCGCCTGACGATCGCCCGGCGGTCGCGGCAGCGCTTGCATCCGGCGGCTCACGGTGAGATCACGATTGCTATGAAGAAAGACCCCTCTTCCCACCCGCGCGTTGTCTCACTCGTCGCCAGCTCCACCGAGCTGCTGCACGCCCTCGGTGCCGGCGATCTGCAGGTCGCCCGCTCGCACGAATGCGACTACCCGCCTTCGGTTCTCAAGCTGCCGGCGATCACGCGGCCGAAGTTCGATGTGCACGGCTCGAGCGCCGAGGTCGACAAGCGCGTGCGCTCGCTGGTCGAGCACGGCCTCTCCGTTTACGAGGTTAACGCCGACGCGCTGGAGAAATTGAAGCCCGACGTCATCCTCACGCAGGATCAGTGCGAGGTGTGCGCCGTGTCGCTGGCCGACGTCGAGCGCGCGGTGTGCAAATTTGTGCACGGCGAGCCGCGTATCGTCTCCTTGCGGCCGCATACCATGGCCGACGTCTACGCCGACATCGAGCGCGTCGCCGAGGCCATCAGCCGCCCCGCGGCGGGGAAAAAGCTCATCGCCTCGATGCACGAGCGGCTTGCCGCCGTTGCCGCCAAGGTGTCCGGGCGTCCCAAGAAGCGCCTCGCCTTCATCGAGTGGGTCGACCCGCCGATGTCGGGCGGCCATTGGATGCCGGAGCTGATCGAGACGGCGGGTGGGACAAGCATTTTCGGCGTCACCGGCGAGTCATCGCCGTGGATTACCTGGAAGGAGGTTGCCTCCGCCAAGCCGGACGCGATCCTCGTCGCCCCGTGCGGCTACGATATCGAGGTGACGCGGCGCGAGATGAAGCCGCTCGCCCGCTACGCCATTTGGCAGGAGCTGCGCGCGGTGCGCGACCACAATGTCTTCCTCGCCGACGGCAACGCCTTTTTCAACCGCCCCGGTCCGCGCCTCGTCGAAAGCGCCGAGATCCTTGCTCAGATTCTCCACCCCGACGTCTGCGACTTCGGCCACCGCGGCAGGGACTATGTCGACTACCGAATGATCCCGGCAGGCGTCATCATGTAGCAAACCTCAAAGGCTATCGTTCATTCGCCGCAGCCGCTTCGTCAGCCGCCGCAGCAGCTCGAGCGCGAAGCCTGGGTTGCGCTCGACGAGGTAGAGGAAGGCACGCTCGTCGATCACCGCTAGCTCGGTCGGCTCGCGCGCGATGGCCGTGGCGCTGCGCGGCGAGCCGTCTATCAGCGCCATCTCGCCGAAAACGCCATTCGGACCAATGCTCTCCAGCACCGCCCCACTGGCCATGATGGCCACTTTGCCGGAGCGCACGGCATACATGACGGCGCCCTCGTCGTCCTGGGTAAAGATCCGCTGCTCGGGCTCGAAGCGCTGCAGCGGATAGCCGCCGCTGACCAAAGCCTCGAAGTCGAAAGCGTCGTCGGCCATGTTACGCGCCTCATCCAAACGCGCTTCGTTGCAAAAGACTATGCCGCGTCCGTGCAGCCGACAACTGCTTCCGGTCTTGCTGCGTTATGGAGTTGCGCCGGCGATACGCCAGGCGCACCGCAACGCGCAATTTAGCGGTAAACGGCAGGACAAACGCCCGTTTTTCCTATATCGGCCTATACAAGGTGGATGACTTGGACGGGGGACTGACATGGCCGTGACGCAGGACGGGCGCTCGCTCTGGGGTCGCGCGACCGACTATCTGCTCGGACGTAACACGCTGATCGGCGTCGCCTCCCTTATGCTGCTGGTGATCTCCGGGTTCGCCACCTGGCACGGCATGCGCGACTTCATCATCGGCGTGTCGACCTCGCCGACGGGCAATTCGCAGGAGCTGCCTGGCGGCTTGTCGTTCTCCAACGATTTCCTCGTCATCATCGTCGTCTTCGCGCTCACCTTCCTGATGTGGTTGATGTTGCGCGAGACCTTCGCGCAGGGGCGCCGCTGGACGGAGCGGCTCGTCACCTTTCCGCTCTATGTTTTCCTCGCCATCTGGTCGATCGGCTTCGGCTACGGCTTCTGGTGGAGCCTCATCGCCGGCGAGGAGGCGACCCGCACCGGGCTCTCCGGGCTGCAGCAAGATGCCGGCGATGCAGCGAGCGCGGTGGCAGCCCGGCTAGATGCGGTCAAGGTTGGTCTGGACGGCGTTGTGACCTGGTCGGAGACCCAGATGACGCGCGAGGAAACGAGCGGCGGCTCGTGCGGTACGTCATCGGGCGCGGGACGCGGCCCGCTCTACAGCGCCCGCGTCGGCGTACGCGATCAGATCACCTCGCTGCGCGACGGCGTGCAGAACTCGTGGATCGCGCCGGTGCAGGCAGATATCCAGTCCCTTCAGCAGAGCGTCGCCCAGCTGCAAGGGTCTACCGTCGCCGAGCGCCAGCAGAGCTTCAACGCCATGGCGACCAACATCCGCTCGCGCGCCCGCGACATCGCCGCCCGCTCCAACGAGCTGGGTAAGTCGACGGCGACCGAGATGCGCGCCATTTCCGCCGCAGTTTCGGTGCCGCCGGGGCAGAGCGGCTTCTCCTGCTACGACCCGACCCTGGCGCAGCGCCTGACGCAGGCGGCGGTGCAGGCGGATCAGCCGGCGACGCTCAATCTGCGCGAGGCCGCGTTCAACGAAGGGCCCGCCGGCGTCGCCAATGCCATCAAGCGTTTGTGGGAGAACATCGGCGCCTACCTGTCGAGCCTCATTGGGTACCTCGCCGGTGCGACGCCCGACGGCGCTACCAAAACCGGCGAGCCGATCACGGGCCGCGATATGATCGCGCTGCTCGCCACCATCGGCATTGACCTGGGCCTGCTGGCGCTGGCGATCCTCAATCCGCCGCCGCCGGAGAGCAAGCGGCCGTCATCGGCGGTGGTCCGCCAAATCCGCGCGGCCGTGAATACCGCCATCCAGCGGACCAAAGGCGCCGACATGGAGTGGCTGCGGCGGCACTTCATCAATCACAAGGAGTCGTCCTATCTCGTCATTCCCAACCTCTACAGTTGCGACCAGACGAACGAGGACGAATGCCGCAAAGCGCTGGCGATGAACCAGCTTGCCGGCGTGCTCGACGACATGGATCTCGTGCGCTGGCCGCAAAAATCGCGCTGGTGGATGCTGCAAAAGAATGAGCTGAAGCAGCTCAAGGACGAGGAGAGCCACGGCAGCATGACCGACCTTACCGAGGTCCGCAAAGCGTGGCTGAAGCGGCTAAGCAAGAAGCCTGAGGAGATGACCGAGGAGGACGCGCTCTTCGAGAAGGCGCGGCCGATCCGCAATCACGGACTGTTCTCGAAGGCCGAGAAGGCGCTGACCATCGCTGGTTGGAGCGAGCGGGCGCGGCGCGACATCGAGATCTTCCCGCTGAAGGATGTCGAGGGCCTGACGCCGATCCTCATGGTGCTGGCCGATGACGGCAGCCTAGAGCGCGCGGAAGCCGAAGCCGCAGCAGCTAAGAGCAAATCGCGGTGGCCGTTTGGCCGTGAGGCTAAGAGTGCTTAGGAGCTTACCGACCGCGCCACAGATAGATGGTGAGCACGGCGCCGGCGATCGCCAGGATGTAGAGCAGTATCGGCATGGCAATCCCGAGGATTCCGCCGATGAAGTAGCCCATGAACGATCCGGCTACGCCGACCAGGCCGTAGGTGATCTCACCGCTGGTTGTTGCAAACTGCCGACGCAGCCACGTGCTGCCGTGGTGAAGCATCGCCCAACCGACAGCCGCGCCGATGATCACCAGAATTATGAAGTTCAAAAGCATGTCCGTTCCCCAGTCCGCCCGCGCACCAGCAACGAATCACTTCGCGCATTCTAGCG
>DATBSP010000027.1:0-3179 GCA_036559705.1 Hyphomicrobium sp.
CCGCCGGGTGGGACCGAAGGCCCGCTGACGATGACGTTGCACCCTCGGCACAGCAGCAGCCGCACGCGGGCGCCGAAAGGCTGCCGGATTGTTACCTAGGATGGCGGTCGTTTGGCGCCCGCGCTCCTTCGCTCTTTGACATCCCTCGGGGCTCAATGCTCGCGAGACCGCGAACCCGTGCCGCGTGGGGCGCCGGCCATCCTTGACAACCCCCCGGACGCATGCGCTTTTCCCGCGAACTTCATGACAAATCGCGGCACTGGAACGGACAGCATTATGGCTGAGGCGAAGGCGAAGAAGCAGTCGAAGGACCCCGCCGCGCAGGCGGCCAAGCAAAGCGCTGAGGGCTCCGGCAAAAGCGCTAGCCTGCACCGCTATCGCTCGCACACGTGCGGCGCGCTGCGTGCCTCCGACATCGGGAAAGCCGTGCGCCTGTCCGGCTGGGTGCACCGCGTGCGCGACCACGGCGGCCTCTTGTTCATCGACCTGCGCGATCACTACGGCATCACACAAGTCGTCGCCGATCCCGACAGCCCCGCCTTCAAAACGGCCGAGACGGTGCGCTCCGAATGGGTGATCCGGGTCGACGGTCAAGTGCGCGCCCGCCCCGAGGGCACGGTCAACGCCGAGCTGCCGACCGGCGAAGTGGAGCTGTTCGCGTCCGAGATCGAGGTGCTGTCGGCGGCCAAGGAGCTGCCCGTGCCGGTGTTCGGCGAGCCGGACTATCCGGAAGATCTGCGCCTGCAATACCGCTTTCTCGATCTCAGGCGCGAGACGCTGCACAAGAACATCATGCAGCGCCTGGCCATCACCGCCTCGATCAGGAAGCGCATGACGGAGGCCGGCTTCTTCGAGTTCTCGACGCCGATTTTGACGGCGTCCTCGCCCGAAGGCGCGCGCGACTTTCTCGTCCCCTCGCGCATTCACGCCGGCAAGTTCTACGCCCTGCCGCAGGCGCCGCAGATCTATAAGCAGCTTTTGATGGTGTCGGGCTTTGACCGCTACTTCCAGATCGCGCCCTGCTTCCGCGACGAGGACCCGCGCGCCGACCGCCTGCCGGGCGAGTTCTATCAGCTCGATGTCGAGATGAGCTTCGTCGAGCAGGATGACATCTTCGCGGCGATGGAGCCGGTCATCACCGGCATCTTCGAAGAGTTCTCGGGTGTGCACGCCGACAGGCAGAAGAAGTCCGTCACCGAGAAGTGGCCGCGCATTCCCTACGACGAGGCGATCGCCAAGTACGGTACCGACAAGCCGGACCTGCGCAACCCCATCGAGATGCAGGATGTGACCGAGCACTTCCGCGGCTCCGGCTTCAAGATCTTCGCCGGCATGATCGACAAGGACCCGAAGGTGCGCGTGTGGGCGATCCCGGCGTCGGGTGGCGGATCACGCGCGTTTTGCGACCGCATGAACTCATGGGCGCAGGGCGAGGGCCAGCCGGGGCTCGCCTACATCTTCTATCGAGGTCCTGGCGAAGGCGGGCAAGCATCAGACGAGGCGGCGGGGCCCGTCGGCAAGAACCTGGGACCCGAACGCTCGAGCGCCATTCAACAGCAGCTCGGCCTCAAGGAAGGCGACGCGGTGTTCTTCGCCGCCGGCAACCCGGCGAAGTTCTACAAGTTCGCCGGCGAGGCCCGCTCGCGCATCGGCGAGGAGCTCAAGCTCTTCGACGAGAGCAAGTTCGCGCTCGCCTGGATCGTCGACTTCCCGTTCTACGAGTGGAACGAGGAGGACAAGAAGATCGACTTCTCGCACAACCCGTTCTCGATGCCGCAGGGCGGTCTGGCGACGCTCGACGCGGCGAAGAGCGACGATGAACGCCTGGCGATCAAGGCGCATCAGTACGACATCGTCTGCAACGGCTTCGAGATCGCCTCCGGTTCGGTGCGTAACCACCGCCCCGATACGATGGTGAAGGCGTTCGAGATCACCGGGCTTACGCAGGCCGACGTCGAGTCGCGCTTCGGCGGGCTCTATCGCGCCTTCCAGTACGGCGCGCCCCCGCACGGCGGCATGGCGGCCGGCATCGACCGCATCGTCATGCTGCTGGTCGGGGCGAAGAACCTGCGCGAGATCTCGCTGTTTCCGATGAACCAGCAGGCCAACGATCTGTTGATGGGCGCGCCGTCGGAGGTGCAGCCGAAGCAGCTGCGCGAGCTGTCGATCCGCGTCGTTGCTCCGGAGAAGAAAGAGTAATGCGCGGGTGGTTGTCCCCGCCGCTCGAGAGGAGACTACGATGGCCCACTCGGTCGAGGTCAACATCTCCAATCACCCGCTGAGCCGCGAGGAGAACGGTATCGTCTTTGTCGTGACCGACGGCGAGGGGAAATTCGGCGAGCTGATCGTCAGCAAGGGCGGCGTGCGCTGGCGGCCGCGTGGCAAGCATCAGCCCCACTTCATGACCTGGGCCGCGTTCGATCGGTCGATGCGCGAAGCGCGCAAGGACTAGAGGGCGCGCGGAGACGGAATGGACTGGGGCAAGGTCTACAACTATTGCGAACGTGGCGGCGACCCGGGCTTCTGGGCTGAGCCGCTCAACGCCATCTCCAACGGCGCCTTCGTCATCGCCGGGATCATCGCCGCATGGCAGTTGGCGGGTTCGCCGCGCAAGGACTGGGCGCTGTTCGAATGGCTGATGATCGTGCTCGTCATCTGCATCGGCATCGGCAGCTTCATGTTCCACACCTACGCGACAGTGTGGGCAATACCGTTCGACACGATCCCGATCTCGCTGTTCATGCTTGCCTATCTCGGTTACGCGCTGCGCCGCTTCGCCGGCGCGCCGTGGATCGTCGTCATCGCGGCGCTCGTCGCCTTCTATCTCAGCGTCAAGTATGCGCAGGGCATACACTGCTCGAATGAGCTATTGCCGATGACGCGGGGGGCCGGCAAGCGCTGCTTCAACGGCACGCTCGGCTATACGCCGGCGTTTGCCGCGTTGGTGCTGGTCGGCGGCGTGCTGCTGGTGCAAGGACATCGCGCCGCGGGCTACCTGTTCGCCGGGGCCATACTTTTCCTCGCCGCCATGACCTTCCGTACAATCGATCTCGAGGTCTGTACCTGGACGGTGCGCGGCGGGCGCGGCGTCGGCACGCATTTCTTATGGCACACGCTCAACGGCTTGCTGCTCTACGTGCTGCTGCTGGGTGCCATCCGGCACGGTGCCCCGAGGCGAG
>DATBSP010000028.1:0-15459 GCA_036559705.1 Hyphomicrobium sp.
TTGCCGGCGTCGTGCCGAACTCCGCAAGCTCGGCGAGCGCATCCGGCTTTACTAAACCCGATCGTGACAGCAGCCCCCCAAACAGAACGGGCCAAATGACTCCCGGGACTGTGCCTTCAGCCGCGAAAATCCTGGCACGTCGCGCCTAAGTGATCTCATCGAGCTGGTGCAAAATCTCTGCTACCAGAGCGCTATCCGGCCTTTGGGCGTTTAAGGAGACAAGGACCGACCCGTAGACGGCATCGAGGGCCAGGCGCGCCGACGAACTCTCTTTTGCGTGCTCCATGGCCGGCCAGTCGTCGGAGATCGTGGCTGCGAGATAGGCGCTCAGCCTTGCGGCAACGACGTCGCGGGCGCCTCGGCCATGCCATACGACAGGCGGTAGACGTTCGTCGCCGCTCCGGCCTCGCGTGCCACAATGTTGCCAGCGTCGGTGAATTTTTCCCAGACGACAATGATGGCGAAGGCGAGCAGGACAGCATAGAGCACGCCAATAACTGCGAATTTGAATCCGGCGACCTCATTGTTTGCGGTCAACCTCTCGAGCGTCACGTAGCGACGCACCAGAATACAGGCCGGTGGTTAGCCCGACGAGGAGCAAGGCGGCGAGCCAGAGGGAGTGGTTCTGGAGAAACGAGACCATGGTGTCGTCCCCACGGCGGCGCTTAGTTGGTGCAGGCTAATTCGGCCGTTGTCTCACGTCAGCAGGAACTCGCGCGGTTGTTCAATTCGAGCAGTGGCCAGGTGGCGATCCTGATCGATGAGCTCGGCGAAGTCACCGCCATAGACTTGCCGGCGGAGAGCGCCGCCGCATTGGCGAAGGCTATCTCGGCGCACGTCGCTCAGGATCGCCAGGGCGGTCCACGCGGTCGGCGCGCTAGTTCAGATCGTTCGATCTCGGGGCACCAATCATTTCAATTGGATGCGTGTTTACATCGCACGCCGCGCTCGACGTCGCCCGGAGCCGCCTATTGCTTAGGCGCGAACACTCAATACTATCTCTCCATTGCAACTCCGGCGTCACGCGGCGTCTAGGTCGCCTGCGGCGGATATAACAACCAATGGGGGATCCAATGGCCCAACGCGTGCAGGGAGTTACATCGGCAAGTCTCATCGTTATCATTCTGACCGCCGCCGCCATCGGCGCTCTCGTCGGCGGGATCCTAGGCCCCTATCTGGAGACGGCGCCGCTGGCACTCGCCGCAGGATTTGCCGCCACCGTCGTTGCGATGATCGTGCGCAACAAACTGCTGAACCGCTTCTCGGGCGTCGGCCCCGATGATTTCCAGATACCGATGGTGGTTGCGGTATTCGCCATCATCGCCTCGATCGCCGGAAGCCTCGCCAGCAAAGAGATTCTCGATCAGGTGGGCGGGGAGTGGTCACCGGTATGGACGGGCACGGTTGCCGGGCTCGCGTCAGCGATCCTGATGGCGTTGCTGATGATCACCTACCACATGCATCCCGAGCCGCGCCGGACCTGAGAGCGTCCTCGCGCCAACATTTCAAACCGTGTAAAGCGCGCAGCTGCGGCGCTTTATGGGATTTTGAGCGAAACAAAGTAACTGTTGTTCCCGAGGGTTGTAATCGGGGACCTTGGTGGATCACGCGGCGCTCTCGTTCGCTCTACAACCCTGCCTGCTGCTGGGTTTGATGGCATGTCGAGCGGCTTCATAATCGCAGCGCGCGGAAGCACCTGGCGTCCGGCGGCCGGGGGCGCCGTAAAGGGCAGCAGCATCGGCTTCATGCATTACGGCGCGGCCTACGCGCTGGCGCCTGGCGTGCTGGAATGGAACCTTTCCGCTGGTTGCGGCTTCCATCGGTCTCGGGGCCGCTTTCGGCTCGCGGCGGCGTTCACGGCTAATCACAGGCTAGACGGAAGGGTCGCCATGTGGTGCGGCGTCGGATTGCTGACGCTCGCCTTTTTCAGCGTGCATTTCCTCATCCAGGCGGCGCCGCTGAGCGGCCTCGTTGAGGCACACGACTGGATGCTCGCCGCCGCGGCCGCCGGCATGGCGCTCATTGTGCTCGTCCTCGGCCTCGGCGCCATGTTCATGGATCGCCGGACGTTGCGTGACGACACGCGTTTCCTCAAGCAGGTCGTCGACGCCGCGATCGAGGGCATTTCGCTCGGCGATCGGTTGCAGGTGGTGCTGACGACGAGCGCGGCATTGCCCTGGCGCCAGCCGATGGAACGCAGGCGGACCAGCTGTTGCGCGACGCCGACCTAGCGCTCAGCCGCACCAAGCAGGAGGCGTGCGGGCGCTACTGCTTCTTCGATCAGGAGATGGACGCGCGCATGCTGCGCGCCACGACCTCGAGCGCCGGCTGCGCGGCGCGCTGGCCAACGGCGAGCTCGGACTCGACTTTCAGCCGCTGCTCAACGTCAAGCGCAACAAGATTTCCTGCTTCGAGGCGCTGCTGCGTTGGCGCCCGCCGGGCGAGGCCGCCATCCCGTCCGGCGAATTCGTGCCGATCGCCGAGCAGACGGGGCTCATCGTGCCGATCGGCGAGTGGGTGTTGCGCCAGTCGCTGAGCGTGGCGGCGAAGTGGCCGCGCCACGTCCGTGTCGCCGTCAACATGTCTCCGGTCCAGTTCAACGCGCACAATCTGTCGCAATGAACGCGCTGGCCGCCGCGGGCGTCGAGCCGCGGCGCCTCTCGCGACGCTGCGTCGGCTGCGCGACATCGGCGTGCGCATCGCGCTCGACGACTTCGGAACCGGCTTCTCGTCACTGAGCTACTTGCGCAGCTTCCCGTTCGACAAGATCAAGATCGACCGTTGCTTCATCGAAGGGCTGGGCGAAGGTAACGAGGAATCGCTCGCCATCGTGCGGGCGGTTTCGCGCGTCGGCGCCAGCCTCGGCATCGCCACGGCGGCCGAGGGCGTCGAGACCAGGCGCAAGCCGACATCGTCCGCCGCGAAGGCTTCACCGAGATCCAGGGCTATTGGTTGGCCGCGCCAAAGCCGGCGTCGGCCATTGCCAACGACTTCGACCCGCAGCCAAAACAGCGCAAGCGTGCGGCGGACAGAGCGGAGGCTGGTGGCGGCAATGCCGACGTCCGGGAAGCGCGTCCGCGCCGGCAGCGCCGCACCAAGTCGCCGCGATCTGACTGAGATTTACGGCGTCAGCTCGCGTGCGGGGCCGGTCTCGATGGCCGGGCCGTTCTCGGCGCCCCACTCCGCCCAGCTCCCGTCGTAAACGGCGGCGTTGGTCTGGCCGAGTACGGCAAGCGCCAGCGACAGGATCGAGGCGGTCACGCCCGAGCCGCACGAGGTGACGACCGGAAGCTTTGGATCGATGCCCGCGTCGGCAAAGATCGCTGCGAGCTCCGGCGTCGACTTCAAGGTGCCGTCGGCGTTGATCAGCGTCTGCGAGGGGACGTTGCGGGCGCCGGGAAGGTGACCGCCGCGCAGGCCGGGGCGCGGCTCGGGCTCGGTGCCCTCGAATCGTCCTGCCGGGCGTGCATCGACGATCTGCGCCGAGCGCTTCTGGATGACCTTCTTGACGTCGTCCAGATCGCGGATGAGCGAGGCGTTGAGCAGCGGCGTGAAGTGACGCTCGGTCCGCTTGCGCGCCGGACCGTCCTCCAGCTCGCGGCCTTCCGCGATCCACTTCTTCAAGCCGCCGTCGAGCACGGCGACGTCCTCGTGTCCCATGGCGCGGAAGGTCCACCAGGCGCGTGGTGCCGAGAACATGCCGAGCGTGTCGTAGACGACGATGCGCATGCCGTCGCCGACGCCCATTTTCTTCATGCGTGAGGCGAATTTGACGGTGGAAGGAAGCATGTGGGGCAGCGGCGACTTCTCGTCCGTGAGATCGTCGATGTCGAAGAACAGGGCGCCGGGAATGTGGCCCGCGAGGTATTCGGCCTTGGAATCACGGTTGGCGGTCGGCAGGTGCCAGCTCGCGTCGAACACGACCAGATCCGGGGCGTCGAGGTGCGAGGCGAGCCAATCGGTATCGACGATCCACTTCTTGGCGCTTTCGAGCACGTTTCCCTCTCTTGCAGTTTCGTGAACGCTTATGGGCAGCAGCTCGCCAGCCGCGCTCGTAGCGACATAGGCAAAAGTCGCGAGCCTCGCAAGGATCGCGGCGACCTGTCCCGGGCCAATCCGTCCTAAGTGGCGCTAAATACCGACGGAAGCCGCGGCGCGGGGCGTGCCAGCCAGGCGGGAACGGGTAACCACTTGCCTTCCAAAAACGCCGGGTTGAACTGCCGCGACTGGTAGCGCGTGCCGCTGTCGCACAGGATCGTCACGATCGTGTGACCAGGCCCCAGCTCACGGGCCAGGCGTAGGGCGCCCGCGACATTCACGCCGGTCGAGGCGCCGACGCACAGGCCCTCCTCGGACGTGAGGGCAAAGACGATGCGCAGCGTCTCGTCGTCGGGGATCTGATAGGCCATGTCGATGGGCGCTCCCTCGAGGTTCTTGGTGATGCGGCTCTGGCCGATCCCTTCCGTGACCGACGATCCCTCTGGCTTGAATTCGCCGGTGGTGAAATAGGAGTAGAGCCCCGATCCGGGTGGATCGGCCAGCGCGATGGCGATGCCCTCGCGCTTGGCCTTCAGCCCGCGTGAGACGCCGCCCAGCGTCCCGCCAGTTCCGACGGCCGAGACAAAGCCATCGACCTTGCCCCCGGTGTCGGCCCAGATCTCCTCGGCCGTGGTCGCTGTGTGGATGTCGCGGTTGGCGGTGTTGTCGAACTGGTTGGCCCACACGACGCCACCCGGCTCCGTGGCGGCCAGCGCTTCGGCCAGGCGCGCGGAGTACCTCACGTAGTTGTTGGCATCGCGGTAGGGCACCGCCGGCACCTCGACCACCTCGGCGCCGAGCACACGCAGCGTGTCCTTCTTCTCCTGCGACTGCGTGTTGGGAATGACAATCACCGTGCGCAGACCGAGCGAGTTGCCGATGACGGTGAGACCGATGCCGGTATTGCCGGCAGTCCCTTCGACCAACGTGCCGCCCGGTCGCAGCGTGCCATTCGCCAGCGCCCCAGTAATGATGCCGAGCGCGGCGCGGTCTTTGACCGAGGCGCCGGGGTTCATGAACTCGGCTTTGCCGAGGATGGTGCAGCCGGTTCCCTCGGAGGCGCGGCGAAGCTTGATGAGAGGCGTGCGGCCGACGGCTTCGGCGACGCTTGAGCGCGGCGGGTTCAAAGGGGGCAACTCCGTTAAGGAACGGCGGACCCTAGCGGCGCCAATTGTCGCTCGCAACTGCGCGCAAGCGCGCATTTTCCGCCGCAGCGGACGGCCGTCCGCTGCGGCGAACAAAGCTCCGGCGCCCGGCCGGCGGCAAAGGGCGTTGCTTTTTGCGGTTGGCGCCAGATATATCTTCGCCCGATCGTTCCCGACAGCCGCAATGACTTGCCGGAAATGGCGAGTGGACTGGCACAAGCCGGCCTGAAGGCGGGGGCGACGCGCGGGCGTGGCGGAATTGGTAGACGCGCTGGATTTAGGTTCCAGTGGCGCAAGTCGTGGGGGTTCGAGTCCCTCCGCCCGCACCACGCCATTGAAGCGGCATGAATGAAAGCCCGTCGGCTTTACGAGCAGGTTGGAGAACAATGCAGATTACCGAAACGAGCAACGAAGGTCTGAAGCGGACGCTGCAGGTGGTCGTCCCCGCCGGAGAGCTCGGCAAGCGCTTCACCGATCGCCTCGACGAGATCAAGGACCGGGTGCAGCTCAAGGGCTTCCGCAAGGGGAAGGTGCCAGTTCCGCACCTGAAGAAGATGTACGGCCGCTCGCTGATGGTCGAGGTGTTGCAAGACACCGTGCGTGAGACGAGCAACAAGGCGCTCGCCGAGCGCAAGGAGCGCCCGGCCATGCAGCCGAGCGTCAGCTTGCCCGAGGACCAGGCCGAGATCGAGCGGGTGCTCTCCGGCCAGGCCGATCTTTCATATTCGATGACCTTCGAAGTGCTGCCTGCCATCGAGCTCGCCGACTTCAAGGGTCTGAAGCTCGAGCGCCTCGTTGCCGACGTCGATGCCGAAGCCATCGACAAGGCGGTGGGCGAACTGGTCGACCGCAGCGTCACGTTCACGCCCGAGGAAGAGCGCGCGGCGCAGACCGGCGATCGCGTTACCGTCGACTTCGTCGGCAAGATCGACGGCGAAGCGTTCGAAGGCGGCACGGCCGAGGGCGCGACGATCGTGCTCGGCCAGGGCAACTTCATCCCCGGCTTCGAGGACGGCCTCGCGGGCGCCAAAGCCGGCGAGGAGCGCAATGTCGTTGCCACCTTCCCGGCCGACTATCCGGTCGCCACGCTGGCCGGCAAAGCCGCGAACTTCGCTGTCAAGGTGAAGGAGGTTGCTTCGTCCGTGCGTCCTGAGGTGAACGACGAGTTCGCCAAGACGCTCGGTGCCGAAAGCGTTGCACAACTCAAGGAGCTGGTCGGTTCGCAGATCGGCCGCGAGTACGCCAACGCCGCGCGCATGAAGCTGAAGCGCGAGCTGCTCGATCAGCTCGAGAATGCGCACAGCTTCGAGCTGCCGCCCTCGCTCGTCGACAACGAGTTCGCAAGCATCTGGGGGCAGCTCGAGAACAATCTGAAGCGGTCGGGCAAGACCTTCGCCGACGAGAGCAAGACCGAGGAAGAGGCGCGTGAGGAGTACCGCCGCATCGCGGAGCGGCGCGTGCGCCTGGGGCTGGTCATCGGCGAGATTGCCGAGCGCAACGATCTGAAGATCACGCAGGACGAAATGCGCAAGGCGCTGATCGAGCAGGCGCGGCGCTTCCCCGGCCAGGAGAAGACCGTCTACGAATACTATGAGAAGACCCCGGGGGCGCTGGCCGAGCTGCGGGCGCCGATTTTCGAGGACAAGGTCGTCGATTTCGTTCTCGACAAAGCCAAGCCCGCGGAAAAGAAGGTGTCCAAGGACGAGTTGTACCAGAAGGTGGAAGACGCCACCGAGGCGTAATCGCGTCTGACCCACCCTATATATCGATGCCGTCGTGGCTCGTCCGCGGCGGGGGGCTTGCGCCGGAAGGCGGCGCTGCCCAAGAAATACGACGGAGAGCGGCACGATTCGATACCGTGCCCGCCCCGAACGAACCAGAAGGAATAGGCCATGCGCGATCCGGTCGGCACTTTGACGAATACGTTCTGGCCGATGGTGGTCGAGCAGACAAACCGCGGCGAACGCGGCTACGACCTGCCTTCGCGCCTGCTCAAGGAGCGCATCATCTTCGTGACGGGGCCGATCGAGGACCACATGGCGGCTTCGATTTGCATGCAGCTGCTGTTTCTCGAGGCGGAGAACCCGAAAAAAGAAATTTCCATGTACATCAACTCGCCGGGCGGCGTCGTCACGGCCGGCATGGCGATCTACGACACGATGCAGTTCATCCGCCCGCAAATCGCCACCCTGTGTATCGGCCAGGCCGCCTCGATGGGCTCGCTGCTGCTCTGCTGTGGCACCAAGGGGCTGCGCTATGCCCTTCCGAACGCTCGAATAATGGTCCACCAGCCGTCCGGCGGGTTCTCCGGGCAAGCATCCGATATCGAGCGGCACGCCGAGGACATCATTAAGATGAAGCGGCGCCTCAACGAGGTGTACGTCAAGCATACGGGCCAGAGCTACGACGTCATTGAACGCACGCTCGACCGTGATTATTTCATGACGGCAGATCAGGCACAGGAATTCGGCCTCATCGACAAGGTTTTATCGAGCCGCGAGCAAGTAGATTTCGGCGCGATCGACGCCAAAGCGGTATCCTGAAACACTGAGCAACAAAGCCGAAAGGCCGCAGGGGCGGCGCTGCTCTTGCCTCGCGGGGCGGGCAGGGCCATGCTGATCGGTCTGCGGTCGAGTTGGCGTGCGACGGAGCTGATACAGCGCACCGTCAGGTCGCCACAAAACTGTGGTAATCGAGCCGCTTCGGCGTTGAGCGGGCCGGTATCCGTTAATCCAATCTTGATCTAGAGAACGCTAGCGTGCTCAGATCACTGTATTGGACTCGGACCCGCGTTTCGCCAGGCGGCAAGAGACAGGAATCTTCCAAGGCGAGCATCGGCTTATCCGGTGCGCAGCGGCCCGAGGAGGGGTGAGACATCCGGAATGGCTCAAGAGAAAAATACCCTCTATTGCTCGTTTTGCGGCAAGAGCCAGCATGAGGTGCGCAAGCTAATTGCCGGTCCGACCGTGTTCATCTGCGATGAATGCGTCGAGTTGTGCATGGACATCATCCGGGAAGAGAACAAGAACACCCTGGTGAAGTCGCGCGACGGTGTTCCCACCCCGCAGGAGATCTGTGCGGTCCTCGATTCCTACGTCATCGGCCAGGACCACGCCAAACGCGTGCTCTCCGTTGCCGTGCACAATCATTACAAGCGGCTCAACCACGCTTCTAAGAACAACGACGTCGAGCTCGCCAAGTCGAACATCCTGCTGGTCGGCCCGACCGGTTGTGGTAAGACGCTGCTCGCGCAGACGCTGGCGCGCATGCTCGACGTGCCGTTCACCATGGCCGACGCAACGACGCTGACCGAAGCCGGCTATGTCGGCGAGGACGTCGAGAACATCATCTTGAAGCTGCTGCAGAACGCCGACTACAACGTCGAGCGGGCGCAGCGCGGCATCGTCTACATCGACGAGGTCGACAAGATCTCGCGCAAGTCCGACAACCCGTCGATCACGCGCGACGTGTCGGGCGAGGGTGTGCAGCAGGCGCTCCTGAAGATCATGGAAGGCACCGTCGCCTCCGTGCCTCCGCAGGGTGGCCGCAAGCATCCGCAGCAGGAGTTCCTGCAGGTCGACACGACGAACATCCTCTTCATCTGTGGCGGGGCTTTCGCCGGCCTCGAAAAGATCATCTCGCGGCGCGGCAAGGGCACGTCAATCGGCTTCTCGGCCAAGGTCGTCGGCGCCGACGAGCGCCGCACGGGCGAAGTTCTGCGCGGCGTCGAGCCGGAGGACCTGTTGAAGTTCGGGCTCATCCCCGAGTTCATCGGCCGTTTGCCGGTCATCGCCACGCTCGAGGACCTCGACGAGGAAGCCTTGGTGCAGATCCTGACGGAGCCGAAGAACGCGCTCGTCAAGCAGTATCAGCGCCTGTTCGAGATGGAAGACGTCAAGTTGACGATCACCAACGATGCCTTGAAGGCCATCGCCCGCAAGGCGATCGATCGCAAGACAGGTGCGCGCGGCCTGCGCTCCATCATGGAAGGCAACCTGCTCGACACCATGTTCGATCTTCCGGCGCTGAAAGGTGTGGAAGAAGTGGTTATCGGGCCGGAAGTCGTGGAAGGCGGCGCTCGCCCCTTGCGCATCTACTCCGATCGGGCTGATGAAAAGGGCTCGAGCGCTTCGTGATCACCGGAGTCGCCTGAGGGAGGCGGCTTACTCCAGAAGGCTGAACCCCGCCGATGTACGGCGGCTCTTGATCCAGCGGCAGAGCGCCCCATTTCACTTGGGGCGCCGCGTCTGCGATGTTGTGCAATGATGGTTGAGGCGAAAGGGCAATTGCCCCGGGCGGCGTCCGCCTCAATAGTGCCAGGGCATACGCGTTTGATGTCCTGAGGGAGCGCCCTGAGTGCAATTGCTCAACGACGCTTTCGACTTAGAACGCGGCGACCACGATAGGTAGCGAAATGGGCGAAGACACCAAGACGAAAGACAAGACGGCGGGCAAGGGTCTCTATCCGGTCCTTCCGCTGCGCGACATCGTGGTGTTCCCGTACATGATCGTCCCGCTGTTCGTCGGGCGCGACAAGTCGATCAATGCGCTCGAAGAAGTGATGCGCTCCGACAAGCACATCCTGCTTGCCGCCCAGAAGAACGCCGGCGATGACGATCCGGCGACCGACGCCATCTATCCCGTCGGCACGCTCGCCTCTGTCCTGCAGCTCCTCAAGCTGCCTGACGGCACCGTGAAGGTGCTGGTCGAGGGCACCTCGCGCGCGCGCATCCAGCGCTACACCGACAACGCCAACTATTTCGAGGCCGAGGTGGAGCAGGTGCCCGAGAGCATCGGCGCCAAGGAGGAGATCGAGGCGCTCGCCCGTTCGGCGGTGACGCAGTTCGAGAGCTATGTGAAGCTCAACAAGAAAATTTCGCCGGAAGTGCTCGGCAACGTCGCGCAGATCGAGGACTACTCGAAGCTCGCCGACACCATAGCCTCGCACCTCGCCATCAAGATCGCCGACAAGCAGGAGATCCTCGAGACCTCGACGATCTCCGAGCGGCTGGAGCGCGTCTACACGCTCATGGAGAGCGAGATCTCAGTGCTGCAGGTCGAGCGCAAGATCCGTTCGCGCGTCAAGCGCCAGATGGAGAAGACGCAGCGCGAGTACTACCTCAACGAGCAGATGAAGGCGATCCAGAAGGAGCTCGGTGACTCAGACGAGCGCGACGACATCGCCGAGTTCGAAGAGAAGATCGAGAACACCAAGCTCTCGAAGGAAGCCCGCGACAAGGCGCTCGCCGAGCTGAAGAAGCTCAAGCAGATGAGCCCGATGTCGGCGGAAGCCACCGTGGTGCGCAACTACCTCGACTGGCTGCTGTCGATCCCGTGGGGCATCAAGGGCAAAGTCAAGAAGGACCTCGATGAGGCGCAGGCGACGCTCGATACCGAGCACTACGGTCTCGAGAAGGTCAAAGAGCGCATCCTCGAGTACCTCGCGGTGCAGGCGCGCACCAACAAGCTGAAGGGGCCGATCCTCTGCCTCGTCGGGCCTCCCGGCGTCGGCAAGACCTCGCTCGGCAAGTCGATGGCCAACGCCACCGGCCGCGAGTTCGTGCGCATGAGCCTCGGCGGCGTGCGCGACGAAGCGGAGATCCGCGGTCACCGGCGCACCTACATTGGCTCGATGCCCGGCAAGGTTGTCCAGTCCATGCGCAAGGCGAAGCGGACCAATCCGCTCTTCCTCTTGGACGAGATCGACAAGATGGGCTCCGACTTCCGCGGCGATCCGGCGGCGGCGCTGCTCGAGGTCCTCGACCCCGAGCAGAACTCGACGTTCAACGACCACTACCTAGAGGTCGACTACGATCTGTCGAACGTAATGTTCGTGACGACGGCCAATACGCTGAATATCCCGCCGGCGCTCATGGACCGCATGGAGATCATCCGTCTTGCCGGCTACACGGAGGACGAAAAGATCGAGATCGCCAAGCGCCACCTGCTTCTCGGCCAGCGCCAGGCGCACGGCCTCGAAGCCAATGAGTGGACGGTCGACGACGCAGCGCTTTTGGAGCTGGTGCGCCGCTACACGCGTGAAGCCGGCGTGCGCTCGCTCGAGCGTGAGATCGCCAAGCTCGCCCGCAAGGCGGTCAAGGAGATCCTGACCTCGACGAATAAGACCGTCGCCGTCACGGCCGAGAACCTCGAATTCTATCTGGGCGTGCCGAAGTACCGTTACGGCGAGGCCGAGCTCGAAGATCAGGTCGGCATCGTCACCGGGCTCGCCTGGACCGAGGTCGGCGGCGAGCTGCTGACGGTCGAAGGCGTCATGATGCCCGGCAAGGGAAAGATGACCGTCACCGGCAACCTGCGCGACGTGATGAAGGAATCGATCCAAGCCGCGAACGCCTACGTGCGCTCGCGCTCGGTCGACTTTGGCATCCATCCTTCGCTATTCGAGCGGAAGGACATCCACGTGCACGTGCCCGAGGGTGCCACGCCCAAGGACGGCCCGTCGGCCGGCGTCGCCATGGCGACGGCGATCATCTCGGTGCTGACCGGCATTCCCGTGCGCAAGGACGTCGCCATGACCGGCGAAATCACTTTGCGCGGACGCGTGCTGCCGATCGGCGGTCTCAAGGAAAAGCTGCTCGCGGCCCTGCGCGGCGGCATCAAAACCGTCATTATCCCTGAAGAGAACGTTAAGGACCTCACGGAGATTCCGGTGGAGATCAAGAACAAGATCGACATCGTGCCGGTAGCGCGTGTCGATGACGTTCTTAGGACCGCGCTCGTGAGAGTTCCGGAGCGGATCGTGTGGGACGAAGCGGCGGAAGCCGCGGCGGTGAAGGGCGAAGACGGCGCTGCCGGCTCGCGCGTCACGGCGCACTGAACAAACGCGCGACACTCCCTGACCGGAGCGTCGCGCGGTTTCTTATGCAACTACGGTAACCTCGCGCTCGTCGGCGAGAGGTTTTTTGTTCCCCCTACGTGCACGTCGAACCCTCCGTTTCCCCAGGTTTTTCGGGCAAATTCGCGCCATTTCCCCCTTGACGAGGCCGCCTATTGGGCGCTTCTCTCACGCACTGTTGCGGCTTCAGCAACACGCGCGGGCCCCTACATTCCGCCCGGACTCCCCCAAGTCGCAATTCCGAACGCAAAGGACGGATACGAGATGAGCAAGAAAGATTTGATCGACGCCGTCGCCAAGGAAGCGGAGCTCACTAAGGATAAGGCTACCGTGGCGGTCGACGCTGTGCTCGAGCACATCCGCAGCGCCATGCGTAACGGCGATGAGGTTCGCATCCCGGATTTCGGCACCTTCAAGGTGGCCAAGCGTAAGGCGCGTGAAGGCCGCAATCCGGCGACCGGCGCGACGATCAACATCCCCGCCTCGCGGGTGCCGAAGTTCAGCCCGTCGAAGGGCCTGAAAGATATTCTGAACTAACAGGCCGTTGCTTGGCTTCGGGCACAGCTTCGGCGCGTCGCGGAAAACCGCGGCGCGCCTTTGCATTATGGCTGCGCGGCGCGCCGTCGCGATTGCGCTCGGCTGCCATGCGCGCTACATGCATGCGTTTCGCGCACGTAGCCAAGCGGGCGGTTAGCTCAGTGGTAGAGCGCCTCGTTTACACCGAGGATGTCGGGAGTTCGACCCTCTCACCGCCCACAAGTTTTCCTGCCGGCACAAGCCGAAAGAGGCGTCATCCAATCGGCGTGGTGGCTCTGCTGATGGCCAGCGCTCGCGCTCATACGGAGCGTGGTTTCGTTACGACGGCGCCCCTTGGGCGCTGGGCGCCTGCGCGCCATATGTTCGGTCGAGATCAGCGAAATTCGGAGAGGGACTTTTAGATGGCTCTATCGATGTACCAGGCGTCGGTGCCGGCGTTTCAGCGCACGTTGAAGGCGCTCGACGCCATCCTCGACAAGGCGTCGGCCAACGCCGCCGAGCGCAAGATCGATTCGGCGGTGCTGACCGCGGCGCGCCTCGCCCCGGACATGTTCACGCTTGCCCGGCAGGTGCAGCTCGCCTCCGACCACGCCAAGGGCTGTCCGGCCCGTCTTGCCGGCGTGCCAGTACCGAGCTTCGACGACACCGAGCAGACGTTCCCCGAGCTGAAGGCGCGCATCCACAAGACGCTCGACTTCATCGGCTCTCTGAAACCTGAGCAGATCGACGGCTCGGAGGGGCGCGACATCTCGCTGAAAGCCGGCCCGCGCGAGTTGTCGTTCAAGGGCCAGGAGTATCTGGTGCTCTTCGCCCTTCCCAACTTCTATTTCCATGCGGCGACGGCCTACGACATCCTGCGCCACAATGGCGTGCCGGTGGGCAAACTCGATTTCCTGGGCGGCGTTTAGATCCCATCGGACTCCCTCGGCTGGGGTCTTCTTGACTTCGCCGAGGGAGCCACGTAAGTGATCGCTTCGTGGCCAGCGCGTCCCTTGGGGCGCGCGTTTTTGACTGCGGGAGTAGCTCAGTTGGTTAGAGCGCCGGCCTGTCACGCCGGAGGCCGCGGGTTCAAGTCCCGTCTCTCGCGCCACGTTTTCAATTACTTAGCTTTTTCCTGAGCCTCGTTATGTGACTCCTGGGTCGGCGCTATGAGACTTTTGTCCGGTTTTTGTTCTCTTAGCCGGGCTCTTCCCCGTTTCCTTGCCTCATCGAGCGTATTTCTGGCAAGACGGTCGTCGGCCGCGAGGAGCTGCAGGCGGCGTTGAAGTTCCTCGTCGAGGGCGACACCCTCGTCGCACCAAGCTCGACCGGCTCGGCCGCAACACCCTCGACATGCTGACGCTCATTGCCGATCTCGGTAAGCGCGGCGTCAAGTTCATGTCGCTGGCCGAGCCCTGGGCGAACACCGACAGCCCCGGCCGAGCTGATCCTGACGCTGATGGTCGGCGTCGCCACCTTCGAAGCCGTATCCGTGAGCGTCAGCTGGACGGCATCGCTAAGGCCAAGGCTGCAGGCAAATACCGCGGCCGCAAACCAAGGGCGATCACCATCGAGGCGGTCAACGCGCTAAATGCCAGGGGTCTGCCGATGGCTAAGATCGCCAAAGAACTGAATTGCGGCGGGCGTGGGCCGGGGGGCCGCCGACTAATCGTGCGGCCTCGGACGAAGTCGCCTTGGAATTCCATGTGGGAGCGGCACGCGCAGCGCAACGCCTTCACGCTGGAGCGCAGTCTTTTGGACCGCTTTCCTTCTTGTCGCCACGTCGGCCCGGCAACAATGGGCTATGAACGCCTTCATCGTTGTCATCCACTTATCGGCTAGGCCCGTCCAGCACGTGCCACTTCCCGATAAGGCGACGTGCGAAGCCATGGCACAATGCATTCGGGTAGAAGGCCGCAAGGCGTATTGCCTTCCCCGCAAAGACCCGTGCGCTGATTGTGGGAAAACTATCAGCCCTATTGGCTAACGTGCTGTTTGGTTTCAACCAGCGCGCAATTCTGAAGGCATGCTCCTCCAAATCGTGGCGGTAGCCGGCGACGCCTTCGCCACGGTAGCGCGACACGAGCGCGAGGGCGCGGGGTCAACGTCAACTATCAACGCGGATTTCCTGGCACCCCTACCCGTGCCTTACTAGCTGGGGAGGCTGCGCTGAAGGTCCAGGTTCGTTGGCAAGGTCACTGATGAGCGCTTCTCGGTGGCTCAAAATCAGCAGTTGGGTGTCCTCGAACTCCCGCAAAATAGCTTTAGCCTTCAGCGTGGCAGTCTCAAGATCGGTAACGGCCCGTTTTTGTTGTTCGATGCGCACCTTACTCTCGGCCAAAAGCCGATCTGTCTCTTGCAGATGCTGACGAGATTGCGACATGTCTTCCTCAGGGGCGCCAGTCTAAAATCTGCGATGCCAACGAGGGTACAAATCGGCGAACAAAGTTACTGCCTACACTGCGCGCCGCGAAATTTCGGACCTAGGGTAGCCTCAGCCGGGCGGCGCCTCCTCGCAAATTCCGCCCGGCCGCTGCATCTAGCTCTAGCCCTCTACGAGCCGTAGCTGATCTCTACGTCATCATTGTTTGTGATCTACATCTTGTACGTGTTTCAGCACTGCGGCCGCGGCTATTGGATTTGGCGAAAAACTGTAGAGGTTCACGACGCGATGTCCGCCGAACAGGATCGAGGCCAGAATGAGGATTCCGAGTGCCTGCCAAATCGTAATCTGCTTGATACCGAAGACGTCCGGAATTTCGGCGTTCCAAATCCACTGAAAAATGAACGTGAAGATCAGAAGGGCGCCAATCGCCACGACCATTCCGATGAGTACGGCTCCAAGTTCCATTGCTTTCTCCTGGGCGATTGAGTTGCTACCGCGTTAGGGTTCAGCCTCCCCTA
>DATBSP010000029.1:0-11823 GCA_036559705.1 Hyphomicrobium sp.
AGCCCGATCAGATGCGCAAGCGTCCCACCGATCATGCCACCGCCAATCAAGGCGATCTTCGTGCGCGCCATCCCGTGCAGCTCCCTCTTATCTATAAAAATTGTTTTGTGCGGCGATGTCGCACAGCGATGCGCGCCCGCCACAACTCGGTCACGACTAGGTTTAGACTAGCCCCCTGAGCAGGGAAAGCCCGACGTCGGGAACGGTTTGACGCGCACCGAGGGGGTGCGAAACCGCCGCGTTGGGGATCCTACGGGTGTCAGCAGGAGCGATGGGCCCGCGGCGCATGCGGGTGTTGGGAGGGGATTTGCGAGCCGCACTTATCGCCGGACTGGCTACTGGGCTAGCGCTGCTGGGCAGCGGCCTGACCTGCGCCGATGAAGCGAAGACCTTTCTGGGCTTCCGCCTGCTCGACCTTGAGAACCAGTCCGTCAAATGGCGGACCCCCACGTTCGGAAAGAGCGCCGTCGTCACCTACGCCTTTGCCACGGGGCCTATCTCTACCCCCGGCGCGCGCAATTGCGCGGCGATGCTTCCCCCGGCCCGCGCCTACGATCCATCTCAGATCAGCGCCCGCCAGTTCCGCAACGAGGTCGCCGCCGCTTTCCGCATGTGGCAGAAGGTGGCCGACATCACCTTCCGCGAATCCGCCGATCCGGCCTCTGCCGGCATCCTCATCGGCGCCCAGGCTCAGCCGTTCGGCCGCGCCTTCACCAACGTCGCCTTGAAGCCGGGCACCGGCGACAAGAAGGTCATCTCCAATTCGCTCATCTGCCTCAACCCAAAGCAGCCGTGGAAGATCGGCTTCGACGGACGTCTCGGCGTCTATGACCTACGCTATACCCTTGCGCATGAGATCGGCCACGCCATCGGCCTCGATCATCCGAGCGCCGCGGGGCAGCTCATGTCCTACCGCTACGATGAAAAGCAGACGGGCCTGCAGCCGGGCGACGTGAAGGGCGCCGTGCTTCTGTACGGACCACGTGCTTCTACCCGCCGCTTCGCCACCACCGGATCCAGCGACGGCAATGCCTCGCCCGACGCCGACCGCGGCTGGCCGTTCGGCATCGGCGATGGCCGCGTCGGCTCCTCGCCCAAGGCCATCCAGCCCCGCTAGTTCGGGCTGTGGCCCCGAAGGGGCCATCCACGCAACTTGCTAAGAGCGCTCAGGTGGGGGAGACGGCGATGGCTACGCCGGGATACGGCTTCTAAAGAAGCCTTTGCCGAAGCTGACGCGGGCTGGCCGCCCTCGCGGCTTTGATTCCAATAGCGCATGGAAGCTAATCAGCGGTTAGTTTGGGGGGCTGTGGACTCGTCCCCGGGATCTGCGATCTCTGTTGCGAGCCGACCCGCGAATCCCGGCAACAGTCCCCCGGAGGCCTAAACCGGCCCGCTCGCAGTATCCGGGTGCCCGCGGGAGGCGCGGGCTGCAAGATAGCCTTCGCTGCGCATCTCGATGAGGCGCGAGGCCGTGCGCGCGAACGCCTTGGCGCCCGCATCATCTTGGAAAAGCGCGTCGGGCTCGGCCGCGGCCGAGGCGATGAGGCAGACCTTGTTGTCGTAGAGCGTGTCGATGAGGTTGATGAAGCGGCGCATGGCATCTCGCCGGTCGCGCGCCATCACCGGAATGCCGTCGATCAGCACCGTATGATAGGTGTGCGCGATGCGTAGGTAGTCGAGTGCGCCCAGCGGTAGCTCGCAAAGGTCAGCGAAGGCAAAGCGGGCGATGCCCATCGAGGCGAGCGGCACCCGCACGCTGCGGCCTTTCACCTGCAACGTCTCCTCCTCGGCTGGATGCCGGCCGGTCAATCGGTCCCAATGTGCGTCGAGCTGCGCACAGGCGCGCGCATCGACCGGCGCAAAGTAGAGCGGCAGCCCCGCCAGCTTCTCCAGCCGGTAATCCTTCGCCGACCTCAGCTCAGCGACGTCCATGCGCTCGGCGATCAGCCTGATGAAGGGCAGGAAGAGCTGCCGGTTGAGGCCGTTCTCATACAGCGCCTCGGGCGCCGAATTCGACGTCGCCACCACGACCACGCCACGCTCGAACAGAAGCTTGAACAACCGTCCGAGGATCATCGCGTCGGCGATATCGGTCACCTGCAGCTCGTCGAAGCATAAAAGACCTGTCTCCTCGGCAATGCCGGCGGCGACATGCGGGATGGGGTCGTCTTCTACGTCCAGGCGCGCCTTGCCGATCCGCTCGTGCACGTCGGCCATAAACTCGTGAAAGTGGCTGCGCTGCTTGGGCGAGAAAGCGACGCACGCAAAGAACAGATCCATCAGCATCGTCTTCCCACGGCCAACGTCGCCGTGGATATAGAGCCCGCGCGGCGCTGGCCCGTTGGAGCGCGAGAACAGCGAGAGGACGCTGCGCCGCGGGCGCCAAGCGTTCAACTGGCGCGCCAGAGCGTCGAGCAGCGCCATCACCTCGAGCTGCGCGGCGTCGGCCTCGAGCTCCTCGGCAGCGATCTGCGCGCGCAAGCGATCGATGGGGAGTTGCGTCATCGCCTACTAAAGTCCCTCTCGTCGGGGCAATTGCTTCAATTGCGATCAAAGCGCAATCCCGCGACGCAATGTCACCGACGCTCTACGCCAGCATTGGCGGCACGTCGCGCCCCTTAGCCGCGGCACCGCAATGGAAATTGCGCCACGACCATCTCATATTTGTGCAACGCAACAGACGTCGCGCATCAGACCTTACATTCGGGCGGTGTGCATCTGGGCTCCAACGCCGAGGCCGGCTCCGGAACCCATCCTGAAATGCGGAGGGCGACGACATGAGCGATAAGCATTTGCCGGACGGCACTTTCAGAAAGTTGTGGCCGACGGAGACAGGTAAGTTTCGCGATCACCTCTTACGCCTCGACAAGAACAGCCGCCGCATGCGCTTCGCACACGGCGTTCCGGACGCCTATATCGAGGATTACGCGGCCCGCATGGCCGACATGGGCGCCATCGTCTACGGCTACTTCGACGGCCCTGAAGTGCGCGCCGCAGCCGAGCTCAAGAAGCTCGGCGACACCTGGGGACGCGAGGCGGAAGCTGCCTTTTCCGTTGAACAACCGCTGCAGGAGCACGGTATCGGCACCGAGCTGATGGGCCGCGTCATCCGGGCCGCCCGCAACCGCGGCGTCCAGCACTTGTGCATCAGCTGCCTGGCCGAGAACGGCAAGATGCGCGCGATCGCCCGCCACTACGAAGCCGAGCTGCGCTTCGAGTACGGCGAGGTCATCGGCGACATCGTTCCGCAAGGTCCGAACTACTTTTCGCTGCTCGCCGAGGCGGTCGAAGACCGCTACGGCTTCATGATGGCGGTTCTCGATCTGCACAATCGAGTTGTCAAAGCGGCGTGACGCGCAGGTCGAAAGCGGAGTCATTTCACGCGCGATGCGTCGATCTTGTGCGCTGCATTGTTCGCGCGAAATGCGCACCCAGAGTCTGCAGATGACGCTGCAGGCCATTCGAAACACGACAAAAATGATGATTTCTCGCAACACAAGCCATTGAATGAGCGCGCGTTAGCTTTCAATTTGCAATTTCGTGTCAACAAAATGATCGAACTTGCACATGATTTTTTAGTTCGAGTGATTCGAACTGAGAGAGATAGAAATAGAAACCTAGAAAGAGAGAACTCCAATGGTCAAGAAAGCTGTGAAGCGCAAAGTGAAGAAGGCCCCGGCTCGTCGCGCCGTTCGCAAGACGGCTCGCAAGGCCACCCGCAAGACCGTTCGCAAGACGGCTCGCAAGGCTGCTCGTAAGCCTGCCAAGAAAGCACGTCGAGCTGCGTAAAGCAGCCGGATACGCGCCATTTCCCCTCGTTCCGCGCGCTATCGAAGGCTAACGGACGCTTCGAGCGCCGAGCCTTCAAGCCTTTCAAGACCGGTGGCTGCGAAACGCGCCGCCGGTCTTTTTTTGCGCGATTTGGCATTCACACCCGGCCGGGTCTATTCCGGCAGGTGGTTCACGGCCTCGATGTTGTGGCCGTCGGGGTCGAGCACGAATGCCCCGTAGTAGTTCTCGTGGTAGTGCGGCCGCAGCCCCGGGGCACCGTTGTCTATGCCACCGGCGGCCAGCGCCGCCTCATAAAAGGCCCGCACCTCGGCGCGGTTCTTGGCCGCGAAGGCCACGTGCAGCCGCCCCGTCAGCGGCTTTCCCGTGCCGATCCAGAAATGCGGCCGATCGAGGCCGAACCCGGCATAGCCGTCCTCCCCGTCCTCCGAAAGGTTGACTTCCATGATCAGCCGGAAGCCGAGCGGCTCGAGCGCGCGCGCGTAGAACGCCTTGGAGCGGGCAAAGTCGGTGACCGGAAAGCCGATGTGATCGAGCATTCGCTTCTCCTGGCGGGTTATTGCCGGCCGCCGGCCGCGTCAGACGCGGCGCTCGACCATCAGCTTCTTCAGCTCTGCAATGGCTTTCGCGGGATTGAGGCCCTTGGGGCAGGCCTTAGTGCAGTTGAGAATGGTGTGGCAGCGGTAAAGGCGGAAGGGGTCTTCCAGGTTGTCGAGCCGCTCGCCCGTCGCCTCATCGCGCGAATCCTGCACCCAGCGGAGGGCCTGCAGCAGCGCCGCGGGGCCCAGAAAGCGGTCCTCGTTCCACCAGTAGCTCGGGCACGAGGTCGAGCAGCAAGCGCACAGGATGCACTCGTAAAGGCCGTCGAGCTTCTGCCGATCCGCGTGCGATTGGCGCCATTCTTTCGGCGGCGCCGGGGTATCCGTCTTGAGCCACGGCTCGATCAGGCGGTGCTGGGCGTAGAAGTTCGTCATGTCGGGGACGAGGTCTTTGACCACGCGCATGTGCGGCAATGGGTAGACTTTCACCGACCCCTTGATGTCCTCATAGCCCCGCAGACAGGCGAGCGTGTTGGTCCCGTCGATGTTCATCGAGCAGGAGCCGCAGATTCCCTCGCGGCAGGAGCGGCGGAAGGTCAGCGTCGGGTCGATCTCGTTCTTGATCTTGATAAGGGCGTCGAGAACCATCGGCCCGCAGCGGTCAGTATCGACCCAATAGCTGTCGACACGCGGGTTCCCCTCACCGTCCGGATCCCAGCGGTAGACGCAAAACTCCTTCCACGCCTTCTTGTTCTCCGGCTCGTTCCAGGTCTTGCCGCGCTGGACTTTGGAGTTCCGGGGAAGCGTGAGCTGAACCATAGGACGTCTAACTTTCCTGCTGTCACCTACCGGGCGGCGCCGGTATGCCACATGAAACGGCGGAAATGCCTGTGTCAACGCCCGCCGGCCGTCGCGATGGCGGCAGGAATCCCGACTTGCAAAGGTGGCTATTCGGGGCGGTGCTTCTTGAGCTCCCGCACAAGCTCGGTGAGCTTTGCTGCGACCTCCGCACCTGTATCGACCGACGCTTTCAGGGTGGCGCGGGCTTGGATGAGCTTGTTGAGATGCTCCTGCTGCTCACCGAAACCGAAGAACAACTCTTCCGGGGCATTGATCTCGCCATCCTCGACCGCCGACATGACGTCGAAGGCATTCTGCGAGGCGAGCACCAGCATGGAGGCGACGTCGTTGATGAGCTGCTGGAACAGCCGGGCGGCGTCGGCGTTAACGCGTGGCCCGTGCACGCCGAACTTCAACGGCGAGGAGCCTTGCGCGCCTTCGCCGGCAAACAGCCGCGGGTTGCGCTGGAATCGGCGGAAGATCTCCTGCAACCCAAGGCAGCAGGTTTCGAGGTCGCGCAGCGCCGTTCCGGCCTTGCGTTTCGAGCGGGCGCGGTCCGGCGTGCGCTCCTGCGCCGCCCAGTTGATGGTGGCGATCGAGGCGATGGCGCCGAGGGCTGCCAGCGCCGGTAGCACAGCCGTGAACGGATCGGGGGCCAGCCGCGTCTCCCCCTCGAGCGGCGCAGGGCGGTGTTCCGGCTTCTTGTCCGCCATCGCGTTCGGCACACCCGTCGGCCTCGAGAAACGGCTCCGCATCGTGCAGCTGTCCCTTTACCCGTATTGCGGTTGCCCGACGATCGGCCGATTCTATCCCTCTAGCACGACAGCATCGAAAAGAGCCCCCATGCCATTCCCTGCGACGCCAGCGCTCACCGCCGACTGCGTCGTGTTCGACGCGCGCGGTTACGTGCTGCTCATCCGCCGCAAGTACGACCCCTTTAAGGGTGCATTTGCCCTGCCGGGCGGCTTTATTGACGTAGGCGAAACGGTGGAGAATGGCTGCCGGCGCGAGTTGAAGGAGGAAACAGGGCTAGAGGTTGGCGCCCTGCGCATTATCGGCGTCTATTCAGACCCCGATCGCGATCCGCGCGGACATACGTGCTCCATCGCTTACTTGGCGCAGGTCGGGCGTCTCGAGCCGCAGGCCGGTGACGATGCCGCAGCAGCCGAATGGGTAGCCGACTGGCGCGCCGAGAAGCTCGCCTTTGACCATGCGCAGATCCTCGGCGACGCCGAAAGGCTGCTCACCGGAGTCTAACGTCCAGAGTAATATTCGGGGACGCCGGCGTCCAGGCAGTCATCTGCACGCGAATGTCGCTGAACAAGAAGCGGCAGAGCTCTTTCTTGTGGTTGGGATTGTTGCGGATGGCCGCGAATGACGTCTTGAAGCCGCGTTGCGTCGCCACCTGAGCCAGAAGTGCGTCCTGGCAATAAGGCGTCGCCATCCAATTGCCCTGGATGAGCAGGCTGCCGTCCTGGCATTTTATAGCGGCGGAGGAGGGGGTGGCGAGCGTGGCGGCGGGCAGCGCCAGCGATTCGAAATCTAGAGGCAAACGCCGCGACACCAAAGCCGATCTGCGTCGCGGGGCCTGGTTATCCAGGCCCCGGCGTCAGTGCGGCCGGCACTTTACTGCGTAGCGGTGGAAAACTGCGCCGGCGAAACCATCTGCACCGTCGGTTTGGTGGCGGCAATGCTCAAGGTACGCGTTGGCTGACCGGGATTGAAGTCGAGCGTCTTGAGGTCGACCGCCCTCAGGCCTGGATCGTTGTACGTCTTCCAGTAGTAGACCTTGTTGGCGTGGTCGCGGAACGTAGTCCACTGCGTATAGTCGCCGGCGGGCTTGCCGCCTTCGGAATAGTCGCGCACGAGTCCCTTGGGGATGTCGACGCGGTTGATGAGATGCTCGGCGACGATCAGCGCTTCGGCGGCGTCCTTCGGCTTGTTGGCGAGATAGGCGGTCGCCGCCGCCATGACGAACCGCGATGGGGGCGTCGGATCGCCCGGCAAGCCGTGCAGGCCCGAGCCCTGACCGGTGCCCTCATACGACACGTTGCCGATCTTCACCGGCTTGGCGTTTTCGGACGTCAGGTTCACGTAGTTGCGCAGGTTCTGGATGTGCCACTCGTAGGTCGGCGAGTTGGTCAGCACGCCGACCTTATTGTCGTAGACGTGCATCTTGCCGTCGACGTACTCGATGACGATGCTCTTGCCGCTGGCGTCGTGAACCGAGTAGTGCAGCGGCGCGAACGAGCCGAGCTGCGGGACCGTCTCGCCCCACACGACGACGTTGCCGACCGCGGCCCGCACCTCGTCCACGCTCGCGAAGTTGCCCAGCACCCAATTGCCGAAGCTGGCGTTGGACAGCGCGTGGGCCTCATCGCCCGGCTTCACGTCCTGATACTTGGCTTCCCCCGGCAGGTAGAGGGCGCCGAAGCCGAGGCCCTTCTCGTTGAGCCCGTCGGTAGCGACCGGCATATCGTAGGCATTCATCGCCACGTAGCCGTACTTCGAGGTCCATTTGAGCCCGTCACCCTGCGGCGCCGGAGAGGTCACCTGCTGCCCGCGCGGGATGATCTGCACCTCGCTACCAAGCTCCAGAGCGAACTCCATGGTGCGCACCGTCATCGGCGAACCGTCGCCGGCGATGAGGCGGACATCGGTGCAGGCGAGGGCCGGCGTAGTGGCCATCAGGCCGGCACACAGCGTGGCAACGGCGCGGCGCAGCATGGGTGTCTCCCTTGGATGGGTTCGGATATAGCGAGCCGCGCGCAGATGACTGCGCGCCGCTGCTCAGTTCAGTGACCGTCGGGGAAGTACTCGAGCGTCGTGCGGCAGCTCTCTTTCCACTCCGCCTTGCTCATCTGCGTCTGCGGATCCCAATCCTTCAGGCAGTCCTCGAGGCCCCGCTTGGTGACCTTGAAGTCCTTCTTTGACTCATCGAGGATGGCGTCCGCCTCGTTCTCTCCGCGCCGCTTCGCTCCGCCATTGACGTCCTGCTGGAGGTTCTCCTCCTCCGTCTCGGTCGCCGCCTTGCGGTCGGCCTTGTCAGCGGCATCGGGGATCACGCCCTCGTCCTGCGCATTCGGCACCGACGCACGGCCGTCGTTCGGCGATACGTTCTCCTCCTGGGCAATGCCGCTCCGTTCGCTCGCGCTCAGCGGGTCCTTGTAATAGGTGTCTTTGGGGATGTCGGCGCCGGTCTCGGCAGCGAGCACCGGAAAGCTGAGGATACCTAGCGAGACAATAGCGGCGGCAACGGCCAACAGCGGCGATTTCAAAGCGTGCATGGAAAGTGGCCCCTATGAACAATCCGGGCCGGCGCAAGAAGCTCCGGCAACGCGAGAGGCTACGCGCTTAGGCTGAGAATTCCGCAAAGACGCAAGATCGCGTTTGTCTAGAATTGCACCTATCGGCCGTGCCCAACTGATGGCCGTTGCCAGAGAATCCGCCCCTGTTTGCCTTATCGTGGCGATAAGTTTTTCTTATAAATAGATCACGCAATTGGGATTTCTGTTTATCGAACACACTTGCTATGTTTCCAGTTATCGGAACAGGCGGACAGGCGGTTCGCCAGTTTTTAATGGAGGAAACTATGAAGGTTTGGAGCAAGCCGGCCGTTCGCGAGCAGGAAGTTGGCCTCGAGGTCACCTCCTACATGCCCGCCGAGATCGACATCATCTAACTCGATCTGAGCTAGCTGATACAAAGGCGGCGACCGAGCATCTCGGTCGCCGCTTTCTTTTGTCGATTCTGCCCGGGCTACGACTTGCAAGCCGTCCCGACCGCGATGCACTGAATGCCGCCGCTTACGTCATGACAGTCGATGTCCGTCGCCGTGGCATTCTTCCACACGGCCCATTCCTCGCCGTGTTTCTTGCGAACGTCGAGTTCCCAGCCCGTCTGCGCTTCCTCTTGCGCATCCTTCTGCGCCTTCTTCTTGCTGCCGTATGAGCTCAGCGAATCCGACTTGCAGTCCTTCTTGATGGCTTCTGCCGCGCCACCCAGCGCGCGACTCAAGAGATCCTTGCACGGCTTGGCAGTGCGCACGCACGTCCACTGACCGGCCTTCTCTGTGCAGTCGACCTTGGAATCCTTCGAATAGCGCCAAGAATTGTATTCAGCGCCGTACTTGTCCTTCACGGCCGAACGCCAGGCGAGCAGCGAGTTGGGATACGCGCCTAGGTCGCGCAACGATGCCGGTTTGCCTTCGGCTTTGACCGTGTCTTTGCAATCATCGGCGGCTGCCGCTGGCATGGCTGCCACAACTGAAAAAGCGGCTGCCAACAAGGCAAGCCGCATGCACAATTTCGTGTCCATGATCGTTTCCTGAGCTGAACGTCCGCCTCTACCGGGAACGGTATGCAGGCGGACGATACTTGCATGGAATCTGGTGGGATTTGAGGCTGAAGCAGGCGGCCTAGCCAAGTGCTTGAGCTGCCGTGGCGATCAGGCTACAGGCGGACGCGCCGCAAACCCAGGTACGCCTCGACGAAGCGACGTATCCAGCGGCTCGGAACTTTGCCGCGCGCAATGTGCGTGAAGTGCGCCATGCGTCCTACGGGGTTGCGGAAGCGCGGGCGGCGCGACTCGAGCACGCGGGCAATCCTGACCGCCACCTCTTGCGGATTGCGGCCCTTGGCGGCGACGTGCGCATCCCCGGTGCGGAACACGTTGTGCGCCCACGGCCGGTAAGCGCTGTCCTTCGGGCAAATGCGCGGCGAGCTCTGCCAGATATCGGTGATGTAAGGGCCAGGCTCGATTAGAATCACATCGATGCCGAACTGATCGACATCGTAGGCGAGCGACTCCGCCCAACCCTCGACCGCCCACTTCGAGGCGACGTAGATCGCATTGCCGGGCTGGCCGTTGAACGCTGACTCGCTCGACATGATGATGATGCGGCCCTTGCGCTGCTTACGGAAGGTCGGCAGCAGGGCGCGCGTCAGCTCCATCACGCCGAAGAAGTTCGTGTCCATCACGCGGCGCAGCTCGCTCTCGGGGATGTCCTCGAACGCCCCGCCGGCAGCGACTCCGGCGTTGTGCACCACGGCGTCGAGAAAGCCGCCGGTGATGGCAAGCGCCTCGGCGACGCCTCTGGCGATCGATGCATTGTCGGTAACGTCGAGCTGCACAATGTTGACGTTATTGGCGGCACTACCCGATTGTGCCAGGGCCGCGTCGAGCGCCCCCTTGCGCTCGAGGTTGCGCATCGTCGCGATGACGCGCCAGCCACGCTTCGCTAACTCGACGGTCGCCAACAGACCAAATCCCGTCGATGTTCCCGTGATCAGAACTGTCTGCATCCGCACCCCAAGCAATCCGCCCCTTTTTGCCGGGTAGTCCGGCGGGATCGGTCGGTCGTCCGATATATGTGACTGTATATCTGCTGTGAACGCCAGTGGCGATCAAACGAAAAGGGCCGCTCCACCTCCGCCCTTACAAAGTTTGGAAGCGCGCCAGCCGCTTCTCAGTATACGCGTGCTTTGGGCTCGATGTACTTGACCTCGTTGGTCATCGTGTGCGTGTGCACCGGCCGATAGTCGAGGCGCACCGTCTTGGTGCCGTAGTCGGCCCAGGCGAGCGTGTGCTTCATCCAGTTGACGTCGTCGCGTTTGGGGAAATCCTCGCGGGCGTGCGCCCCGCGGCTCTCCTGCCGATTGAGAGCGCCCGTCACCGTCACCGCCGCTTGGGCGATGAGGTTGTCGTACTCGAGCGTCTCGACGAGATCGGAGTTCCAGATGAGCGAGCGGTCGGTGACTCGGATATCGTCGGATGCCTTCCAGATCTCGCCGATCTGGCGCACGCCCTCGGCCATGACCGGGCCATCGCGGAACACGGCGCAGTGCGCCTGCATCGATTTCTGCATCTTGAGACGCAGGTCGGCCGTCGGCGTACCGCCCGCGGCGTAACGGAAGCGGTCGAGCCGCGCCAGCGCGCGCTCGGTGACGTCGTAGGAGAGATCCGGATGCGCCGCGCCCGCTTCGATCGTCTCGGCGCAGCGCAAGCCGGCGGCGCGTCCGAACACGACGAGATCGATGAGCGAGTTGCTACCTAGGCGATTGGCGCCATGCACCGAGACGCAGGCGGCCTCGCCGATCGCCATCAACCCCGGCACAACGTGATCGGGATTGCCGTCCTTCAGTGTCAGCACTTCGCCGTGGAAGTTCGTCGGGATGCCGCCCATGTTGTAATGCACGGTCGGCAGCACCGGGATGGGCTCGCGGCGCAGGTCGACTCCGGCGAACACCTTGGCGCTCTCGGTGATTCCCGGCAGGCGCTCCGCCAGAATCTTCGGATCGAGGTGGTCGAGGTGCAGGTGGATGTGGTCGTTCTCGGTGCCATGCCCGCGGCCTTCGCGGATCTCGATGGTCATCGAGCGCGAGACGACGTCGCGCGAAGCGAGATCCTTCGCATGTGGCGCATAGCGCTCCATGAAGCGCTCGCCCTGCGCATTGGTGAGATAGCCGCCCTCGCCGCGCGCGCCTTCGGTGATGAGCACGCCGGCGCCGTAGATGCCGGTCGGGTGGAACTGCACGAACTCCATGTCCTGCAGCGGCAGTCCGGCGCGCAGCACCATGGCGTTGCCGTCGCCGGTGCAAGTGTGGGCCGAGGTGCACGAGAAGTACGCCCGCCCGTAGCCGCCCGTCGCCAGGAT
>DATBSP010000030.1:0-3349 GCA_036559705.1 Hyphomicrobium sp.
GCGTCAGGACCTCATGCAGCTCGCGCGCCTCTTTCTTGCGCCCGGCGAAGTCAATGTCGCGGTAGACCCGATCGCTGCTGGCGAGGGCGGCGTGGTTCGGGCATCGCCGCAGGATGGCCATCGATCCCACCAGGCGTAGAGTGAGGCCGGCATTGCCCACGACATCCAGGATGCGACCGGCCTCGATTTCAAGCGCCTTGCGATCCACCATCTCCGGCCCGTGATGCGCAACGAGCGCGCAATCCATGCGTCATCATCATATGGAATCGGCGCCAGGGTTGCAGCGACAATTTCGCGCGGCAACGCCTCCGCACGAAATTGGGCCGGCCGGAAACGGACGGTCACACTCGAGAGCCGTGCCGAGATGCGCTTATTCGGGCGGGATCTCCTTAAAGGCGAAGTCCACGTTGATGCCCCGCGAGCGCTGGATCATCTTGGCCAGGAAATACCAGATGATCGACACCGCCAGAACGCCGAACACCACCTGATAAGCCAGCACGCTGGTAAGGCCGAGGGCGCTGTACAACATGAACATCAGCACCATGATTGCGCCGACGGCGGCGCCGATCAGGCCGAAGATCGTGACCAACGGAATGTTGCCCAGCCTGTAAGCCGCCCCCGGCGAGGCGTCGTAGAGCGCCTTGGCGCGGTAGGGCATCAGCGCGCCAGCCAGCGCGGTAACGACGAACACGTAGCCGCACGCAAAGGTGACACCCAAGGTCAGCGCGGTCCACTGGCCCCACAAATTGTAGACGAGAATTACCGGAATGCTGGCGAGGAAGTACGCCAGATGGGCGTTCACCGGAGTGTGCAGCCGGTCGGAGACCCGGCTCACCCATTCCGGCAACAAGCGATCGAGCGACATGGCCACCATCACGCGGGTCATGCCGATATAGCAGTTGTTGACGATCTGGAAGGCGTTGAGAATGTAGCCGAGAGCGATGATCACGACGATGATCGGATTGCCGGCAAGCGCATTGGCCACGATGTTCGGCCAGAGAAACACGCCGTTGAACTTGCCTTGCTCCAATCCCGCCCAGTAGCCTGCCCCGGCCACATATAAGAAGTCGGTTCCGATGGCGTGCTCGAACGCCGCGGCCAACACCGCCAGCAGCACGCCGGTGGCGATCAGCGATCCCAGAATGATGATCAGCTGGTTCTGGAACGAGCGCGCACCTTTGATCTCGCCGTTTTGCTGGGCGCTGTAGCTCGCCCATTGCAGCGAGGTCCAGGCGATCGGCGCCACCAATACCGTAGCCAGCAGACTGAACGGTGGATTGAGATCGATATTTGCTGCCTTCGCTGCGGCCAGCGCGGTCTCGTAGAAGCTCGGCGCGCCGCCCGAAGCGACGACGAATGCGTCGAGTTTCTGCGCAAAGACTTCCGGCGTGGCCGTGAAGAACAGATACAGCATGAGGCCGAACGAGAGCAGCGTCGCGTACCACATCACATATTGAAACTTGACGTAGTTCTTGAAGCCGCTAACCAGCAGCAACATCGCCAAGAGCGCGTTCAGCACGCTGACGATGATGATTGCCCAAGGCGTCGTGAACCACACGCCGATACCGGTCAGCGTCGGATTGCCCATGGTTCCGCCGAGCCCGAGAAACAGCGAGGCGAAACCGAGGTAGGAGAGCAACCAGCCGGACAGAGCGACCCATTGCAGGATCCAGATGACGAAGCCGGACATCACGATCGAGAAACCAACGCCGCCACCGAACACCCGGCTCTGAAACACATAGTCGCCGCCGGATCGCGGCAGCGCGGTCGACAGCCAGACATAGGTCAGCGCGATGGGAATCTCGAAGATCATGGCGAGCAGAATGCCCCAGACGAGCCGACCTCCGGGCAGCGCGCCGGGTGCCCAGAGATAGGTCCAGGGGAAAATCAGACCCATGGTGAGGATGTTGTAAACGAACGCCGAATAGGGCGACATCACCCGCACGAGACCCGATGAGTTGCGGGTGAAGACTTCCGGTTTTGCTGTAGCCGTTGCCATGCGACCCCCCTCCGTTATGCCAAATCGAGTTCCTCTCGGCCGTATCACCCGGCCGTCAGCTGATAATTTTTCACCTCATCCTTCGCCAAACTGAGCAGGCAGCCGCGCAGCACGCCCTCGCCATATTCGCTGCCGGGATTCACGGATGTCGTGCGGCCGATTTTGACCACGCCGGCGGACTCATGAATATGACCGTGCAGGCTGAGCAGCGGCTGATGCATTTCGATTGCCCGCCGCACCGCCTTGCTGCCGGCGCCGTGCAGCACGACCTGGCCGCCCTTGACGATCTGGGCCGGTGGATTGGTGTTCCAGTCCAACATCGGACAGGTGTCGAGCGTGGAATCGACCGGGGGGACGTGCAGGTTGAAGATCGCGTGCTGCGCGTCCGTCACCCCGTCCGCCAATCCATCGATCATTCTTCCGAGGTCATCGTCATCGACCTCTCGCGGCGTCTTCCACGGTGTGCGATTGGCGAAGCCAACGCTGATCATCGTATGGTGATCGTCGATCTCAACCTGTTTGCCTTCGCAGAAGATGATGGATTGCGCGTTGGCGTCCCTCAGCAGTTCCAGCACCTCCGGATCGTCGTCGTTGCCGCCGATCACGAAACATTTCACACCGCTTCCGGCGAGGCGCGTCTCGGCGAGCTCAATCCAAGATGCCAGCCGTTCGCGGGCAAGGTCGTGGAACAGGCGATCGACGGCCACCGGGTCGGATTGAATCGCCTGGTACTCGTCTTCATCCATGATCTTGCTGTAATAGCCGAGCGTTCCAAGCCGCTCTTCCAAGCCCTTGAGGTCGCTCGGCCCCTTCAAATGTTCGGTCTTGCCCATCAGGTGGGCGCGAAAGCTGCCATTGCCCTCGCGGATGACCGGAATGGCGAGCTTGCCGACCACGTCGCCGCCCATGATCAGGACGTCGGCCTCATAATGCTTCGCGGCATTCATAAACTTGCGGAAAATGCGCTGGGAGCCGTGGAAATCCGAGGCAAAGAACAGACGCGTCAGCCTCTCGGCGGCTTTGGCAGGTGTCTTCCTTCGAAACAGGGACATAAGAGCGGGTCCGCTCCCGTTTGCCGGCGCGCTCGCTTGCGCTGGCACCCGCGACTTGGCTTATCCTACAACCACTGCGATCGAGAAGGTACTCCTCGTTTTTCGTCCCTGGTTGGGGTCCAAGCTCAGCTCTTGATGCGCGACATCGTCGGGTCGAAGAGCGGATCCAGGAAGACCTCGGCCGGCACGCGCGCCGTGGCGACCTCGAGCTCGTAGCGGCCGGACAGCACCTTGGCGCGATCGACACCATTCTCCGGGTCGCGCACGTAGCCGTAGCCGATCGAGCGGTCGACCGTGT
>DATBSP010000031.1:0-75880 GCA_036559705.1 Hyphomicrobium sp.
GCCCTGGTCAAGTCACTCGACCAAATCCCTCATCCTCGAAAGCTTTATCTGGTGCTCGTCCGGGCGCTGACGCTGGCGCGGCTTCACGGTGGGCGCAGGCGCGTGGCCTGCGGGCGCCTACTTGATCTTCGTTTCCTTGAATTCGACGTGCTTCTTGGCGACCGGGTCATACTTCTTGAACACGAGCTTCTCGGTGCTCGTGCGCGGGTTCTTCTTCGTCACGTAAAAGAACCCCGTGCCGGCGGTCGAAAGCAGCTTGATCTTCTGCGTTACGGGCTTGGCCATGATCGGGGAAACCTAGTTCGGTGATCGGAAAAACGATCTGCTGAATGCAGGGAGCGCGCACCATAGCTAGCGAAGCTTTGCTGTCAAGCAACGTCGCCGCCGCGCCTTTGTTATTGGGGAGTGGGCTCCGGCGAAGGTTGCGCTGGATCGAGGTCGTCACGCCCGCCGAAACCATGCATGCGCAGGGCCCACTGGAGGCCGACCAGCGCACCCTTGATGCGCGGCAGCAGCCACAGGGACAGGCCGATGGTTAGCGGGAACCACATGGCGATGTGCAGCCAATAGTTGGGGCGGAAAAAGTCTTCGACCATCATTACCCCCGCTACGATGAAGTGACCGACGATCAGGATGGTGAAGTAGGGTGGTGCATCGTCGGCGCGATGATGGTGCAGCTCCTCGCCGCATACCGTGCAGCTGTCTGCGACCTTCAGGTATTGACGGTAGAGCTTGCCGTCGCCGCAGGCGGGGCACTTTTGCGCAGCTCCGCGACGTATCGCCTGGACAACGCTGCGCGTTGGCGGCTCCGAGAAGGTCATCACTTCTGACGGCTCGTCTGACATTTCATTTCTCGCCGTGCCTGTGGCCGTTAGTTGGCGACGCGATCCGATGCGGGTCAATAGCCGAATGGCCGCCTCGTCGTCGCACGCTAGCGCCGGCGGCGCCAGCCGCGCTTCTCTCTCTGCCCATCGCCGGCATGGGGCGCCGCAACACGGCCCTTCTTGCCCTCGGTCAACAGCTCGAAGCGCAATGCTCCCGCTGAGGGAATAGCCTCGACAAGACGCACCTCGACGGTGTCGCCGAGCCGGAACGTCTCGCCCGTGCGTTTGCCGACGAGGGCGTGCTGCGCCTCGATATGGTTGTAGAAATCGTTATGCAGCGACGACACCGGCACGAAGCCGTCGGCGCCGGTATCTTTCAGACGCACGAACAGGCCCGAGCGCGTGACGCCGGCAATGCGGCCTGTGAACGTCGCACCAATGCGATCGGCGAGATGCGCGGCGATGAGCCGATCCGCCGTCTCGCGCTCCGCGGCCATGGCGCGGCGCTCCGCATCCGAGATTTGCTGTGCGACATCGCTGTGCCGGCCGATCTCGCTGTCCTCAAGGCCCCCCTCGCCGAGACGCAGCGCTTTCACCAACGCACGATGCACCAGGAGATCGGCATAGCGGCGGATAGGTGAGGTGAAGTGCGCATAGCGGCGCAGGTTCAAACCGAAGTGCCCGATGTTTTCGATGTTGTACTCGGCCTGGCTCTGGCTGCGCAGCACGACCTCGTTGATGAGATCGGCTACGGGCAGCGTCTTGGCGCGGGCGAGGATGCCGTTGAAGTGGCCCGGCTTCAATGTGGACGCTTGCGGCAGCTTCATGCCAAGCGTGTCGAGGAAGTCGCGTAGGCTACTCAGCTTTTCCTTCGAGGGCTGATCGTGGATGCGGTAGACGACCGGCGTCTTACGCTGCTCCAGCGTCTCCGCGGCGGCGACGTTGGCTTGAATCATGAACTCTTCGATCAGCCGGTGCGCTGCGAGCCGCTCCGGCGTCACGACGTTAGCTACGCGGCCTTGCTCGTCGAGCAAGATCTTGCGCTCCGGCAGGTCGAGGTCGAGCGGCTGGCGCTTGTCGCGCGCCGCAGCCACCGCCGCATACGCGGCCCATAGCGGCTTCAACACCCGATCGAGCAGCGGTCCGGCCTTGTCGGACGGGCGCCCATCAATGGCCGCTTGCGCTTCCTGATAGCTGAGCTTCGCCGCCGAACGCATCATGGCGCGCATGAAGGCGTGTGCGCGCTTGTTGCCTTCCTGGTCGAAGATCATGCGCACGACGAGGCAGGCGCGGTTCTCGCCTTCGCGCAGCGAGCATAAGTTGTTGGAGATGCGCTCAGGCAGCATCGGAACGACGCGGTCGGGGAAGTAGACCGAGTTGCCGCGCAGTTGCGCCTCGCGGTCGAGCTTGCTGCCGGTGCGCACGAAATGCGCGACGTCGGCGATGGCGACGAGCACGACCCATCCGCCGGCGTTGGCAGGATCGGTGTCAGGCTCGGCATAGACGGCGTCGTCGTGGTCGCGCGCATCGGGCGGATCAATGGTGACGAGCGGGACCGAGCGCAGATCGGTGCGGCCCGCCAGCGTCGGCTCCTTGAGTGCTTCGCTCTCGGCGATCACGCTTTCGGGGAAGTCGTCGGGAATGCCGTGGCTGTGCACGGCGATAAGGCTGATCTGCCGCTGATCGTCGGGGTTGCCGAGCGCCTCTAGAACGCGCGCCTGCGGAACGTGAAAACGACCCTTGCGGGCGAGGTCGAAGCTCACGAGATCGCCGTTCTTTGCCGGGCCTTCATCGCCTTTGGCGATCGACCACGAGCGCAACTGTTTGCGATCGACCGGTTCAATAGTGCCGCCGCCGTTCTTGTGGGAGCGAAAGATACCGATGAGCCGGCGCTTCTCGCGCGGCAAGCGCTTGATGGGTGAAGCTTCGAAACGGCACCCCTCGACGTCCGCTTCCTCGAGCTCGGTGATGCGCGCGAGGATGCGGTCGCCGACAGCAATCTCCGCCTCGAGATCGGCCTGCGGTCCGCGGCCCCTGCGGGTTGGCAGCAACACCGACGGGCGCTCGCCCGCGTCCTCCCAAACGGCCGGCTTGCAGATGAGGTCCCCTTCGTCGTCGCGCCCGATCACTTCCAGCACGGTGACGGGGGGTAGACTACCCTTCTTGCGCAAGCTCTTACGGTCGCCGGAGAGCGTGCCCTCCTCGGACATGCTGGCGAGCAACCGGTTAAAGTCGACGCGCTGCGGCCCGCGCACGCCGAACGCACGCGCGATCTCGCGCTTGCCGACTTTGGTCGGCGACGACTTGATGAACTCGAGGATTTCGTCCCTGCCGGGCAACCCATCGCGCTTGGGCGGGCCGCTCTTGTTCGGGCCCTTCGGTCTGCGCGACATGTCAGAGCGCCTGGCGAGGGATCATATGACGGCTTAGGTCTCCGCGTCGGCAGGCTCGGCCTTGGCTTTGGCAGAGCGTCCCTTCACGGCCTTCGATTTTGCACCTTTTGCCGCCGGCTTGGCGTCGGCGGTCGCTTTCCGCACAGGCTTCTTCTTTGACGGGCCCTTGGCGGCACGCGCAGCGATTAGCTCGACCGCTTCGGCGACACTGATCGCCGCCGGATCCTTGCCGTTGGGGATCGTTGCGTTCACCGCGCCGTGCTTCACGTATGGGCCATAGCGGCCGGACAGAACCTCGATCTTGCCACCACCGTCCGGGTGCTCGCCCAGATCCTTGAGCACCGTCGGCTTGGCGCGTTGGAAGCGGCTCTTGCCGCCGGCGGCTTTCTCGGCGAGCAGGGTGACGGCGCGGTTCAAACCGACGCTGAAAACTTCCTCGATGCCTTCGAGATTGGCGTACGTCCCATCGTGCAGGATGAAGGGTCCGTAGCGGCCGAGACCGGCGGTGATCGGCTTGCCCGTTTCCGGATGCGCGCCGACCTCGCGCGGCAGCGACAGCAGCTTCACCGCGTACTCGAGATCGATCGATCCCGCGTCGACGCCTTTCGGCAGGCTCGACCGCTTCGGCTTCTCTTCCTCGGAGCCTTCGCCGAGCTGTACGTACGGTCCGAAACGCCCGGTGCGCAGCGTGACGGCAAGGCCGCTGTCGGGATCAAAGCCAAGCTGCTTGCCGTCGGGCGTTGCGGCTTCTCCGTCTCCGGTTCCTGTGTCGGTAAGTTGCCGCGTGAAGCGGCACTCCGGATAGTTTCCGCAGCCGATGAATGCGCCGTACTTGCCGGAAATTTTCAGGCTCAGACGACCAACCTTGCACGAGGGACACGAGCGCGGATCGCTGCCGTCCTCGCGCGGGGGGAAGATGTGCGGCCCGAGGATCTCGTTGAGCGCTTCCAAAACTTCGCCGACGCGCAGATCCTTGATGTCATCGACGGAGCCGGTGAACTCGCGCCAGAAGTCGCGCAGCACGTCCTTCCAGGCGAGCTTGCCGTCGGAGATGAGGTCGAGCTTTTCCTCGAGGTCGGCCGTGAAGTCGTACTCGACGTAGCGCTTGAAGAAGCCCTCCAGGAAGGCGATGACGAGACGGCCCTTGTCCTCGGGGATGAGGCGCTTCTTGTCGACGCGGACGTAGTCGCGCTCCTGCAGCACGGCGAGCGTCGAAGCGTAGGTCGAGGGCCGCCCGATGCCGAGCTCCTCCATCTTCTTGACCAGCGTTGCTTCAGAGAAGCGCGGCGGCGGCTGCGTGAAGTGCTGTTCGGCTTCGATCGATCGGTCGGTGACCTTGTCGCCCTGCGCCAGCACCGGCAGGCGGCGGCTCGTATCGTCGTCGTCCGCGGGGACGTCGTCCTTACCCTTGGCGGCGTGCGGGCGCTCGTCGCGGCCTTCCTCGTAGACCTTGAGGAAGCCTTCGAACTGGATCACCGATCCTGTCGCGCGCAGCGTGTAAGTCTTGCCGTCGCGGCCCTTCACCTCGATGTCGGCGGTCGTCTGCTCGACTTCCGCCGAGGCCATTTGGCTGGCGACAGCGCGCTTCCAGATCAGCTCGTAGAGGCGCGCCTGATCTTTCTCCAGATGTTTGGCGACATCCGAGGGCTTGCGGGACACCTCGGTCGGGCGGATGGCCTCGTGCGCCTCCTGGGCGTTCTTGGCCTTGGTCTTATATTCGCGGATGAACGGCGCCACGAACCTCCGCGAATACTCGCGCGCGATGAGGCCGCGGATGGCGCTGATGGCCTCCGGCACGATCGTCACGCCGTCGGTTCGCATGTAGGTGATGAGGCCGACGGCCTCGCCGCCGATGTCGACGCCTTCGTAAAGGCGCTGGGCGACCTGCATAGTTTGCTTGGCCGAGAAGCCGAGCTTGCGCGAGGCGTCCATCTGCAGCGTCGAGGTGGCGAACGGCGCATACGGGTTGCGCTTCACCGCCTTCTTCTCGACCGAGACGACGCGGAAGTCGCCCTTCTCGATGGCCGCCTTGATGGCGTTGGCTTCCTCGCCCGTCTTGATGTCGAGCTTCTTGAGCGTCGTGCCGTTGATGGCGTTGAGGCGGGCCGGGAACTCCTCGGCCTTCCCGGTCGCCAGCACGGCATCGATGGTCCAGTACTCATCGGTCCGGAACGCTTCGATCTCGGCTTCGCGGTCGCAGACGAGGCGCAGGGCGACGGACTGCACGCGGCCGGCCGAGCGGGCGCCCGGCAGCTTGCGCCACAGCACCGGCGACAGGGTAAAGCCTACGAGATAGTCGAGGGCGCGGCGGGCGAGGTAGGCGGAGACGAGGGGGCCGTCGATGGCGCGCGGCTCGCTTAGGGCGGTAAGAATCGCCTGCTTGGTGACCGCGTTGAAGGCGACGCGCTCGACCTGCGTGTCCTTCTTCAAGGCCTTCTTCTGCTCGAGGATCTGCAGGATGTGCCAGGAGATTGCTTCGCCTTCCCGATCAGGGTCGGTGGCGAGGATGAGCTTGTCGGCCTTTTTGACCGCGTCGGCGATTTCCTTCATAATTTTCTGAGACTTAGGGTCGACGTCCCAGTGCATCTCGAAGTCTTTGTCGGGCTCGACCGAGCCGTTCTTGGCCGGCAGGTCGCGCACATGGCCGAACGAGGCAATGACCTTGTAGCCGCTGCCCAGGTACTTGTTGATGGTCTTGGCCTTGGCAGCCGATTCGACGATTACGACGTTCATCTCTGACTTTCAGGCTGGCGCCGCGCGACAGGGGAGCCCGTGGGGCTTCGGGGCCATGGGCACAGGGGGATCGGTAATACTCCCGGCATCCGTTCGGCGGGGGAACATGGGAGAGGAATGTGGCGGTGTCAAACCGCCAGCCCGCTTGGCGTGTACCGTGGCATTGTCGCTATCTGAGATTGTAAATGCTATTTACCACTATCGAAGGTTGTCTAATGGTCGAGACACACGCGAGAATGGCAGGCTCGGAAGACCCGAATGGTGGCGCCGAGGAACCCCCGCCGAGCCGCGGAAACGACACGCTCGGCTACCTCTGCGACATCATCCAGGAACTGAAGCACTTGGCTGACCGGTCGGGGCAGCGGACCCTTTCCGCCATCCTTGCCGCGGCTCTCACCGAAGCCCGCATCCAGAACGACCAGTTGCGGCGCTGAGTTTCAAGGGACCGGTGCGAGCGACACCAGGCCGCCGCCGTGCCGTTCGATGCGCCCGGCGAGTGAAAGCTCCATGAGGGCAATCTGCACGCTACGGATGCTGAGGCCAGTGCCGCGAACGAGGCTATCGATGTCGACCGGTGCCTGCCCGAGCGCGGCCACGATGCGATCGCGGTCACGTTCGGACACGATCTGGGCCATCTCGATGGGCTCCTCGGGCTCCTCGCGGAGCTGACGCGCGGGGGCGCGCGTCAATGGTGTCAGCGCGGCTAGAACATCCTCGGGCTCCGTCACCAGTGTGGCGCCCGACTTCAGAAGCTTGTTGGTGCCCTCGGCGCGTGGATCGAGCGGATGGCCGGGAATGGCAAATACCTCGCGGCCCTGCTCGGCCGCCAGCCGTGCGGTGACCAGGCTTCCCGATCGGCGCGCCGCCTCGACGATGAGGACCCCTAGCGACAGGCCCGAGACGATGCGGTTGCGGCGCGGAAAGTCCTGTCCGCGCGGTGTAAAGCCGACCGGCATTTCGCTAACGAGGCACCCGCGCTCACCAATTACTCGCTGCAACTCGCTGTGCTCAGGTGGGTAGATATTGTCGATGCCGCCGGCGAGCACCGCGATGGTGCCGGTGTCGACCGCCGCCTGATGCGCCATGGCGTCAATGCCGCGCGCGAGCCCCGACGCAACCACGAAGCCGGCGCGTCCAATCTCGCTGGCGAACTGACGTGCGAGCTTGGCCCCGGCGGCAGAGCATTGCCGCGCACCGACGATGGCGATGGTCGGCCGCTGCAGCAGGCCTATGTCGCCTTACACGTAGAGCATCGGCGGGGGCGCTTCGAGAGCTGCGAGGGGCGTCGAGTACTGCGCCTCGCACGCCTTGGTCGCGCGCACGCTGGAGCTCGGCTTCTGCGTCCTCGGCCGGGCACAGACGGATTGCGCGCCGGTAGCCACCGCGGCGCGACAGCTCGGGTACTGCTGCGAGCGCCGCCTCGGCGGTGCCGTAGTGCTTCAACAGCTCGCGAAAAGTGACGGGACCGACGTTCTCGGAGCGAGCTAGCCGCAGGGCCGCAAGGCGCTCGGCCTCCGACATCACTCCGCAATCACGCCTTGACACCGATCCTCGGCTCCTCTCCGGACGCGAGACGGCGGATGTTGGCGCGGTGCTTGTAGATCAGCAGCGCCGACATGAGTGCAGCGAGGAGTGCGGTGGCGTGATCGCCGATCGCGAAGAGGCCGACGGGCGTGATGAGCGCGGCAACCAGCGCCGACAGCGACGAGTACCGCGTCAGCGCCGCAACAAGCAGCCAGATGGCGCAGAAGGCGACGGCGGCACGCCAATCGGCGCCGAGCAGCACGCCGATGTAGGTGGCGACGCCCTTGCCGCCGCGAAACTGCAGCCAGACGGGAAACACATGACCGAGGAAGGCCGCGAGCCCGGCCAGCAGAGAGGCGAGGATGGCAACACCGCCGTGGGCGCCGATCCAATGTCCGATGAGCACCGCCGTCGTGCCCTTCAGGGCGTCGAGCAGCAGCGTCAGTGCGGCAAGACCCTTGTGGCCGGTGCGCAGCACGTTGGTCGCGCCGATGTTGCCGGAGCCGACGTTGCGAACATCGCCCAGGCCCGCGGCGCGCGTCAGCAGATAGCCGAAGGGGATCGAACCGAGCAGATAGCCGACCGCGATGGCGGCGAGAGTGTAAGGACTAAAGAACAGATCCATGGCCGCGCGCGAGTTCCCCGGCGAAGCTTAGCTCCGCTCGCCGCCAGGGTACTGGTAGACCGTTTCGCCTGCAACCAGAGTGCGCAGCACGCGCCCCTGCATCTTGCTCTCGTCGAACGGCGTGTTCTTGGAGCGGGAGCGCAGCATGTCCTTGTTCACGACCCACGGCTCGCCGGGGTCGAACAGGATGATGTCGGCGATGGCGCCCTTGGTCAGCTTGCCCGAATGCAGGCCGAGCAACTTGGCGGGATTGATGGTCAGTGCCCGCAGGATCGTGAGGAGCGGCAGTTCGCCCGAGTGGTGCAGGCGCAGCGCGGCTGGCAGCAGCGTCTCTAGCCCCACGGCGCCGTCGGTCGCCTCCGCGAACGGGCGCCGTTTGTCGTCGGCGTCCTGTGGGTCGTGGCTCGAGACGATGATGTCGATGTCGCCCAAGGCAATCCCGCGGATCATAGCCGCGCGGTCATCGTCGCTGCGCAGTGGCGGACGCATTTTGAAGAAGGTGCGGTACGGGCCGATGTCGTTCTCGTTCAGGGTCAGGTGATTGATCGAGACGCCGCACGTCACCGGCAGCTTGCGCGCCTTAGCGTGGCGGATCACCTCGAGGCTGTCGGCGCAGCTGATCGTCGCGGCGTGATAACGCCCGCGGGTCATCTCGACGAGGCGCACGTCGCGCTCGAGCATGATCGTCTCTGATGCCTTCGGCACGCCCGGCAGCCCGAGCCGCGCCGCCACCTCGCCAGAATTCATCGCACCGCTGGAGGCGAGGTACGGGTCTTCGGTGTGATGCACGATGAGGGCGCCGAAATCTTTGGCGTAGAGCAACACGTTGCGCATCACGCGCGTGTTGGCGACGGAAGCCTTTCCGTTCGAGAAGGCAATGGCGCCGGCCCGCTGGAGGAGGCCGATCTCGGTCATTTCCTCGCCTTTGAGGCCCTTGGTCATTGCGGCCATGGTGTGCACGTGCACGATGGCGTTGTCGCGCGCACGCCGCTGAATGAAATCGACGAGCGCCACCTGGTCGATGACCGGGTTGGTCTCCGGCATAACCACCATGGTGGTGACGCCGCCTGCGGCGGCAGCATGGCTCGCTGTCTTCAGCGTCTCGCGATGCTCAAAGCCCGGCTCGCCGGTGAAAACCTGCGCGTCGATCAAGCCGGGGGCCAGGACGTGCCCCTTGCAATCGACGACGTTGACCCCGTCCGGTGCGTTGCGCCGCAGGTGCGGGCCGATGTCGGCAATGACGCCATCGCGCACCACGAGGCCGCCCGGCTCGTCGCGGCTCGAAGCCGGATCGACGATGCGCGCGTTGATGAATGCGGTTGCTGACGCGGATTTGGTTTCGCGGGCGGGACGCTTTGTCGTGGTGGTTGCTGCGTTCATCGTTTCGGCAGGTTGCGGGCCAGCGCCTCGAGCACTGCCATGCGCACGGCGACGCCCATCTCCACTTGTTCGCGGATGACGCTGCTCGAATGGTCGGCGACGGTCGAGGCAATCTCGACGCCGCGGTTCATCGGGCCCGGGTGCATGACGATGGCGTCGGGCTTGGCGCGGGCGAGCTTCTCGTGATCGAGACCGAAGAAGTGGAAGTATTCGCGTGTCGAAGGCACGTACGATCCCTCCATGCGCTCGCGCTGCAGGCGCAGCATCATGACGACATCGGCGCCTTCGACGGCCTTCCACATGTCGGTGAAGACCTCGGCGCCGAGGCGTTCGGGAGCGGCCGGCAGCAGCGTCGATGGCGCCGCGATGCGCACCCGCGCCCCGAGCGCGTTGAGGACGATAATGTTGGAGCGGGCGACGCGGCTGTGCAGGATGTCGCCGCAGATGGCGACAGTGAGGCCGGCGATGCGCCCCTTTGCGCGGCGGATGGTGAGCGCGTCGAGCAGCGCTTGGGTCGGATGCTGGTGCGAGCCGTCCCCGGCGTTGATCACCGAGCAGTCGATCTTCTGCGACAGGAGCTCGACGGCGCCAGCCGCGTGATGGCGCACGACAATGATGTCGGGCCGCATGGCGTTGAGCGTCATCGCCGTGTCGATCAGGGTCTCACCCTTTGTTACCGACGAAGTCGAGACGTTCATGTTCATAACGTCGGCGCCGAGGCGCTTGGCCGCCATTTCGAACGAAGATTGCGTGCGTGTCGATGATTCGAAGAAGAGGTTGATTAGGGTGCGGCCGCGAAGCAGATCGCGCTTCTTGCCGGCTTGGCGATTGTCGTCGGCGGCCTTGTCCGCGAGATCGAGCAGAAAATTGATCTCGGACGCCCCGAGCCCCTCGACAGTGAGGAGATGGCGATGCGCAAAGTGAAGCGCCTCGACTTTGGCAACTGCATTGGTCATTAAAGGCGTTTGTATAGGCAGAGTCTGTGCCGCGGGCAACCACCTAGCGAGCCACTTGCACGCATGAGCTGGGGAATTCGTTAAGGCTTGGTAGCGCGTCGGAGCCTTGAAAGGCGATAAACTGGGCCGATGGCCGCGCGATTCACAACGCATGTGGTGTTCAACCAGCCGCCTCCGTTCGAGGACGTGAACCTTTATGCGTCCGATGCCGGGCTTATTGACGCGGTGGCGAGAGAAGGCGGCGAGGCGGCGGCGGCCGCTCTAGGCTCCTTCGGGCAGATCACCGGTAGCGCCGAGGCCCTGGAGCGCGGGCGCCTCGCCAACGAGCACACGCCGACGTTGTCGACGCACGACCGTCAGGGGCGCCGGCGCGACACGGTGACGTTCCATCCGGCCTACCACACGCTCATGCGCACAAGCTGCACCGAAGGTCTGCATAGCTCGGTGTGGGCGCATCTCGGCAAGAAGGGCGAGGCGCGGCGACCCGGTGGGCATGTCGCGCGCGCCGGCGCCTTCTACATGGCAACGCAGATGGAAGCGGGGCACTGCTGCCCCATAACGATGACCAATGCCGCCGTGCCGGTGCTGCTGCAGCAGCCGCAGCTGGCTGCCGAGTGGCTGCCACGCATACTGCCCTACAGCTACGATCCGAGCTTTGCGCCCGCCGGTGCCAAGACTGCCGTGACGCTCGGCATGTGCATGACGGAGAAACAAGGCGGCACGGATGTACGGGCGGCAACGACGAAGGCTGAGCCTGTCGGGGGCGGCGGTCCAGGCGGCGAGTACCGCATCATCGGCCACAAATGGTTCCTGTCGGCACCGATGTCGGACGCATTCCTCGTGCTGGCGCAGGCGCCGGAAGGGCTCACCTGCTTTTTGATGCCGCGCTTCCTGCCCGACGGCAGTGTCAACGCGCTACGGCTGCAACGCCTGAAGGACAAGCTGGGCAACCGCTCCAACGCTTCCTCCGAAGTCGAATTCCACGGCGCTTATGCGCGAGCCATCGGCGAGGAGGGGCGTGGGGTCGCCACCATCATCGAGATGGTGACCTACACGCGCCTAGATTGCGCCGTTGCCTCGGCTGGGCTGATGCGCTTTGCGCTGGCCAACGCCATCCACCACGCTGAGCACCGCAGCGTATTCGACAAGAAGCTTATCGAGCAGCCGTTGATGCAGCAGGTGCTCGCCGACATGGCGCTCGACGCCGAAGCGGCCACCGCGCTCGCCTTCCGCCTGGCGCGCTCGTTTGATCGCGCCGAGGATCCGCGTGCTGCGGCTTGGCGGCGCCTGATGACGCCGGTAACGAAGTACTGGGTGTGCAAGATCGCGCCGGCGCTGGCCGCTGAGGCGATGGAGTGCCTCGGTGGCAACGGCTATGTCGAGGAGGCGCCGCTGGCCCGCCTCTATCGCGAGGTGCCGGTCAATTCCATTTGGGAAGGGTCCGGCAACGTCATGGCGCTCGACGTGGCGCGCGTACTGCAGCGTGAGCCGGCCGCCGTCCAGATGGTGATGGAGGAGCTGGCGGTCGCCGCCGGCGACGATCAGCACTTGCGCCGCGCGCATGGGCGGCTTGAGGCTATGCTGCAGGAGCCGAAGCTGCTCGATGCGCGCGGGCGGGCGCTGGTCGAGGCGCTGGCCGTTCTCGCCGCGGCAACGATCTTGCGGGCGCACGCGCCACCGGCGGTCGCCGATGCGTTCATTACCACACGCATGTCCGGCGATCCGCGGCAAACCTATGGGCAGGGGCTCGAGCACGCCGATGTGCGCGCCATCATTCAGCGCGCCTCACCCAACCACGTGTGATTAAGTGAAGAGCCAGGACGAGACGCCGCCGCGGCGCGCGAGATCGGCCATCTCTCCATTGAAGGCGTCGAAAACCGCCTGCGTTGCGGTCTCCGCCAGCCACGGCGCGCCGCCCGTCCGCCGCCGATAGGGGCCCATGAGCTGCCGCCAGACGTCATCGTCGAGCCGCCGCTCCGGCGGGATGCGCGGCGGCAGCCGCCGCAGGCCGCTCTGCGCCGCGAGCCATGCATACGCCGACTGCCACACGTCGAGGGGCGCCGCCATGTTGTGGCGCCCCTTGAGCTGCGTGATGGCCAGCATGCCGGCCTCGCGCGAATGCGGGCCAACCTCGAGCGTCGCGATGTGCTCGCGGTCGCGGCGGATCGAAAAGAGCCGGCAGCGGTCGTCGGCGAGCCGCTCGGCATACTGGTCGGCGCAGTTCTGCATGGCGCGCGCCTCGGCAAGAATCTCCGTGCGCTCGAGCAGCGGCACCAACGTCAGCCCGCGCACCTGTCCGCCAGACAACCACGGATCTGTCAGCACGCCCGGGCCGAGCTGCAACGTCAGCCGCATACGGTTGAGCCAGCTCTTGGCCGCGCACAGTGCCGTGTCAAAGGCGATTTCCGGGCGCCACGGCACGACGATGAGACTGTGCGCGCGCGTCTGCGTGGCCCGCGAATGCCAGGCGTAGGCGGCGAGCACCCCGAACATCTGCTCGGGCTTGCCCTGCTCGCTGAAGATAGATTGATCGGCGAGCCACAGCGCGAAGTCCTCGTGGCAGGCCTTGGCGCCGAAGGCGACGCTGTCGAGCCACAGCGCGCTATGGCTGGGTGCGGCGGGGAGACGTGTGGCGACGCGTCGCGTGAAGCTCTCGCTCGCCGGCACCGGAGCGATGACTTTTTGGAACGCTTCGGGCGGCAGACGCCGCAACCACAGCGGCAGCTCCAGGGCGCGTGCCACCGCTTTCAGTGCCGCGCCGTCCTCGATGAGTGCCAGCGCGGCATCGCGCGCTTCCTGCGTGCCGCGCCGCGTCGCCAGCGCATACATGGCTCCTGGAAAGACGATGGCGAGATCGGCAAGTCGCGCGGACGAGCGCATCAAGCGGCGGACTTCACGCCGAGCGGAATAGGCGAAGCGACCAGCATAGCTCTCGCGTTCGTCCGAGAGCTGCGGCAACACCACGGTGCGGCGCGGATCGGTGCGCTGCCGAAGGAGTTTCGTCACTTGCGACATATACAATTCCACTTCGCCATCAGGCCAACGAGCCCTGCGCGATGGCGTTACTGAAGAGCGTCGCAGGTTATTGCGGCACGCTTGGGACGGTCGAGCCGCATTCGCCAATAGCGTGGGTGAGAGTTAATGCCACGGGTAAGATCAGCCCGTTATCCTGCGCATGCGGTCGAGCGCACCTTGCAGGATAATTGCGGCGGCGAGCTTATCGATGACCCGAGCGCGCCGCCGGCGACTGGCATCGGCTTCAAGCAGCGTGCGCTCCGCCGCGGCGGTAGAAAGTCGCTCGTCCCACAAGAGGATCGGCAACTCACTGAGCGCGTTGAGGTTGCGCGCGAGAGCGCGCGTCGCCTGCACGCGGGGACCGGCGGTGCCATCGAGATTGGTCGGTAGACCGAGCACGAAGCCGCCGATTTTGTGCTCCGCGGCGGTGCGTAGCAGCTCTGCCGCGTCTTCCTTGAATTTCGTACGGCGAATGACCGTCAGCGGCGAGGCGATGGTGCGCGTGATGTCCGACAGGGCAAGGCCGAGGGTCTTGGTCCCGGCGTCGATGCCGATCAGCGGGGTCCGCTCGCCAAGGCCGGCGGCGAAGGCCTCGACGTCATCGAGCGTCGTTCCCGACGCCCGTTCGCCCGCTGAATTTGCCATATAGGCAGCCTGCCCGTTGTTGCCGCACTGCGCTTCCTTATACTCCGCGCCGGCTGCGGATTGCCAATCCGCTCCGGGTGGGAGGCCGCAGGTGCCAGGGCATTCCGGCGGCGATTAGAGGATAGCGTTGCGTGCAGGAAAAGAAGTTGTCGGCGAGGGCGATGGTCGTCAGCGCCAAGCCGCCGCGCGGAGCTGCGCAGAAGCCGCAGGGCGGTGTCGGGGTCCTGGCGCTATTTGCGGCAACGACATTCCTGTCCGCGTTCCTGCTGTTTTCCATCCAACCTCTGTTCGCCAAGATGGTGCTGCCGGTGCTGGGCGGCTCCTCGTCGGTGTGGGCGGTGGCGCTGCTCTTCTTCCAGGCGGCGCTGCTCATCGGTTATGGCTACGCACATCTGCTGACGCGCCACGTGGCGGCGGCTTCGATCGGCCTTGTGCATCTCGGGTTCGCGCTGCTGGCGCTCATCGTGCTTCCGGTCGGACTGCCGGCCACATGGCGTGAGCCAGCGGGCGATCCGTATCTCTGGCAACTTGGCCTGTTCGCCGTGTCCGTCGGGCTGCCGTTCGTTGCGGTTGCCGCCAACGCGCCGCTGCTGCAGGCGTGGTTCGCGCGCTCCGGGCATCCGCACGCGCAGGATCCCTACTTCCTCTACGGCGCTTCGAACCTCGGCAGCCTGATCGCCTTGCTCGGGTATCCGTTCCTGCTCGAGCCGGCGTTCGGGCTAACAGCGCTCAGCCGCTATTGGGCCATGCTCTACCTCGTCCTGATCATCGCCATCGGCGCCTGCTTTGCCCTCGTGCGCGGGCGTGCGGCCCCCTCGACCGTGACAGCGGCCGACATGCCGCTCGCGGGCGCGCCGACGTGGCGAAGCCGTATCGCATGGTGCGGCCTGGCGCTCGTGCCGGCGGCGCTGCTCACGGCGTTCACGACGCACATTGCGACGGACATCGCCTCGGCTCCGCTGCTCTGGGTGCTGCCGCTGGCGATCTACCTTTTCACATTCGTGCTCGCCTTCCAGTCGCGCCTGCCGCTGCCGATGTGGCTACTGCTGCCGGCTCAGCTTGCCGCCGTCATATTCGCTCTGCTGGAGCTGGCGCAGACCAAGCACGACAAATGGGTGCTGACCAGCGGCGCCGGTGTCGCCGTCTTCTTCCTCGCCGCGCTCGTTGCCCATCGCACGCTGTACCTTCAGCGCCCGCCCGCCCGCTGCCTCACGGAGTTCTATTTGTGGATGTCGATCGGCGGCGTGCTCGGCGGACTGTTCTCGGCGCTGATTGCGCCGCGCATCTTCTCCGAGGTGTTCGAGTACCCGCTGCTCATCGCGCTGTCGCTCGCCTGCCGTCCAGGTGTTTTCGACCAGCCAGGATCGACCAAGAGCGACGTCATTTGGATCCTGGGAACCTTCGCGGCCGGCCTGCTCATCATCTGGCAGGGTCCGCTGCTCGCCGCCGCGCATGGATACACCTTCGGCGATTGGGGGACGACGCCGGCGATCGCGCTCGTGTTTGGCGCCGCCAACGTTGCCTTCTGGAACCACGGCGCGCGTCAGCTCACCGCCGCATTGATGATGTTCGCCGCCGTCGTCATGCTGCCCTCGTCGGTCAAGCGCGGCCAGGCGCAGCGCAGCTACTACGGCGTCTATCGCGTGAGCCAATCTGAAGGCGGGGATTTCAATGTCTTGACGCACGGGACGACGCTGCACGGCGCGCAACGCCTGCGTGACCTCACCGGTCACGTCGTCTCCGACGTAACGCCCGGAACTTACTATTATCCTGGCAGTCCGATGGCCGCCGCCGTGAAGATCGCCCAGGCCCGCCTTGATGCCGAGGGCGAGCTCGGTCGCTTCGGTGTCATCGGCCTCGGTGCCGGTTCTCTCGCCTGCTACTCGCGCAAGCACGAGGATTGGCGCTTCTTCGAGATCGATCCGATCATCGTCGACATCGCGGCAAAGTCGAACCACTTCACGTTTCTCGCCAACTGCCAGCCGCAGCTCGACGCGGTCATCGGCGACGCCCGCCTGACGCTCGCCAAGGAGCCTGACAAGAGCTTTGATCTGATCATCGTCGATGCCTTCACGTCCGACGCCGTGCCGGTGCACCTGATGACGGCGGAGGCGCTGCAACTCTACGCCGGCAAGCTGAAGGACGGCGGCGTCGTCGTGCTGCACATCTCCAATCGCTACCTCGACCTTGATTCCGTCCTCGGTGCTACCCTCCCTCTAGTGCCTGAGCTGAAGGGTCTCATTGTCTCTGACGACAAAGCGGACGGCTCGTACGCGCAGAACACCTCGACCATCGCCGTGTTCGCCAAGGAGCAGACGGCGCTCGATGCCTACCGCGTGCTCGATGGGGCGCAAGACTTCCACGCCCGGGGGCTCTCGCCGTGGACGGATGACGCTTCCGATATTCTCGGCCCCTTCCTTTCGCAGTGGCGCCGATCGTAGGGCCGGGCGCCGCAGCCTCCGGCCAAGTTGCGCCCGTGCTCCGCCGGAGCTAAGAGTGCGGGCGCTTTTCCCAGAGCGTCGTTCAACAGCCAACGGCGAGGAGCCATGCGGGTCGACGAGACGACAGTCCGGCGCATCTCGCGCCTGGCGCGCATCAAGATTTCGGACGAGGAGGCCAAGGGCCTCGAGGCGGAGCTGTCCGGCATCCTCAACTGGGTCGAACAACTCAACTCGGTCGACACCTTGACGGTGGAGCCGATGACCCGCGTCGTGCCCATCGAGCTCACGAAGCGCACTGACGTCATCAGCGACGGCGACATCGCAGACGATGTCGTCAAGAACGCGCCGATGGTCGAAGACCACTACTACGTGGTTCCCAAGGTGGTGGAGTGAGTTGACGTGACGGAACTGACGAAGCTGACCATCGCTGAAGCGCGCGACAGGCTGCGCAAGAAGGACGTTTCGGCTACCGAGCTGACGCGCGCCTTCGTCAACGCCATCGAGGCGGGCAACGCCGTTCTAAACGCCTTTGTGCTGCCGACGCCCGAACTGGCGCTGGCGCAAGCGAAAGAGAGCGACAAGCGCCTGAAGTCGGGCGATGCGCGCCCCCTGGAAGGGCTCCCGCTTGGCAACAAGGACCTGTTCTGCACCGCCGGGGTGCGCACCACTGCCTGCTCGAAAATTCTCGACGACTTCACGCCGACTTATGAATCGACCGTCGGCGCCAATTTGTGGAACGCCGGTGCCGTCATGCTCGGCAAGCTCAATTGCGACGAGTTCGCCATGGGCTCCTCGAACGAGACGAGCGCGTTTGGCCCCGTCGTCTCGCCGTGGCGCCGCAAGGGCAAGACCGACAAACTGGTCCCGGGCGGCTCATCCGGCGGATCCTCCGCTGCCGTTGCCGCTGACCTCTGCCTTGGCGCGACGGCGACGGACACCGGCGGCTCTATCCGCCAGCCCGCGGCGCTGACGGGCACTGTCGGCATCAAGCCGACGTACGGGCGCTGCTCGCGCTGGGGCATCGTTGCGTTTGCGTCGTCGTTGGATCAGGCGGGCCCGCTCGCCAAGACGGTGCGCGACGCGGCCATCATGCTGCGCGCCATGGCCAGCCACGACCCGAAGGATTCAACCTCGGTCGAAACGCCGGTGCCGGACTACGAGGCGGCGCTGAGCCAGGGCATCAAAGGCCTGCGTGTCGGCGTGCCGAAGGAATACCGCGTCGAGGGCATGTCGAAGGAGATCGACAAGCTTTGGCAGGAGGGCATCGCCTGGCTCAAGGCCGCCGGCGCCACCATTCACGACATCAGCCTGCCGCACACCAAATACGCGCTGCCGGCCTACTACATCGTGGCACCCGCCGAGGCTTCGTCCAACCTCGCGCGCTATGATGGCGTGCGCTACGGCCTGCGCGTACCCGGCAAAGACCTCATCGACACATACGAGAACACGCGCGCAGCCGGTTTCGGCAAGGAGGTGCGCCGCCGCATTCTCATCGGCACCTACGTGCTCTCCGCCGGCTACTACGACGCTTACTACCTCAAGGCACAGAAGGTGCGCACGCTCATTAAGCGCGACTTCGACGAGGCGTGGAAGTCGGTCGATGTTGTGCTGACGCCTACGACGCCGTCACCCGCCTTCGGTTTCGGCGAGAAGAGCGGCGATCCGATCGCCATGTACCTGGAAGACGTCTTCACCGTGACGGTGAACATGGCGGGGCTGCCGGGCATATCGGTGCCAGCGGGTCTGTCGCGCGAAGGCACGCCGCTTGGCCTGCAGCTGATCGGCAAGCCGTTCGACGAGGGGACGTTGTTCCGCGCCGCGCAGGCGATCGAGGATGCGGCCGGACGCTTCGTCGTGCCGGAGCGCTGGTGGGAAGCGGGCGGCAAGGCCTCGTCCGCGCCGGCGCCGGCAAAGACGGTTGCAGCGCAGAGGTCGGACGGCAAGAAAAAAGCCGGGAGCAAAGCGAAATGAGCGGACGTAAGCCGCAGGAGTGCAGCGACATGGCCGAAGTGCGCGCCGAGATCGACCGCATCGACGCCGCCCTCGTCGACCTCATCGCCGAGCGCTTCGGCTTTGTCGATCGTGCCTGGCAGCTCAAGACGGGGCCTGGCGAGGCGCACGTGCCCTGGCGCATACAGCAGGTCATCGACAAGGTAAAAGAGCGGGCCAAGGAGAAGGGCCTGCCGCCCGAACTCACCGAAGCGCTGTGGCGGCAGATGATCGGCTGGTTCGTCCAGTACGAAGAGGAAAAGCTCCGCCGTCAGCTCGAGGACCACGGCGGCCGAGGAGCGTGAGGTGGAAATCGTCCCCTTCGATCCCGGCACACTGCTGAAGATCGCACTGTTCAATCCCGTCGTCATTGTCGTCGCGTTCCTCATGGGTCGCCGCGCCGATCAATGGCAGAAGCTGATCGTGGCGGCCTTCGCCGCCGCTCTTGCCGGCTATGCCCTCTACTGGCTCGTCGCTGCGGTCGGTCTGATGCCGGTGCATGCACTGGGTGGCGAGGCCGCCATCGTGCTGCTGCAGTTCCTGTTCGGCCTCGTCTGGGCGGCGCTCGGCTATTGGCTCGCCCCGCTGCGCCGCTGAGGTCCCACGTTCGGACGCTGATCTGATGCCCAGCGGCAACGCACGTGCGCCAGTCCGCGTACCGGTGCTTGTTCAACTCCGCAATTCACCACACAATCTGTAGCTGGACGGAAGTCGGGGGGAACCGATGCTCGGGCGCGCGCACGCTATTGCGCTCATTGTCGTGCTCGTTTTGGGGTTTGCCTCGCAAGTGGCACGCGCCGACCCGGCGCTGACCTATCTCGAAAGCCTCAAGGGCAGTAGCGAGCGCTACAAGGCGCCGAGCGAGCTCGATGGGCGCTACACGGTCGCCCTCTACGTCAATACGGCCGGCTCCGGTCCCTGGCGCCAGCGGATGTGGGTACTGCATCGCGACGCCATTGGCGGGTCGTGGAGACTAGCCATGTGGGACGAGGAACACTGGCGCAAGGCGGATTTGGCCGCGGGCGAGGCTCCGGCCTATAGCTGGCCAGTGTCCACCGGGCGCTACTATCGCGGTGATCCTTTTTCCGGGCCGACGCCGACCGGGGTATTCGCACTCGATGAGCGCAAATGGCGCTACGGCCGCGGCTATACGGCCCCGGGCATGATCCACACCATGTATATCGACTTTCATTACGACAACGGCCGCCGGTCGGGCGTTGCCTTTCACGGCACGCTGCCGGGTCGCTACCGGCGGCTCGGCTCGATCGACTCGCACGGCTGCATCCGCATGAAGCAGAAGAATGCAGCGTCGCTTTTCGACCGGATCACCGGCCGCGACCGTGTGCTGCCGGAGGAGATGCGTTGGGGTGAAGTGCCACGGTTTTGGCAGTCAGAGCAGGGACAAAAGCGCTCCGGCTATACGCGTGACGGCAGCCCGCATCCCGCCGAGGCGCTGGTTGCCGATCTCGCCGCGATGCAAACGGCATCGACGAGTGTCTCCGACGCGGGAGCGCCCGCGGTACTGACGAAGAGCGGCTTTCGCGCCATTGCCGTCATCTTCGAGAACTGAGCCCGGCGTCGCTGCCCGAAAAGGGCCACTTCTGTGCGCCATCTCATCTCCCGCGGGGACGAGGTTCATGACGTCGTCCGGGGGTTTTGCGTAATGACGGAGTTGAACGTGACACAGGCGCGGCCCGCCAAGGCCGCGCTCGTGATCAATCGGGGTGTGACGATCATCGGGGCCCTTTCGTTGGATGGGCCAGTGCTGATCGAGGGGACGATCGACGGGGAAGTGCGCTGCTCGAAGCTGCAGATTACCGAACGCGGCGAGGTCGAAGGCCTCATCGTTGCCGACAGTGTGGTCGTGCTCGGTGAGTTCAGCGGTGCCATCTATGCCCGCGAGCTGATCCTCGGGGCCGGCTGCAACGTTGAGGGCCAGATCTACCATCACAAGCTTGTGCTCGAGGAAGGCTGCTATTTCGAGGGCCAGTCCCGCCGCCATGGCGACCCCCTGAAAATTGCGCCTCTGCCGATCGAGAACGAAGTCGCGGAGGCAGAGTTCGCCTAAGCAGCCCGGCTTGCCCCGGAGGGCGCCCTGCGATAACGAGGGCGCGCGAAGGAGCACCCCATGCAGGACATAGCCAAGGCAACCAAGAGCAAGAACTTGATCGAGGGCGCCACGGGCGAGTGGGAGGTTATCGTCGGTCTCGAGGTGCACGCGCAGGTGGCTTCGCGGTCGAAGCTGTTCTCCGGCGCCGCGACCGAGTTCGGCGCCGAGCCCAACAGTCATGTTTCGCTCGTCGATGCGGCGATGCCAGGCATGCTGCCGGTGATCAACGCGGAGTGCATCGCCCAGGCGGTGCGCACGGGGCTTGGGCTCAACGCCAAGATCAACTTGAAGAGCGTGTTCGACCGCAAGAATTACTTCTACCCCGATCTGCCGCAGGGCTATCAGATCAGCCAGTACAAGCAGCCGATCGTCGGAGAGGGCGAGGTCGAGATCGACGTCGACGACGAGACGATGAAGGTCGGCATCGAGCGGCTCCACCTCGAGCAGGATGCCGGCAAGTCGATCCACGACCAGCACCCCGACTATTCCTACGTCGACCTCAACCGCTCCGGCGTCGCCCTGATGGAGATCGTGTCGCGGCCCGACATGCGCTCATCCAAGCAGGCGCAGGCGTACGTGACGAAGCTGCGCACCATCCTGCGCTACCTCGGCACCTCGGATGCCGACATGGAGAAGGGCAATCTGCGCGCCGACGTGAACGTCTCTGTGCGCAAGCCCGGCGCCAAGCTGGGCACGCGCTGCGAAATCAAGAACGTCAATTCCATTCGCTTCATCGGTCAGTCGATCGAGGTCGAAGCGCGCCGCCAGATCGACATTCTCGAAGCCGGCGGCAAGATCGATCAGGAGACGCGGCTATTCGATCCCGGCAAGGGCGAGACGCGGTCCATGCGGTCGAAGGAAGAGGCGCACGACTACCGCTACTTCCCCGATCCCGACCTGCTGCCACTCGAGCTGACGATGGAATATGTCGGCGATCTGGAGAAGAACCTCCCCGAGCTGCCCGACGCCAAGAAGCAGCGCTTCATGGGCGACTTTGGGCTGTCCGACTATGACGCCAACGTGCTCGTCGCCGACCGCGAGTCGGCGGACTATTTCGAAGCCGTCGCCCGTGGCCGCGACGGTAAGGTTGCTGCCAACTGGGTGGTCAACGAGCTGTTCGGCCGCCTCAACAAGGAAGGCAAGTCGATTGCCACATCGCCTGTCTCGGCGGCGCAGCTCGGCGCGATCGTAGATCTCATTTCCTCCGGCACCATCTCCGGCAAGATCGCCAAGGATCTGTTCGAGATTGTCTGGTCGGAGGGCGGCGACCCGGCCGAGATCGTCGAGCAGCGCGGCTTGAAGCAGGTCACCGACACCGGCGCCATTGAGAAGGCGGTCGACGACATCATTGCCGCCAACCCGGACAAGGTGGAGCAGGTAAAGGCGAAGCCGACCATGCTCGGTTGGTTTGTCGGTCAGGTGATGAAGAGCACCGCCGGCAAGGCCAACCCGGCGGCGGTCAACGACATCCTCAAGAAGAAGCTCGGGATCTGACGCGAACCTGCATATGAGCGACGACGCTCGCCAGTATGCCCCGTCGGCGGCGCGCAACCGCGAGCCGATCTGGAGCGTGCTACAGCCGCAGCTGCCGCCGCGCGGTCTCGTGCTTGAGGTGGCGAGCGGATCGGGCGAGCACACGGTGCACTTCGCGCGCGCCGCTGGCCCGCAGATCGTCTTTCAGCCGAGCGATCCTGATGTGCAGGCTCGCGCCAGCATCGATGCCTGGGTGGCCGCTTCAGGGTTGCCGAACATCCGCGCGGCCATACCACTCGATGCGGCTGCCGATGTCTGGCCCATCACAAGCGCCCACGTCGTCGTGTGCATCAACATGATCCACATCTCGCCATGGGCATCGGCCGTCGGGCTCGTACGCGGCGCCGCACGCGTGCTGCCGCCGGGCGGGCTGCTGTTTCTCTATGGGCCGTATAAGCGCGGCGGCGGGCACACGGCGCCGAGCAACGCGGCCTTCGATGCGGACCTGCGCCGGCGCAACCCGATGTGGGGCGTGCGCGATCTTGAGGCCGTCACCGACCTCGCCGCCTCTGCCGGGTTCGGTGCGCCAGTCATCGCGGAGATGCCCGCCAACAATCTCTCCGTGCTCTTCCGCCGCCAGCTCTGACCTCTTCCGAGCGCCAACCTGGGTGGGCGCGACCGCGCGCACGGGCCGTTTCGGGTGTTCAGTGCCCGGCCAGTCGAACCAATTGAGGGGCCTAGGGAGTAGCCCAGGTCACAGCAAGATCGCCACATCAGCACCATTAACATCTGCTTGGCTGCCCTCTACAGCGCATCTAGCTTGGCCGGCTGAGTGGTCACCACGAGGTCGTGCTGAGGTCCGGGGGGATCGTGCGATCTGGGCTGTCAAAACGCGCGTATCGGTTTCTGGCTGCGGCGACCGTCAGCATACTGCTTGCCGGGGTTTGGTTCTTTTTGCACGGCACCTCCGGGAGGCTCGATCTGGTCACGGGCAGCCGAGGGCCACCGACCGATGAAGCGGCGGCACCAAGCCCAACTCTCGTCATGCTCCGCAAGATGCTGCCCACACTCGGCGGCAGGGCCAACGCCGATGATCTAGCGGCGATGACCGGGTTCTATGGCAAGCAGACAGGCCCGCTGATCTGGGTAACCGAGAGCGGTATTTCGGATAAGGCGAGGGCTGTCATCGCCGAGGTCCGCAGGGCCGACGATTGGGGGCTGCGCAGCAGCGACTTCAACATCCCGCAATTGGCCGCGGCGGAAACGTCGCCGGAGGCCGGCGCCGAGGCCGAGATCAAGCTCACGCTCTCGGTCCTCAAGTACGCGCGCTACGCGCGCGGCGGACGCATCCGGGATCCGTCGCGCGTCTCAAAGGTGCTGGACCACACGCCCCCGACATATCCACCCGCTCGGGTTCTCAACGACCTTGCCGCTACGGATGCACCCGATGCCTACTTGCGCGCGCTGCACCCAAAGCACGAACAGTTCGAGAGGCTGCGCCAGCTACTCTTGAAGCTGCGCGGCGGGAAGGGGAGTAAGGAGCAGCTCGAGCAGTTGGCGGGCGATGAAAAGGAGATCGTCTACGGTTCAAAGTTGCAGGGCGTCGTACCGCAGTTGCAGCGCGCCAACAGTTGGGATCCCGACGTCAATATCGAAAGCGCGCGCGCGGATCTTGGTGCCTCACCGGCGCTTCAAGGCGAGAGTGTCGATTCGGCGATTGATCGCATCCTCATCAACATGGAGCGCTGGCGGTGGGTGCCGTCTGAATTCGGCGAGTTCTACGTTTGGGACAACGTGCCGGAGTTTCTCACGCGCATCGTCAAGGGCAACAAGGTGATCCATACAGACGCGATCATCGTCGGACAGCCATCGTGGCCAACGCCGAGGTTCTCGGCCGACATGAAGACCATCGTGTTTCGTCCGAGCTGGGGCGTGCCCGACGGCATCAAGACGAAGGAGCTGGGGCCGCTGCTCCGCAAGAGCTCCGGCGGCGGCCTCTTCGGCATCTTTGGTGGCGGCTACTCGGCCCAGGCCGTGCTCGATGCCTACGATTTGCGCGCTTATGTGGGTGGTCGCCAGATCGACGCCAACTCCGTCGATTGGGCCAACGCTGACATTCGCCGCTACAGCTTCCAGCAGCCGCCGGGGCCGAAGAACGTGCTGGGCGATGTCAAGTTCATGTTCCCCAATTCGCACGACGTCTACATGCACGACACGCCGGAGCGGAACTTGTTCAGCAAGTCGTACCGTGCGCTCAGCCACGGGTGTATGCGCGTGCACGAGCCACGCCGCCTGGCCGAGATCCTGCTCGCCGAGGACAAGGGTTGGTCGGCCGCGAAAGTCCAAAGCATGTTCGCCAGCGGCGGTGAGGTCGTCCTCGACAAGCACATTCCGGTGCACATCACCTATTTCACCGCGCGCGTCGATGACAATGGCAAGCTGCAGACCTACGGCGATTTCTATGGTCTCGACAGCCGCGTCGGTGCCGCTCTTTTTGGTCGGAAGGTTCGTTTCGAGACGCCTCGATACGAGGACGAGCCGGTTGCGAGCCGACAACAGGGCAAGCCTACGCCAGCGCCTCAGAACCTTGCCGACCTAATCTCGGATCTTTTCTCGCCCTGACGGTTCCCCCCCGGCGAACGCCCGGGACGCGGGAATTCGCCGAAACGCTGCCAGGCCGAGCCACTGGAAGCTGTCATGCCGCGCTTTATCCATCTCGCACCCGAGTCCCTCGCAAAGCGCATCCGCAGGAACGGCATACAGCCGACTAGCATCCGAGGATGGGGCCCGCGCTGGCACCTGCCGGGTGTCGATCGGCTCGTGTGGTCGTTTCCCGTCACACCGAACTACACAGTTTCGCATCAGTGGCTTAGGGAGCTGAAACGGGATGGCACAAAAACACTGGTTGCTGTGATCTTTCGCGTCGAAGATTCCGAAATAGTATTCGCGCGGCACTACAGCGAAATTCCGCGTGCCATGACAGCGTCTGCGGCCGTCGGGATCATTCTGTCGCAGCCCGAGGCGCTGGGGTACGAGGTGATGGTTCCCCGCCGCATTCGCCCATCCTAGATCCTCGCCGTGCGCCATGTGGCGCAGAATCTCGGTTGGCGCATCGTACCAGCGCCGCAAAAGCCAACGATCTGCTCGTGCGTCATGTGCTTGCCGCCGGGTACGGTAAAGTGTCGTCGCGCAGGCGCGCGCAATTTGGGGCAGCTCGGTTATCGGGGCGAAAGGAACGCTGACACCAGAGCTCCTCAGTGGCCTCCGGCACCTATTGTCGATCAGGATCTGTATTGCTCGTCGCTGACTTTTTCCATCCAGTCGACGGTCCTGCCGTCGAGCTGCTCCTGGATCGCGATGTGTGTCATCGCCGTGGTTGGGCCAGCGCCGTGCCAGTGCTTCTCTCCTGGTGCGAACGAGATCACATCACCGGGATGGATTTCCTCCACCGGACCGCCCTCGCGCTGTGCCCGGCCACAACCGGCAATGACGATGAGAGTCTGCCCCAGCGGATGCGTGTGCCACGCGGTGCGAGCAGCCGGCTCGAAGGTAACGCTGGCGCCAACCGCGCGGGCCGGATCTTTGGCTTGAAAGAGGGGATCGATACGCACCGTCCCCGTGAACCACTCAGTCGGCCCCCGGTTCGACGGCTGCGTTCCAATCCTTTTGATCTCCATTGATTTGATCCTTCGTGCAGCCGGCTTCGGGCCGCCGGTTATCGCGGGGGTGCCGCAAACAACCTAGCCTACCTAACTCCGGTGCGCTGTTGGTAGTGCTTATGCCCATCGTCAAGCTTGGGCACAGTTCAGCTGATCTGATTGGGTGCCGGGCGGAAAAATGAGACGATTGGAGGGGCTGTACGTTGACATTCCGGCCGTCAGAGAAGGTACAGCCGGCTCATTCATATTCGCAGTCGCCGTGGTGGCGTTAGCGACGGTGCTCCGGGTTGCAATCGACCCCTACGTCGTCGGCATCCAGTTCATCACGTTCTTCCCCGCCGTTATCATCACGACTTTCGTCTGCGGTTGGCGGGCGGGCGTGCTCAGCGTTGTTCTATGCGCCTTGGCGGCTTGGTACGTCGTGATCAAGCCGCAGTACGCTTTTGCCGGCATCTCCCATCAGGAATTCATCGCCCTTCTGATCTTCGTCGTAGTTGCGGCATTGGATGTATTCTTTATCGGGGCGATGCGGTTCGCGATCAGGAATTATCGCGACCTGAGCCAGACTCTGGAAAGGCGAGTGGTGCAGCGCACCGAGCAGCTCGCGCGATCGCAAGCCGATCTGGCGCAATCTCAAAAGCTTCAGGCGATGGGCCAATTGACGGGCGGCCTGGCTCACGACTTCAATAACATGCTGGCGATCATTATCGGCAACCTCGACCTCATGAAGCGTCGCCTTCAGCGGGGGCAGACTGACATTGTGGAGTTCGTCGATAACGCCATGGAAGGCGGCCGACGCGCTTCGCAGCTCACTCACCGCCTACTCGCCTTTGCCCGCAATCAGCCGCTCACTCCAGCGGTGGTCGACTTGAACAAACTGGTGACTTCGGCGTCGGAGCTTTTACGCCGCACTCTGGGCACGCACATTGTTGTGGAATGCGTGCAGTCAGGCGGCCTCTGGAAAGCGTTCGCCGACCCGGCCCAACTGGAAAGCGCCCTCGTCAACCTCGCCGTGAATGCGCGCGATGCCATGGCGGAGGGAGGCAAGCTAACGATTGAAACGGCCAACAGCTACTTGGACGACGCGTATGCCGCTAAGCACACCGATGTCAAACCCGGGCAGTACGTCGTGGTGGCGGTGTCGGACACGGGTGTGGGCATGAACGCCGAAACCGTAGCGCGGGCAGTCGAGCCATTCTTTACAACGAAGTCTGCGGCAAGGGCACCGGTCTCGGACTGAGCCAGGTATTCGGCTTTATCAAGCAGTCCGGAGGGCACTTGAGCATATATTCCGAGGAAGGTCGCGGAACAACGGTGCGCATGTATCTCCCGCGCGCGTTGGGCACTGCCGACACGGATGGTGAGACCACCGCGAAGCCGCAAACGGTCCCCAGGCTCTCGCGCTCATCGAAGGCAATCCCAACATTACCTTGCTCTTAACTGACGTCATCATGCCGGGAATGAACGGGCGCAAGTTGGCTGACGCTGCTGTTGTGTCTCGGCCCGACTTGAAAGTGGTTTACATGACTGGCTACACGCGCAACGCCATCGTTCACAATGGGACCCTTGATCCCGGCGTGGAGCTGTTGGTCAAGCCATTCACGGTTGAACAGCTCGCGCGAAAGATGCGGGCAGTTATGGATCGACCGTAAGCCGACCCAGCTGAACGCCTCAGTCGGGAGGGAAGCAGCCATGGCCAAAAACATCGTCCTCATCCACGGCGCCTTCTGCGGCGGCTGGTGCTTTGCCGACATCATGCCGGTGTTCGCCGCGCACGGGTGGACGTGCCAGGCGCCGGACCTGCCGTTCCACGAGCCGGGTCCGACGCGCACGCCCGACCCGCAGCTGGCAAAGCAGAGCATTACCGACTACACGCGCGACATGACGGAGTTCGTCACCCGTCTTCCCGAGCTGCCGGTCATCGTCGGACATTCGATGGGCGGGCTCATCGCGCAGCAGCTCGCGTCCCAGGGGCTCGCCCGCGCTCTCGTATTGCTCGCTCCCGGTTCGCCGTGGGGCGTGTTGCCGTCCACAGAAGCCGAGATGACGCTGGCCAAGGGGCTGATGATGGCGTCGCCGTTCTGGGACAAGGCGCTCAATCCGTCGTTCGAGGTGGCGAAAGGGGACTCGCTTGCGAGCCTCGATCCGGCATCGCAACAGCGTATCTTCGCGATGTTCAGCCCCGAGTCCGGTCTGGCCCTGTTCGAGTTGTTCTTTTGGATGTTCGACAAGCAACGTACGACGGCCGTCGAGACCGGCAAGGTCACTTGTCCCATTCTGGTCGTGTCCGGATCGGAAGATAAGGTGATCTCACCGGTCACCGGCCGCAAGGTGGCCGAGCTCTACGCCCACGGCACGTTCGAGGAGGCGTCAGGCCGCGGCCACTTCCTGATCATGGAGGAGGGGGCAGCTCAGCTCGCCGGGCGTTGCGCCGATTGGCTTTCCCAAGCCACCAAGTGACACGGGGGCTTGTGTCGTCGTCAACGCTCAGAGGCTATGATTGGCTGGCGGCGCGAAGGGTGCCGCGTCCATGAGGAGAACGGCCCTGCGCTCTCTCCCGGTCCACATTCTGCTCGCTGCAGCGCTGCTCCTGGCGGCGGTCGCCTTGCGCATCGCCGACCCGGAGCCGGTCGCGCGGCTGCGCCTTGCCGTGTTCGACACCTTCCTCAATCTTGCCCCGCGCACGCTCGATCCGGCGCTACCCGTGCGCATCGTCGATATCGACGATGCCTCGCTCGCCCGCGTCGGGCAGTGGCCGTGGCCGCGTACGCGGCTCGCCGAGATCATCGATCGCCTGACGGCGGCCGGAGCGCGCACCGTCACGCTCGATCTCATTCTTGCGGAGCCGGACCGTCTCTCGCCCGGTGAATTCGCCAAGTTGTTTGCCAACCAACCGCAGCTTGCGCCACTCGTCGGCCAAGCCTCGCAGCTGCCATCCAACGACGAGCGTCTCGCCGCCGCGATCGCCGCGGCGCCGGTCACCGTCGGCCTTGCGGGGGAGTCGGCCGGCGGCAAACCGCCGCCGAAGCCGCATGCTAGCTTTGCGATCGCCGGCGACGACCCTCTGCAGTTCGTGCCGCGTTTTACGGGTGCCGTGGATAGCCTGCCGGTGCTGACCAAGGCCGCGCGTGGGCTCGGCGCCGTCAACTGGCTCCCCGAGCGCGATCAGACCGTGCGCCGCGTGCCCTTGCTGCTGTCGATCGGCGGAATGCTCTATCCATCGCTGCCGCTCGAGACGTTGCGCGTCGCCAAGAATGAAACGACGGTATTCGTGCGCTCCTCGGGAGGCAGCAGCGTGACGGCGTTCGGGCAGCGCACCGGCATCGAGCATGTGCGCGTCGGCTCGACCGTTTTGCCGACCGATGGCGACGGCGAGCTGTGGCTCCGCTTCACCCCTCCCGACGCGCGCCGCTACATCTCCGCCTACCGCGTGCTCGATGGCAGCGCCGAGGCCAAGGAGGTTGCCGGACGCGACATCCTCGTCGGCACCAGCGCCGTCGGGCTGCTCGATCTGCGCGCCACCCCGCTCGATTCCGCCGTTCCCGGCGTCGAGGTGCATGCCCAGGCGCTCGAACAGATGTTGAGCGGCGACCACCTGAGTCGCCCGCCGTTCGCCACCGGCTTGGAGCTCGTCTACCTCGTTGCGGTCGGCGCGGCTCTCGCCTGGCTGCTCGGGCGCGTTGGCGCCAGCGGTACCGCCGCCATCGGCGCTGCCGCCATCGTCGTTATCTTCGCCGCGTCCTGGCTTGCCTACACCAACGCCGGCTACCTGCTCGACCCGGTCTACCCCTCGATCGCCGTTCTGCTCGTTTATCTAGCGACGTCGCTCACCGGCTACATCGCCACCGAGCGCGAGCGCAGCCGCGTGCGCTCCGCCTTCGGACACTACGTCGCCGCGCCGCTGGTCGAGGAGCTGGCGCGTAACCACGACAAGCTGAAGCTCGGCGGCGAGATGCGCGAAGTGACGGTGTTGTTCGCCGACGTGCGCGGCTTCACCCACATCGCCGAGGGGCTGACGGCGGAGGCGCTCATCGCCTTCCTCAACCGGCTGTTCACGCCGCTGTCCGACATCATCCTCGCCGAGCGCGGGACCATCGACAAGTTCATGGGCGATGCGGTTATGGCGTTCTGGAATGCTCCATTACTCGATGACGCGCATGCAGGTAACGCCTGCCGCGCAGCGCTGCGCATGCAGGAGCAAGTTGCTCGGCTGAATTCCTTGTGGGCCGCCGAGGCGGCGGCGCGCGGGGAGGCCGTCGCTCCCGTGCAACTCGGCATCGGCCTTAACACCGGCAATTGCTGTGTCGGCAACGTCGGCTCGCCGCAGCGCTTCGACTATTCGATCCTCGGTGACGTGGTGAATGTCGCCTCACGCCTCGAAGGCACGACGAAAAGCTTTGGCGTGCCGATCATCGTCGGCGAGAAGACGGCGCTCGCCGCTCCGTCGCTCGCCTTCCTGGAGATCGCCTCGGTGAGAGTGCGCGGCAAGGAGCGGCCGGAGCGCATCTTCGCGCTCATCGGTGACGAGACGGTCGAGCAGTCGAACGATTTTGCCAAGTTGAGCGGCGCGCATGCGCGGCTTGTTGCGGCGCTCGCCACGGGCGATGCCGCTTCCGCCCAGTCCGCGCTGACCGAATGTCGGGAGCTTGGCGGGAGGCCGCTGGCACAGCTCTACGCAAACTATGAGCGTCAGCTCAGTGAACGGGCGCCCGCGACACTCGGCGCTTAGTGCCGTTGCCCGTCTCGTGGCTGTCCCCACCCCTGCGGTAATGAATTACTTGAAACTCCGGATTGACCTCGCTTTGGGTCTGCCTACATCAGCGGAGGGCATGGGGAAGGACGAGGGATAGCCGCGCATGCAGATCCGCGATACCGCCGCCGGCTATGGGTTGCCGACGCGCATCGTTCATTGGGTTATGACGGTGGCGATCATCGGCATGTACTTCCTCGGCCTGTGGATGGTCGATCTCAACTACTACAGCCCCTACTACCGCTCGGCGCCCGATCTGCATCGCAGCGTAGGCATGCTGCTGCTGGCGGCGCTCGCCGTCCGCTTTGTTTGGCGCCTCTTCAATGGCAAGCCGAGCGACGAAGAGCTCTCCCCCTTCGAGCGTTACACTTCGCGGATCGTGCACTGGGGTTTCTACCCGCTGCTCTTCGCGCTGATGGTGAGCGGCTACCTCATGTCTACGGCCGATGGTCGCCCCATCGAGGTGTTTGACTGGTTCAGCGTCCCGGCACTCGTGCACGACAAGGGCATGGAGAAGACGGCCGGCGAAGTGCACGAATTCCTCGCCGACATCACTATGATCCTCGTCCTGCTGCACGCTGCGGCGGCGCTCAAGCATCACTTCCTCGACCGCAGTCGCGTGCTTAAGCGCATGTGGTCGGGCCCTACTAACGACCAATAGGCAAATCTCAGGAGATCGCCGAATGAAGCTTACCCCCGTCTCGCTCGCCCTCATCGCCGCGCTTCTCTCGGCCGGTCCTGCCGGCGCCGCCGAGTACGTCATCGATACGGCCAAGGCGCACGCCTTCATCACCTGGAAGATCAAGCATCTGGGCTTCAGCTGGCTCAACGGCCGTTTCGACACCTTCACCGGCACGTTCTCGTTCGACGCGGCGAAGCCCGATGCCTCCAAGGTCAAGGTCGAAATTGACACCAACAGCATCAACTCCAATCACGCCGAGCGCGACAAGCACCTGCGCGGCAAGGACTTCCTCGACACCGCCAATTTCCCGACCGCGACCTTTGAGAGCACCGCCGTGAAGCTGGACGGAGACAAGGCGACGATCACCGGCAACCTGACCCTGCACGGCGTCACGAAAGAGATCGCCATCGAAGCCAAGCGCGTCGGCGGCGGCACCGATCCATGGGGTGGCTACCGCGAAGGCTTCACCGGAACAACGAGCCTGCCGCTCAAGGATTTTGGTATCAACTACAACCTTGGTCCGACCGCGCAGAACGTGGAGCTGACTCTCGATATCGAGGGCTTCCGGCAATAGGACGTCGACGGCAAAACGTCATTGGCCATTAACCTAGGGAAACATTCAGTAGGCGGCGTATCCCTAAAGAACCCTTTGCGGCCAAGGGATAAGTAACTCGGACCATGCCATGGTCACGGCCCATGCGGGTGCCGGCAGCCCGTCGAGAGGGTCTGACCTCGGAGCGGGCCGGCGGTCGCGCATCCTTTGACCGGCGCCATTTGTCCGAGGAGCCTTCGTTGTCCGCCGCGTCTCCGCCGACATCAGAGACGGCCCGTGCCGCGACCGATAAGTATCGGGGTCGCAGCACGCCGTCGCGTCGCTTGGCGCAGACCATCCGCGAACAGGACGTTAAAGGCGAGAAGTCGATCGCACTGGCGCAGGGCGCCATCGCGCTCTTCGTACTGGCATTGCACGCCTTCGGTTTCCGTCACGACGTACTGACCTTCGACGCTTGGGTCGTCCCCGCGCTGCAGGCGCTCATGGCCAGCTCCGCCGTGCGCTGGTGGCTGGCGAGCCGCGAGCCGCTACCCGAGCATTGGCTCGATGCCTTGAGCGTCGTCGACGTCGGCATCGTACTTTCGGTCATCTGGAGCTACCAGTTCGCCTTTAATCATCCGGCTGGCGGCGTCCTCAAGGCGCCTGCCTTCGTGCTCCTACTGCTGCTCGTTGGTGTGCGGGCTCTGCGGTTCCACCCGCGGCCCGTCGTGGTCGCCGGTATCGCCGCCGTGGCCGGCTGGAGCTTGCTGATCTGCTGTGCCGTCTTTACCGACGGCGTTGCCGCGGTGACGAATGACTACCGCGCTTATCTGTCCTCGTTCCGCATCCTGCCCGGCGCTGAAGCCGAGCGGGTGGTGGCTCTCGCCGGCCTCGCCATCGTGCTCGCCATCGGCACCTACACTGCCCGCAAGATGCTGGGGCGTGCCGCTCACGCCTCGGACTACCGCGACGCGCTGGAAGCGGCACGCCAGCATCTCGCAGAATCCGTGCGTGCTCGCGAGCAGGCCGAGAGCGCCCTTAGGGCACTCGATCGTCGCGACGCCGAGCTGAGCGAGCAGAACCGGTTGTTCAACGCGGCACTGGCTAAGATGTCCCAGGGCTTGTGTATGTTCGACCAGGGCCAGAAGCTGCTCGTCTGTAACGACCGCTACATCGAAATGTACGGGCTATCGAAGTCCCTGGCTGAGCCGGGTACGCCGTTCCGCAAGATCATCGAAAGCCGCATCGCCAACGGGCTGTATGTCGGTGAGAACTCCGAAGCCTATCTTGACGAGCGCTTAGCCTCGGCACGCGAAGCCGTGCGCAACACCAGGCTGCACGAGCTGAGTGATGGCCGCATCATCGCCATCACGCACGAACCCTTGGAGGGAGGCGGATGGGTGGCGACGCACGATGACGTGACGCGCCTGCGGCGCATCGAAGCCAAGCTGTCGCACATGGCGCGCCATGATGCGCTCACCGATCTGCCGAACCGGGTGGAGCTGCGCGAGCGTATGCAGCAGGTGCTTGCCGGCGACGCGTTGGTAGGACACTGCCTCGTCGTGCTGTTGCTCGAGATTGATCGCTTCAAGGAGGTCAACGATACGCTCGGTCCTTCGATCGGCGACGCGCTGCTGCAAGGGGTCGCGCAGCGACTGCGCCGGCGTCTGGATGGCGCCGACATGGTGGCGCGCGTCGGTGGCGACGAGTTCGTCGTTCTTCAGGTTGCCGACGAACCTGCCGCGGTCGCCGACGCCCTCATCAAACGCGTGCGTGCCGTGCTCGGCACGTCGTTCGATCTTGACGATCACACGGTACCGATCACCATCAGCGTCGGCGTTGCGATCGGCCCGGCGGACGGCAACGAGCCGGACGAGCTCCTTAAGAATGCCGATTTGGCACTTGGCCGCGCCAAGGTCGACGGGCCGGGCAACTCCCGCTTCTTCGAGCGCGAGATGGACGAGCGCGTGCGCGCCCGCCACAAGCTGGAGCACGACATGCGGCTGGCGCTGCGCGAAGGCCAGTTCGAGCTCTACTACCAGCCGCAGTTAAACCTGGAGAGCGGCGAGATCTCCGGCTTCGAGGCACTGCTGCGCTGGAACCACCCCGAGCGCGGCCTAATCCTGCCCTCCGAGTTCGTGTCGTTGGCCGAGGAGACGGGCTTCATCGTGCCGCTCGGCGAGTGGGTGCTGCGCGAGGCATGCCAGGAGGCCTCAGGCTGGCCGAAGCGCATGCGCGTTGCCGTCAATCTGTCGGTGGCGCAGTTCCGCTCCGGGCAGGTGCGCCAGTCGGTGATTGCGGCGCTAGGTGCTTCGGCACTTTCGCCGGGGCGCCTCGAACTCGAAATTACCGAGTCCGTGTTGATGCAGGAGGATCGGCACGTCGCCGAGGTGTTGGGCAAGCTGCAGGACATCGGCGTCGGTCTTGCGCTCGACGATTTCGGCACCGGGTTCTCCTCCCTGAGCTACCTTACGCGTATCCGCTTCGACAAGATCAAGATCGACAAGCACTTCATTCGCGAGCTACGCGACGACCCCAACAGCTCGCTCGCCGTGCTGCGTTCGGTCGTGGCGTTGGCGAGGAGCCTTGGCATCACGACGGTTGCCGAAGGCGTCGAGACCAAGGAACAGCTGCATCGTGTGCGCGCGGAAGGCTGCACCGAAGCGCAAGGCTTCTATGTCGGTCTGCCGATGCCCGCCAATCAGATCCCGGCGCTTGTCGCCGTTCGCAAGCGCAAGCCGCAGCGCGACTCGCGCCGCGCGGGCTGAAAACACACGGTCAGTTGCCGCTGGGATTGAGCGGCCAGGGCCAGGCCTCTTCATGGCTGTCCTCTGCCTCTATTAACGCATCGAAAAAGTCGAGGCCCATCGGCGGGGGTGCGTCCGGCTCGCCGACGGGTCTTTGCGGGGTGCCGTCCGGCTGCTGGGTGGGGACGGCGAGCTCCATCGTCGTTGCAGCCGTCGCAGGAGCCCCCACAATTGGCATCAACAGCAGCGCGATTAGGCCCGAGCGACTCATTCGACGTACTCCGAAATCCACCTCGGCTAGCTAGAGGGTGCGCCATTAACGAAGGGTCGGAAGGTTGCTCAGCACTTGATCTATCGGCCGTTGATCTAATTACCGACGGTGCGGCAAAAGCGACGCGCTCGCGCGATGCCTGGATATCGACCCGGTATCTCGGGCAAGCTCGGTCCCGGCAGGAGAATGCCGCATGCACCAAGAGGCGAGCCAACTGCGCTGGGAACAGCGTATCCGCAGCGAACTGCCGCTCGTTGCCGGCGCGCTGACGCTTGGCTTGTTCCTCATCTACGGGCATGCGTGGCTCGCAGATCCGGCGCAGTTCCTCGAGCGCGGCGTGCTGTTCGCGTGGTTGCTGGCCGCCATCGCGGGCTGCATCTTCGGCGTCGTTCGTCACGCGGACGCGTTGGCCGAGCTTCTCGGCGAACCGCTTGGCACGCTCATCCTCACCATCTCCGTCATCCTCATCGAGGTGTCCCTCATTGCCGCGGTGATGCTCGAAGGCGTGACCGACCCGACGCTGGCGCGCGACACGATGTTCGCCGTCATCATGATCATGATGAATGGCATGGTCGGCGCTTGCCTGCTCTCCGGGGGGCTCGTACACGTGCAGCAGGAGTACAACCTTGAAGGAGCGCGCGCCTATCTCGCAGTGCTCATTCCGCTCTCGGCCATTGCCCTGATCCTGCCCAACCGCACGCTTTCGACAGCACTCGAAGGCGCGTTGAATTTCTGGCAAGTGTTGCTGTTCTCGGCGGCAACCATCGTACTCTATGCGATCTTCCTGGCCCTGCAGACCATGCGGCACCGCCACTTCTTTCAAGAGCTGGGGGCCGTTGCCGAAGAGTGCGCCGAATTGCGAGAAGACGCATCGGCCGCGATCGAGCAACGGGCAAGCGTCACCACGCATGCGGTTCTGCTTCTGCTAACGATGGTGCCGATCGTCGGCCTCGCCAAATATCTCGCGGTGATGGTCGAGCAGGGCATCCACGCGCTCGACGTCCCGGCCTCCGTCGGCGGCACGCTCATCGCTGCGCTGATACTCGCCCCGGAAAGCATCACGGCGCTCAAGGCGGCGATGGCCAACAAACTGCAGCGCTCGATCAACCTGTGTCTAGGCTCGGCGCTATCGACCGTCGCCTTGACGGTGCCGCTGGTGTTGATGATCGGCCTTGCCACTGGGCAGACTGTCACGCTGGGTCTCGAGGACGAGAACCTGCTTTTGCTGGTGTTGACGCTGATGGTGAGCATGCTCACCTTCAGTGGCGCCCGCACCAACGTCCTACACGGGGCAGTGCACCTACTGCTGTTCTTCACCTACCTCGTGCTTATCTTCAACCCATGACGCTGCGCGTGCAAAATGCACGGCCGCGGCCGAAGGCCGTATTTAACCGCCCCGGCTAGTCTGCGTGCGCCGACAGAGAGGCGATGATGGACGAAGCGACCCAACGAACGCCCGCCGCCGCAGCCGATGCAACGGCGCTGGAGATCTTCCAGAACCAGTGGGAGGTCTATCGCAAGTTCCTGAAGTACGACTATTTGCAAAACGCCGAGGCGTGCGCCGCCCTGCACCGTTTTCTCACGGGGGAAGTATCGCGCCCCTACCGCTTTCTCGATCTTGCCTGCGGGGACGCCAGCGGCATTGTGACGGCCCTTAAGGCAACGCCGATCGAGCTCTATCGCGGCGTCGATCTTTCGGCACCGGCGCTGGCGCTAGCGCACGACAACCTGGCCGCGCTGCCCTGCGCGGTGCAGCTCGATGAAGCCGATTTCAGCACCGTTATGCGTGGTCTGCAGACTGCGGAGGACATTGTCTGGATCAGCCTGTCGCTGCACCACCTCGACACCGACGCCAAGCTTGCGTTCATGCGCGAGGCTCGCTCCGGGATCGATCCCAAGGGGGCTTTTCTTGTCTACGAGCCGACACGCCGCGATGGCGAAGAGCGTCCAGCGTACCTCGACCGGCTCGAGGACATCGGACGGCGACAATGGACCGAGCTGACTGCGACCGAGTTCGCCGAGGGCATAAAGCACGTTCGTACGTGCGATCTGCCCGAGACGGTGTCCGGGTGGCAGCGCCTCGGGCATGAGGCCGGCTTTTCTTCGTCGCGCGAGCTGTACAAGTCGCCGACCGATCTGTTCCGGCTATTCCTCTATCGGCCTTGAGCCGCCTTGCTTTTTGCACTGACACGCGCCATATAGCCAGAGCCGGTGCGATCCGAGGTGGACCGCGCCCTCACGTTTTGGATTGAGATTAAGCGCGCCACCGGCCGTTTGCCTTACCCAAATCACTGAGACTCCGCGCGTTGGCGAGCCGCGCGGCGATTGGCTTTAAAAGCGCGCCGGTTGGAAAAATACACTTATGGATCGTATCACTGGCACCGTGAAGTTCTTCAACTTCTCCAAGGGCTTTGGCTTCGTGCAGCCGGCCGATGGCTCGAAGGATGTGTTCCTTCACGTGAGCGCGCTCGAGCGCGCTGGCATCAACGGCCTCAACGAGGGCGACAAGATCACCTTCGTGGTTGAGGACGATCGCCGTGGCCGCGGCAAGCAGGCCGCCCAGATCGAGCTGGCCTAACGTCCCCCCGACGTTTGACACTACCGAATGCCGCCGGTCTCCCGGCGGCATTCTTGTTTATACGACCTGTTCACGCGACAGGCCGGCGCGCGATGATGGCAACGCTCTCGACAATTTCCGGAAATGCTCCATCGGGCGCGATGGCAAGCATGCGCGCTCGCACCTGCGCCTCGTAGTCGGCGCGGCCATTCTCGCCGAGCGCCGCTGGGGAATTAGCCGAGAATGACAGGGCTCGCGCGACGACCTCTTCGATGCGGGCAGTGCGCGCCTCGAATACCGAGATCCGTTCGACGCTGCTGAAGGCGCTGCGCAGGAGCACGCTTGTGTGCTCCTCCCACGCCTCGCTCTTGCGCCAGCGATAGAAGTCATCGAAGCGGCCGTGCGAAGTGCGCAGCTCCTCGAATTGCTCGTGCCACCGCGTCGTCGCTGATGGGTGGAGCTCAGTGTTGACGAGGGCGACCGCCCCGCCCGGTGCGATCAATTCATCGAGGCGCGTCAGCGTTGCCTCGCGATCCATCCAGTGAAACGCGCGGGCGATGGTAACGAGGCTCAACGGCGCCAGGCCGGCATCGAGATCGAACGAGGAGCCGACGCGCCATTCGATGTCGAGCCCGGCGACTTTCGCCGCCTGCGCTGCCGCAGCGATCATCGCCGGATCGGCGTCCATACCGATTGTCGTTCCGCAGTAGCGCGATAACGGCAGTGTCAGCGAACCCGGCCCGCAACCGAGATCGAGCACGCGCGAACTCGCGCCGAGCTCCGTGTCGCGGGCGAGCCAGGCGATCAGCCGCTCGGCATAGGCCGGCCGCCCGTTGATGTAGTGGGGGATCGCCGAGGTGAAGCGGTTGGGATCGTAGGGTGCGATCAGTGCCATGCGGAGGTGCCATCGATAACGACGCTGTGTCGTTAGCTAGGACGTGGCACGGTGCAGGACAATGGCCGCAAGACCGCGTTTTGGCGGTCGACGAGCCGACCCGGTCGCGGGCTACTTATGTACGGGACGGACTACGGAGATAATGTTCGTCTGCACGATGCCCTCGACCGGCGAGATTTTCGCAAGGATCGCCGTGTTGGCTTGGGCGCTGGTCTTGCAGTCTAGCTGGGCAACGATCTTGTCGTCGGCCAGCACGACGACATTGGCGAAATGGCAGTCGCCGAGCTCGAGGGCCTTCAACGCATCGGCGGTATCGGCGGCATTGGCCGAGCGCAGCAATTCAATGAAGAGATAGACGTTGACCATAATCTCACTCCCGGCCGGCGGCACTTAAGTGCCCTGCACGGTTAACGTGCACGGACCGCGTCGGATCCGCGCGACGGAGCGAAACGCGGTTTTCCAGGCTAGCGTCGTCAGCCTTCGGCGGCGGTCTTGGCACCGCGCCTCAGACCGGAGAGCTTCTTCAAGCGCTTGCGGGCACCGGCGGTGTTGCCCTGGATGCGTGTCTTTGTGGTCCGCGCAATGGCGCGCTTGGCCTTTTTCTTGCGGGTCTCGACGTTGCGGAGGCTGCGTGTGCTGCTCATTGCCTTCACCAAAATGAGGGGTTGGCGCTTGCAGCCGCGGCGGCCCTCGAAGCGCGAAGCGGCTCGTCTAGGTCATCTTGGCGCGGCGCGCAAGGGCCACGTCGAGTGGTTGACATAAAACCGTAACAAGACTCCCTTAGCCGAACCGGTCGTACGCCAAGCGGCGTAAGCGCCGCCAAAAACGGCAAATGGGGAAGCATGGCCTCAACTCAGGACGCCATCGCTGCTGAGGAAGCTCCTCTGCGGCGCCAACGCAACAAGCGCCTGCGCCAGGCGGTACATCGCCACAAGGCGGTGACGCGGCAGGGCATCCAGGAGCGGCTATTCACCCTCGCTTTCAGCGGTCTAGTCTATCCGCAGATCTGGGAAGACCCGGTTCTCGATCTCGAGGCACTGAGCCTCAAGGAGGGTGAGCGCCTCGTCGCTATCGCCTCAGGCGGTTGCAATGTGCTGAGCTACCTCGCTGCAGCGCCGATTTCGGTCACTGCTATCGACCTCAACCCGGCACACGTCGCCCTCAATAAACTGAAGTTGGCGGCGCTCGCGCACCTTCCAGACTACGCCGCGTTCCGCACTTTCTTTGCCGACGCCAACCGCAAGCAGAACATTGAAGCCTACTTCGATTACCTTTGCCCGCATCTCGACGCGGCAACCCGCAAATACTGGGAATCGCGTGACCGCGTCGGCCGCCGCCGCATCGGCTACTTCGGCTCTAACGTTTATCGCCACGGCTTACTCGGGAATTTCATCGGCGCTGGGCATCTCCTGGCGCGCGCCCACGGCAAGAACCCGCGCCTCCTCCTGGCCGCGAGGACGCGCGTCGAGCAGCGCCGCATTTTCGAGAGCGAGCTCGCGCCGCTGTTCCGCAAGCGCCACATCCGCTGGCTGCTCGACAAGCCGTCGGCACTGTTCGGCCTCGGCATCCCTCCCTCGCAGTTCACTGCCCTCAAAGGCGACCAAGCAAGCATGGCGGACGTGCTGCTCGCCCGTCTCGAGCGCCTCGCCTGCGACTTCGACTTGAAAGACAATTACTTCGCCTGGCAGGCCTTCGGACGCCGCTATGCCACGAACGATCGCGCGCCACTGCCGCCCTATCTGCAGCGCGAGAACTTCGCGAGGCTGCGCAAGCGCACCTCCGACATGACCGTGGTGCACGCCTCGTTCACCGAGCATCTCGCCGCTCAGCCGGCGGCCTCGGTCGACGCCTACGTGCTGCTCGATGCGCAGGACTGGATGACCGACGAGCAGCTCGGCGCGCTGTGGAGCGAGATCGTGCGCACGGCAAAGCCCGGGGGGCGCATCATCTTCCGCACTGCTGGCGAGGAAACGATCCTCCCGGGGCGCGTGCCCGACGCGATTCTGCGACGGTTCTCGTACGACCGCGAGCGTTGCCGCGAGATGACCAGCCGCGATCGTTCATCGATCTATGGCGGCTTCCATCTCTATACGCTCGCCAGCTGAGGGCAAAAGCGCGTGGCCAATTCCGGCGTGTCGGCCGCCCAGCACATGGACGCGATCTACCGCTACCAGCGGTATGTCTACGATCTAACGCGCAAATTCTATCTGCTCGGCCGCGATCGGCTCATCGATGAGCTGGCGCCGCCGCGCGCCGGCCGCGTACTCGAGATCGCCTGCGGCACCGGGCGCAATCTGATCGGCGCCGCGCGCCACTATCCCGAGGCCCGCTTTTACGGCTTCGATATCTCGGAGGCGATGCTCGACACCGCGCGCGCGCAGGTCCGCAAGGCTGGCCTCGAGCAGCGCATCCGCATAGCCGCGGGCGACGCAACGGACTTTTCCGCCGAGCGACTGTTCGGCGTCGCCGCCTTCGATCGCATTTTCATCTCCTATGCCTTGTCGATGATCCCACCCTGGCGGCCTGCGCTACAGCACGCGCTGGGCGCACTTGCTCCGGGCGGGCGTCTGCTAATCGTCGATTTCGGAACGCAGTCGAGGCTGCCGCGCTGGTTCAAGCGCACGTTGCGTGGATGGCTGGCGCAATTCTCGGTCGAGCCGCGCGATGCGCTTGCCGTTGAGCTGGCGCGTATTGCTGCCATGCCCGGCTTCAGTGTGCGTCACACGCAGCTTTACCGCGGCTATGCCGTCTATGCGGTGATTACCAATAGCTGAGCGCCGTCAGTGGTGCGTCAGCCACTTGAGCCCGTAAAAACTCGGCGCGATGACGCCGGCGGCCCAGATGAACGCCGACGTCACGTTGGCGATCTGAAACGCGAGATGCGGCATCGCCGCCATGCCGGCGATGACCGGGATGACGGCGCGCACGGGCCCGAAAAAGTGCCCGAGGAATACGCCGAAGATCCCATACTTCTCGAAAAACACTTCGCCCCGCTGCATCATGTTCGGGTAGTCGCGGAAGGGCCAGAAGCTGGTGATCTGATCCTTGAAATAGAACCCCAGCCAATAGGAGAGGGCATAGCCGAGCGAGCCGCCGAGCCAAGCAGCAAAGACGACGGTCCATACGTCGATGCCGCTCGCCCCAAGCAGTCCGCCGATGGCGACGAGGATCACGGTCGAGGGCAGGAACAGCGACACGAAGGCCAGGCTTTCGCCAAACGCGAGCAGGAATGCGACCGGGGCCGCCCACGCCTGGTTGGCCTGCACGAAAGCAACGATCGCATCGATGTAGGGCTGCATATAGCTACGCGTCTTTCTTACAATGGCGGAAGTCGAGAGGCGCGGCTCATGCTTTGCGGCACCGGCGCTTGATCTCGGCGGCCAGTTCGCGCGACACTTCGCCCGCCAGCATGATGCCGCGCGAGACTTGCGCGGGCGTCAGATTGCCCGCTCCGCGCAGAACCCCGGGGGCGCGGTCGGCCTCGTTCTTGCCGTGAGCGAGCTCATCACAGGTGAGATCTTTCTTCTTGCTCTTCAGGGCGAACAGGCGGACGCCGGAGGCATAGGCCTCGGCCGGGGCATGGGCTTTCACCCAGGTGCGGTCCTGGTCGTCCACAAGGTAGCGCAGCGTTCGCTGCCGTTTGGCCACGCAGTCGGTCGAGTCATCGACGCAGGTGAGGCCTGAGTTTGACCCAGTGGAGACATTGGGACCGGTACAACCCACAGGCGCGACGGGGGCAAAAAGCAAAAGCAGGACCGGCAGGTTCCGGCGGCGGTAGAGAATCATTCTCGCTCCCTTGTCGGCGCGCCGTTACAGCCCGTAGAAGGCTCCCAAGGCGACGTCAAGGCGAAACGGGCGGCCGCCACGAGGAAAGGTCTCAGCATGGCGCACGCAATCCGCATCCACGCTCCCGGCGGCTCGGAAGTGCTGAAATGGGAGGCGATCGAGGTCGGGGAGCCGGGTCTGGGAGAAGTGCGGTTGCGCCAAAATGCCGTGGGCCTCAACTACATCGACGTCTATCACCGCAGCGGGCTCTACAAGCTAGCGGAGTTCCCGGCCATTATCGGCATGGAAGGCGCTGGGACGGTCGAAGCCGTCGGCCCGGGCGTGACCGAATTGAAGGTCGGCGACCGCGTCGCCTATGCCGGTGTCCTCGGCGCCTATGCCGACGAGCGGCTGATCCCCGCTGACCGCCTCGTCAAGCTGCCCGATAGCATCGACGACATTACCGCTGCCGCTATGATGCTACAGGGCATGACGGCCCGCTACCTGTTGCGCGAGACCTATCGCTGCGCACCCGAGACCGTGCTGCTGTTCCACGCCGCGGCGGGCGGCGTCGGTCTCATCGTCTGCCAGTGGGCGAAGGAGATCGGCGCGGCGATGATCGGCACCGTCGGCTCGGAGGAGAAGGCCCAGCTCGCCAAGGCGGCCGGCTGCACCCACGTGATCAACTACCGCGCCGAGGACTATGTAGCGCGTGTGCGCGAGATCACCGGCGGCGTTGGCTGTGACGTCGTCTATGACGGGGTCGGCAAGGATACCTTTCCTTCATCGCTCGACTGTCTGAAGCCGAGGGGCTTGTGGGTCAGCTTCGGCAATGCCTCGGGGCCGGTGCCGCCGTTCGACCTGCAGATCCTTTCGGCCAAGGGCTCTCTCTATGCGACCCGCCCGACGGTCATGACCTACACGGCGCGGCGCGAGGACCTCCTTGCCAACGCAAAGGAGCTTTTCGAGGTGGTTGGCAGTGGCGCCGTCGAGATCGCGGCAAGCCGCACCTATCCGCTACGTGAAGCGGCTCAGGCTCACGGCGACTTGGAAGCGCGCAAGACCACCGGATCAATCGTTCTCATCCCTTGATATCCGGGCAACCGCCGCCTTCTGCGGCTATGGTTAGCCGCCGGTAACCATGTTCGTGAAGAGGTGATTGCGACGTGCGCAGAAGCGACCCGTTTGCGCCGATTTGATGCGCATTTCGGGCGCCCGTTCACATCTCGACGCTTTGGCCATTTACCAGTTCTCATAAGCTCACTGACATCCTTGTTTCAGCGCTCGAGCGGGCATTCCGCCGGCATGTATGGCGTACGGGCGGGACTGTCATGGCACGTTTAGAACTATCGTCTCACGGTATTGAGGAGAGCACCGACTACGGCTCGACGCCGGATGCTCTTTTCCAACTCGGCCTTATGTATTGCGTAGGCCGGGATGTGGAACTCGATCTGGTCCAGGCGCACAAGTGGTTCAATCTCGCGGCGATGCGCGGCAATGATGACGCGAAGCGCTACCGGTTCGAGATTTCCCGCGAGATGTCGAAACCGCAGATATCGCGCGCACAGCGTCTCGCCCGCGAGTGGATCGCCACGCAATAATCGATTGTTGTGGACAGGAGCTCAGCAGTCGCCGAACAGCGAGGCGACGCAGTTCCACGTCTTCTTCATGGCGTTGCCGACCGCGTTGCCGGTCTCGGTGACGGCCTCACCGGTCTTCTTGGCAAAATTCTCCACCGCGTTCGGCTTCGCCTCCTCCGGCGCCCCCGGCGCTTGCGGATCGTGCGGCACGGCCTGCTGTTGATCAGGCGGGGGCAACGGCGCGGGTGCATACTCCTTGGCCGGGGCCAGGGGCGCCAAGGGTGCCGCCGGCGGTGCCGGTTGCATCGGACGCGCGGCCGGCGTCTCGGCCAAGGGAGCCCCACCAGGATCGCCGGGCGGGAACATCACAGTGCGCGTTTCTCCGGGGCACGGCGTCGCCTGGCCGCGGGCGGCGCTACAGCTCGCATGCCCGCCGGCTTTGGCAATCTCGGTGATGCAAAGGAACTGTCCGCGCGAGGCGCGAGCCGCCATGGGCGCGTCGCCGCCGATGAGGCAGCGGTAACTCGCATCGGGTCCGGTACACGTGACGCAGTATTCCTGCGCCATTGCGCCCGCGGCGAGGGTGCAGATCAACGTCGCCGCGATCAGAGAAAACCGCAAGTGCATGCGAGCCCACCCTACGGGACCGGCCGTTGCGGCCTTGTCTCCCAACTGGCTGGGAAACGATGCGGCCGTGGGTGATAGGCGTCAAGGCCGATGGTGGAAGCACGGCGGATGCGGGGCTCGCACGGCTTGCAATCGGGCCACCCCCCCTCTATTAGGGCTCCTCCGGAGGAGACGTGGCCGAGAGGCTGAAGGCGGCGGTTTGCTAAACCGTTATACGCTTGTAAAGGCGTATCGAGGGTTCGAATCCCTCCGTCTCCGCCACCCCTCAGAAATCAATAATCTGAAACAGGCTGAACGCTTGGCACTTGCGTGCCAGTCGAACTCACTCGTCGGAGGCGACGTAGAGTTCTCCGTCCCGCCAGGAAAACTGATGCGCTTTGGGGTCTGCCAAAAGTGCGGCGAGGGCTTCAAGCATTGGTTCACTCCTGTGATCTGTGCTGGTGCCCCTTCTTACGCAGCTGCCGTACACGCCGCTGTTCCATAGGGAACCCATCGCCGACCTGGAGCCAAACGCGTACCCGGCGCATGCCGCCACGTGATGGCCACACGCTGGCCCCGCTATCGGCTTATGAATCGGCTTGTATCGTTGGCAGGCGGGTCGCTGCATCGGGGGGAATGATGCTGCTGCTTGATGCTATTGCGTGCGTCATCCTCACCGGGATGATGCTGGTTCCGATCGTCAACCTAATTGCGGGGGCAATCCTGGGAGCAGCGCTGGGCGGAGCGCCCGGCGGCGTCGTGGGGTTCCTGTTTGCCATCATCGTGACAGTTGCCGAGAAGGTGGTCGCCGACCGCCTCGGCTGGTTCGAGTTGCAAGGCGATTGTGACGATGCCGTCGTCGGAGATATCCAACAGATGCCGGTTTTAAGCCAGGGCATGCAACGGCATTTGCTGAGGCGACGAGTGTTCGGTTCGCCAAAAGTGCGCCGTCGGCCCGCCGGGTTGCCGACTTCCGTCAACTACGGGCAATCCTTGCACTAATAGCCGCACTCGATTGAACGGCAGTTGTTCTTCACGATCGATTGTCCGCCGGCGGCCTGGACCATCGCGTGCGGGGATCCATATATTCGCTGCAAGTGATGCCGGCGCCGCGGCAACTTTCCGTGTCGGGGTGCGTTGGTTTGTAAAGGAGTAAACCGATGAGCATGTTGAGAGTGGCGGCACTGGGATTTGCCGCGTTGGCAGTGGTTGCCCCGACAGCGGTGTCGGCGGATTCCTACTGGGAGGTCGAGGCGGCGCGGGCCAATGCGAGAGCCGGTGGCCCGACCAACGCGCGCGACGCCGAGTTGCTCACTCGGTATGGCTGCCTGAGCGGCACGCGCAGCGCCTTCTGCGAGCGCCAGGCCGGCTATCCGGTACCGCGCCGCTATTACCGCGCCTCGCGCCGCTACGCACGCTAGATTGCGATCCCGAAGAAAATCAAAACCCCGCCTCGATCGAGGCGGTGTTTTTGTTTGTCCTAACGGCGGACGAGCGCGGATCTAGGCGAGTACGGGTTCCAACTCCGGCGCCGCCTGTTTTTCCGCTTGCGGGGGCTGTACCGCCTTGCGCACGCGGATCGGTATCGACTTGTACGCCGGAGTGCGGCTGCGCGTGTCGACGTTCTGCAACGCAACGAGCGAGTTGGCTTCGGGGTAGTACGCTGCGGCCGAATTCCGCGCGATCTCGAATTCGACCGCGGTGAGGTTGTGCAGCACGCGCGCCTTGCCCCCGTCCCCGGCCGGTGCGATCGCCTCGACGTCGACGAGATCGCCGTGGCTCAAGCCTCGCGCGGCGAGGTCGTCCTTGTGCATGAAGATGACATCGCGCCGCCCGGTGATGCCGCGATAGCGATCGTTGAAGCCGTAGATTGTCGTATTGTACTGATCGTGACTGCGGATGGTGGCGAGCATCAACGCGCCCGTCTCGCTGGCGCGGCCATCGCAGTCGAGACCGTCGAACACGATGAAGTTGGCCTTGCCGTTTGGCGTCAGCCACTGCCGCTCCGAGGCGGCTATGTAGAGGCGGAAGCCGCCCGGCTCACGCACGCGTTCGTTGAAGTCGGCGAAGGCGGGGACCACCTTCTCTATAGCGTCGCGGATGAGATTGTAGTCGGCGACGAAAGCATCCCAATCGACCTTTGTGTCGGGCAGCGTCGCCTTGGCGATGCCGGCGACAATGGCCGGTTCCGACTTGAGGTCGGACGAGGCCGGCTTCAGGCGGCCGGCCGAGGCGTGCACGACGGACATAGAATCTTCGACCGTCACCGACTGCGGGCCGGTCTCCTGCTCATCGAGCTCGGTGCGGCCAAGGCAGGGCAGAATGATCGACGACTTGGCCAGCAGCAGATGCGAGCGGTTGAGCTTGGTTGCGATGTGGACCGCTAGGTCCAGCTTGCGCATGGCGGCAAAGCTCGCCTCCGGGTCGGACATGGCCACGGGCAGGTTGCCGCCCATGCACACGATGGCCTTGGAGCGCCCTTCGCCTATGGCCTTGATGGAGTCGACGGCACTATGGCCGTGTTCATGCGGCGGCTTGAAGCCGAAGGTCGCTTCCAGCCGCTCGAGCAGCTCGGCGTTGGGAATCTCGGTGATGCCGACCGTACGGTCGCCCTGTACGTTCGAGTGACCGCGCAGCGGGCAGATGCCAGCCCCTGGACGCCCCACTTGGCCGCGCATGAGCATCAGGTTGGCGAGCTGCTGTACGACCTGCGTGCCGTGGCGGTGCTGCGTGAGTCCCATGCCGTAGCAGAAGATGACGTTCTTGGCGTTGGCGTAGATCTCGGCGGTGCTTTCGATCTCGCTGCGCGTCAGGCCCGAGCAGCGCTCGATCTCCTTCCACTTTGTTGCCTTGATGTCTTGGACGAGAGCCTCGTAGCCGGATGTGTCCGCCTTGATGAAGTCGCGATCAATGACTTGGCGCCCGTTCTTGCCGTCGAGCGCCAGTAGCGCCTTCATCAGCCCTTTCATTACCGCCGCGTCGCCGCCGACGCGCACTTGATGGTAAACGGAGGCAATCTTTGTGGCGCGACCCGTCAGCATCTCAACGGGATGTTGCGGCGACAGGAAGCGTTCGAGCCCGCGCTCCTTGAGCGGATTGAACACGACGATGGTGCCACCGCGCTTTGACACCTCGCGCAGCGTTGACAGCATGCGCGGGTGATTTGTGCCGGGGTTGTGGCCCATACAAAAGACCACGTCGGCGTGATCGAAGTCTTCCAGCGTCACCGTCCCCTTGCCGACGCCGATGGAATCCGGCAGCCCGACGCTCGTCGCCTCGTGGCACATGTTGGAGCAGTCGGGGAAGTTGTTCGTGCCGAACTCGCGCACGAATACCTGATAAAGAAATGCCGCCTCGTTCGAGGTGCGCCCCGAGGTGTAGAACTCGGCCATATTTGGAGCCGGTAGCTTGCGCAGCTCCGCACCGATGAGGGCGAACGCGTCCTGCCACGCGATCGGCACGTAGCGATCGGTTGCCGCGTCATAGATCATCGGGTGCGTGAGACGGCCGGCATCTTCGAGCGCGAAGTCGGTCCAGTTCCACAACTCACTGATGGTATGCGCGGTGAAGAATTCAACATCGGTGCGCCGGCGTGTCGCTTCCCACGCTACCACCTTGGCGCCGTTCTCGCAGAACTCGAAGGATGAGGCGTGACGCGGATCCGGCCACGCGCAGCCGGGGCAATCGAAGCCTTGTGGCTGGTTCACCCTGCGCAGCGCCCGCGTCTCGCGGTTGAGCGCCATCTGCGCGCGCAACGCTCGCGCGACGGCCTGCAGCGCGCCCCATCCACCGGCAGGGCCACCATATGCGCCAACGCCCGGGACCTTCTCGTGTTTGCCCATTGTTCACTCGCGTCAGGCCGCCGCAACTCGGGCGACAGTTGAACTGCCACAGCTAAAGAACCGTTCCGGTTGAGGCTTCTAGGGTAGAAGACAACTTTAGGAAAAGGCTCGGGACGCGTGACACCTATGCATTAAATGGGAACCGGCGCACCATATGCGAGTTGGTCTCCCAGGGTGTCGCATGCGCGAGAACCGGCCATGTATGTGTCCATACTCTCCGACGAGGATCTCGAAGCACTGCAAAGCGCCATCGAGACGGCGCTCGATGAAGCCGTCGAACGCGGCATGACCCTGTCGCTGTCGGATATCACGGTGCGCCTCTTTGAGGCTTACGTGATGGGCGAGCGTGATCCCGACAAGCTCGCGGACGCAGTCGTGTTCGACCACAGCAAGCGGCTAATTCACTAGGCCGCGCCGGCTTACTCCCTGTCAAAACTCGTCGGCGACAAGTCAAGATCATCGACGGGATCAATGCCATCATTGCCCTTGCTGATCCGATTGTTCCGTCGGCGATGTTGTCTGCGCGCGCTCGATGTTGCATGCCTTAGCAGGCACACAGGAGCCAGAAGACGTGGCATTGAACACGCGGCTGACGCAGCAACTCGGCATCGCACACCCGATCATCTCCGCACCGATGGCTTTTGCGGCGGGCGGACGGCTCGCCGCCGCCGTCTCGGCTGCCGGAGGACTTGGCCTTATCGGCGGCGGTTACGGCGATGCGGGCTGGCTCGATGCTGAGCTGCGCGCGGCGGGTAACGCACCAATCGGATGCGGCTTCATTACCTGGTCTCTAAAGAAGCAGCCGCAGCTCCTCGACCTCGTGCTGGCACGCAGCCCGCACGCAGTCTTCTTGTCGTTCGGTGATCCCGAGCCGTTCGCCGCGCGCATCAAATCCTCCGGCACCAAGCTCATCTGCCAAGTGCAGACGCGCCGCGACGCCGCGCGCGCTATTGCCTGCGGCGCGGACATCGTCGTCGCGCAAGGCTCCGAGGCCGGCGGTCACGGGGAACGCCGCGCCACACTGACGCTGGTGCCGGAAGTCGCCGATCTCATCGCCGCCACGTCTCCCGAAACGCTGCTATGCGCTGCCGGCGGCATCGCCGACGGGCGTGGCCTTGCCGCCGCTCTGATGCTCGGTGCCGACGGCGTCCTCGTCGGCTCGCGGCTATGGGCCTCGAACGAGGCGAACGTGTCACCCCGCATGCACGCCGCCGCGCTCGCCGCCACCGGCGATGACACGATCCGCTCGCAGGTGATGGATCTCGCTCGCAAGCTCGACTGGCCGGCGCGTTACACCGCGCGCGTGCTGCGCAACGCGTACATAGAGCGCTGGCACGGGCGCGAAGCTGAGTTGGCGGCGGTGGCCGACGAGGAGGCCGCCAAGTATCGTAAGGCCTGGGCCGAGGGCGACCCCGAGGGCAGCAATACGTTTATTGGCGAAGCGGCAGGTCTCATCCATACCATCGAGCCGGCGGGCATCATCATCGAACGCATGGTTGGCGAAGCCGAACGGCGGATTGCCGGCGCCGCGCGCGACGTCATTTCGTAGAGACAGAGCATGCTGCCGACCAAAAACTAGGCACGCAGCTAGGTGCGACGTCCTACGCGCCCGCCCACTGTTTAATTTCTCCTAAGATCTACTATCTACCCTTGCGAGGTGCCTGCGGCTTGCGCCTGCCGTCCGCGCGGCGTTACGCTGGCTCGCTTGCCGGTAGTCGTGTCATGGAAAGAGTGCTGACGGCAGTCTTGGCTGGGCTGGTGCAGCGCGGTGCGCTGACGATCGTGACAGCACGCGGGCACGAGCACACCTTCGGCGATGGCACCGGCAAGGAGATCCGCATCCGCTTCATGGATGCGGGCGCCGAACGTGCCACCGTTCTCAACCCCGAGCTGCGTGTCGGCGAGCTGTTCATGGACGGGCGCCTCGTCGTCGAGCGCGGTACCATCTACGACTTTCTTGAACTCGTGCTGCGGGACGCGAAGGCGGCGCCGCGCTCGCTGCCCGCGCGCCTGCTTGGGGCATATCGCTTCCTCACCCGCCGCGCCGTCAGCAGCAACGACCTCTGGCGCGCGCGCCGCAACGTCGCCCATCATTACGATCTCGACCATCGGCTGTACGACCTGTTCCTCGATGCCGACCAGCAGTACAGCTGTGCGTACTTCGAGCGCCCGGACTGCACGCTGGATGAGGCACAGCTGGCTAAGAAGCGGCTGATTGCGGCCAAACTTCTCGTCGAGCCGGACAGCCGCGTGCTCGATATCGGCTGCGGCTGGGGCGGCCTAGCGCTTTACCTGAAGAGGATTGCGGGTGCCCGCCAGGTGCAAGGCATCACGTTGTCCGCCGAGCAACTGCAGGTTGCCCGCGGGCGGGCCGAGAAGGCGGGGCTCGAGGACAGCGTGCGCTTCGTCCTCAACGACTACCGCGAGGTGGAAGGCAGCTACGACCGCATCGTCTCGGTCGGCATGTTCGAGCACGTCGGGCCGCGCTTCTATCAAGCCTACTTCGACAAATGCCGGCAGCTCCTGAAGCCCGACGGCGTCATGCTCTTACACACCATCGGGCTCATGGACGGCCCCTGGTACCCGAATCCCTGGCTCGACAAGTACATATTTCCAGGCGGCCAGCTCCCGGCACTGTCGGAGATCGTCCCTGCCGTCGAGCAGGCCGGGCTGATCGTGACCGACGTCGAGTGCCTGCGCACGCATTACGCCGAGACGCTTTCCAAGTGGCGCCAGCGCTTCATGGCGCGACGCGAGGAGGCGCGCGCACTGTATGACGAGCGCTTCTGCCGCATGTGGGAATACTACCTCGCCTGCTGCGAGGCGGCCTTCCGTTACCAGGACGTCGCTGTCTTTCAGGTGCAGTGCGCGCGCAGCATCGACGCCGTGCCCCTGACCCGCGATTACATCGCGGAACGCACGCAAATCCTGCGCCTGCACGAGGCGGCTGCAAGCGCGCCGAAGCCGGTCGCAGCCGAGCCCGTCCAATTGCGCAAGCAGCGGCTCTGATTGCACTTTTTCTAAGCTAAGCCCGGCTGATTTCGCCCACGCCCGCGCTTGGAATGAGGGCGCCCTTTGTCTATAGTCCGCCTGATCGGGGGACTAGCCGGACCACGTCGACGCTGGCCGGTCTGCGCCGCGTGCGGCGCATCTAAGGCGGGACACGGGATCTCGGCAGCGCTGCGTTACCTGCGCCGAACGCGGAGGCACAGTTCGCATGAGATGCCATCCGACACGGTGGCTTTGGGGGCTCATTCCAATTGCGATGCTGAGCTGGCTAGCCGTCCACGCTAAATCCGACCTCATCGAACGCGATCTCGAGCAGCGCAGCAGGGTGGCGCTCGCCGCGGCCGGTCACGATTGGGCCTCCGTCGTGTTTTCCGGCCGCGAGGGCTTGCTGGTCGGCCATCTAGCTAGCGCGCGTCAGCGCGACGACGCGGCTGCCTTGGTTCGCGATGTTTGGGGCGTGCGCACGGTCGAGACCCGCGTTGCGCTGTCGCCTGCCGGCGCCAGTTTGCCCGTCGCACCCGTGGCCGCAGAGATCGCGCCGCGGGGCTTAAATGTCGTTGCCCCTGGTTCCATAGGCGCCGCTGCCGCCACCGAGTTGGCGCGAGGAGCCCCTGACATCGGCCATGCGGCCCTCGATCAAGCGCCTGCCATGACCGTGCGTGCGCGCGACCAAGGGGGGCCGCCGTCGCCAGAGGCCGCGTCGGCAGCCCCGCTCCCCGAGCAGAAGCCCGTTGTGACCGTCAATGTGCCGGCGGAGGTCGAGGCGTCACCACCCGCGGCCGCGCTGGCAGCCCCGCTGCCCGAGCAGAAGCCCGCTGTGGCCGTCAATGTGCCGGCGGAGGTCGAGGCGTCACCACCCGCGGCCGCGCTGGCAGCCTCGCTCCCCGAGCAGAAGCCCGCTGTGGCCGTCAATGTGCCGGTGGACGTTCAGGCGTCGCCAGCCGCGGCCGCGCCGGCAGCCCCGCTCCCCGAGCAGAAGCCCACTGTGGCCGCCGGTGCGCCTTCGCTTGCCGTGACAGCGTTACCCGCGTCCGGGCAGTCAGCCCCCGTCCCCGAGCGCAAGCCCGCCCTACCCGCAAGCCTGCCTACGGTCGCGGAAGCCGTACAGCGCGCGGCCGGACCTGCAGCACCACCACCCGAGAAGAAGCCAGTGGAGGCCGCACCAACCGCTCCTCAAGCCGAAGTGAGGGCACCCGTGACGGCACCCGCGCCGCCGCTCCCACAGCGGGCGCCGCGCTTTGAGACGGCGGCGTTACCTCAGGGCAACATCGCAGCCGAGGACGATTGCATCGAACAGGTCCGGCAAGCCGCAAAGCGGGTCGAAGTGCACTTTGCGCACGGGGGCGCCAAGCTCGATATGGCCGGTAAAGCACTGATCGACGGGCTGATTGGCACGCTCCATGGCTGTCCCGGGACGGCGCTTCACGTCGCTGGGCATTCGGACGCTTCCGGCCACCCAGGCCGTAACCTCACGCTGTCGAAACACCGCGCGCGCGCGGTCGCCAGCTATATGATCCATATGGGCATTGACGCCGGGCGCCTCGTCGCCATTGGCTATGGCGACACCAAGCCTGTGGCGCCCAATGACACGCGGGAGAACCGGGCGAAAAACCGTCGCATTGAGGTTGCGATCACCGCGCGCGCGGCACCACTGCCGCCGCTGCCGGTACGCAAGCAGGGGACCGATAATGGATTATCTCGTCGCTAATCTCGCCTGGTATGTGGCCGGAGCATTCGCCGGCGGCTTTATCGTGGCGTGGATCGCATGTGCCAGAGTGGAAGATTGACGCGCAACTGAAGCGCGCGATTGTTGGGGAGTTGACGGTTATGACGGAGCTGCTTTGGCAGTCGACGCTACTGTTGGCGGTGGCATTCTTTTTCGGTGCGGTTCTCAGTTGCGGCCTTAAGCGGCGCTTTTACTACGGGCAGTCGAGCAAATTGGCACGCGTCGTCGACGCGTCCGGCGTCTCGCATGTCCCAGCTCCCGGCGAACCGAAGATCGAGGTGGCGCACCGTGCTGCCCCTGAGGGGGAGCGTTTCAATCGGGCGATTAGCGGGCAGTCGGCACCTGTGGCGACGCCAGCTGTAGCTCCGAGGCCGGCCGCCGCCCCCGCCGCGGCTCCGGCTCCTGCCGCGGCGCCTGCGCCGCAACCAATATCAAAGATCTCGGTGTCGACGGGCTCGGGCGCGCCGGTCAAGCCGGATGCCGGCGGCGCCGGTCCCAGCGATGACCTGACGCGCATTCGCGGCATCGATACCGGCATTCAGAGGCTGCTCAAGGACAGCGGCATCCGCCGCTTCCAGGATCTCGCCGGCTTGACGGCCGCCGATGTCAAAGGCCTCAACGAGCGGCTCGGGGTCAAGGGCCGTGTCGAGCAGGAGAACTGGCTCGGCCAGGCGCAGATTCTCGCGACGGGCGGCGAGACGTATTATTCGCGCCGCGTCGATCGCGGCATGCCGGTTCCGGACCTCGTCGAGCCCGCCTCGCTCGCTCCGGCCGCCCCGGCGCCCAAGGCCGCTGAGCCGGGCACGCTGCCGCGTGCAGCGACGGCAAAGGGTCCGAGCGATGACCTCACGCGCATTCGCGGTATCGATGGCGGCGTGCAAAAGCAGCTCAACGAGCTCGGCATCCGCCACTTCCAGGAGTTGGCGACGCTCAACGCTACCGACATCAAGAGCCTCGCCGAGCGGCTCGGCGTGGCGGGGCGCATCGAACAGGAAAACTGGCTCGGCCAGGCGCAGATCCTGGCGATAGGCGGCGAGACGTACTATTCGCGCCGCCTCGATCGCGGGACGCCGGTGCCGGCAGCGGCCGAGCCAACGTCGGCTGCTCCAGCTGCTGCCGCCACACCGGCCGCGGCGTTTCAACCCGCTGCCCCCGCCGACCTCGGTGCATTGCGCTCGGTGCGCTCCGAAGCGCTGCTCGGTGCGGAGGCGACGCGTTTGCCGCGCGCGTGGACCGAGGCCGACGACCTCAAACGCATCCGCGGCATCGGCGTACTGATCGAAAAGAAGCTTAACTCGCTGGGCGTGACGCACTACGAGCAGGTCGCCAACTGGACCGGTGCCGACATCGAGCGCATCAGCAACATCCTCGACTTCAAGGGGCGCATCGAACGCGAGAACTGGATCGAGCAGGCACGCATCCTGGCGACCGGCGGACAGACCGAGTTCTCAAGACGCAGCGAGGTGTAGGACGCCCCGGCCGCGAAATGGACGCCGACATTCGGCTCTTGCGCCTGAACCGCAGCTAGCTTTCAGGTAGCCGCATGCCTGTGGATTCGGTTTTTACCTTCGCCGACGAGGAAGAGCGCGAGATATGCGCCTTTCTCAGCGTTTCTGCTGCGTACGGCCGTGGTGCTCACCCCGTCGACGTGGTCGAGACGCACATAGCGCGCGTGTTCCTCGTGGGTGAGGACGCCTATAAGCTGCGCAAGCGCGTGCACCTGCGCTTTGTCGATTTCTCGACGCTGCACGCCCGGCACGCGGCTGCTGTCCGCGAGATGGAGATCAACCGGCCGCACGCGCCCAACATCTACTTGGGGTTAGTCCCCATAGTGCGAAACGAAGGGCGGCTGCAACTCGGCGGCCGCGGCGAAATCGTCGAATGGGCCGTGCATATGCGCCGCTTCCCGCAGGAGGCCGTGCTCAGCTACCGCGAGGAGCAAGGGCCCCTGACGGAGGGCCTCGCCAAGGAGCTCGCCGACATGGTCGCGCGCTATCACCAGGACAGCCCCATCTCCGAAGCGTGCGACGGGGCTCGCATCATGGCACCGGTCGTCGACCAGCTATCGGGCGCGCTGGATTACGGTCACGCCGAGGTAGCCGCGCGCCTCGTAGCCGCCTTCGAGCGTGCCGCGCCGTTGCTGACCATGCGCGGCAATGCCGGCTGCGTCCGTCGCTGCCACGGCGATCTGCACCTCGGTAACATCGTGCTCATCGACGAGGTTCCAGTGCCTTTCGACGCGCTCGAGTTCAGCGAGGCGCTAGCCACCATCGATGTGCTCTACGATCTGGCCTTCCTGCTAATGGACCTCGACGCGCGCGGTGATCGCCAGGCGGCCAACGCCGTGCTCAACGCCTATGCCGCATTCGAGCCCGTCGGCGGCGAGATCGAGGGCTTGGCCTGCCTACCGCTGTTCCTTGCCTGCCGTGCCGGGGTGCGCGCAGTCGTGGCGATGGCGCGCACTGAGCAGCTCGCCGAGGAGGAGCAGGCCGAGCTGCGCGCTGAGATCCGCCGCAATGCGGCCCTTGCTGCCGCTTATCTCGCGCCCTCCCCGCCGCTCATGATTGCCATCGGCGGCCTTTCGGGCACGGGTAAATCGACACTCGCGGCGCTGCTCGCTGCATTTATCGGCCCCGCGCCAGGCGCGCTGCTCGTGCGCAGCGACGTGGAGCGCAAGCGTTTGTTCGGAGTTCCGGAGACGCAGCGGCTGGAGCGTCAGCACTACCGCATCGGCACGGCGCAGCGCGTCTACAGCATCGTGGAAGACAAGGCGCGTCGCGGGCTGGCGGCTGGGCAAGCCATCATCGTCGATGCTGTGTTTGCCAAACAGGACGAGCGTGCCGCGGTCGAAGCCATCGCGCGTGAGGCGGGATGCGCGTTCGTTGGGCTGTGGTTGACGGCACCGGCCGAGATGTTGATAGCCCGCGTCGAGCGCCGGCGCGGTGATGCCTCCGACGCCGACCGCCGCGTCGTCAGGGAGCAGCTGGGATATGACCTCGGCGATATTGCCTGGCAGCAAGTCGACGCATCAGGCACCCCGGAGCACAGCCTAGCCGAAACACGTCGTGCGCTCGCCGCGGCGGGGATTACTGCGGTGGAATGAGCACGGCCGCGCCCGTCAGCTTGCCGGCACGCAGGCGTGCGATCGCGTCGTTGGCATCAGCAAGCGGGAAGGTGGTTACGTGCGGGCGGATCGGCACGCGCGGCGCGAGCTTCAGGAACTCGACCGCGTCCTGGCGCGTCAGGTTTGCTACCGAGCAGATAACGCGCTCACCCCATAGCAGTGCGTAAGGCATTGGCGGGATGTCCGTCATGTGGATGCCGCCGAGCACCAGCGTGCCGCCTTTGTTCAGCGCCGCCAGCGCCAACGGTACAAGCGGCCCGACCGGCGCAAAGATGATGGCGGCATCAAGCAACTGAGGCGGTTTTTCCTCAGAAGGACCCGCCCATTGTGCCCCGAGCGCGCGAGCGAGCTTTTGCGCCGGCGCATCACCCCCGCGCGTGAAGGCGTAGACCTCTTGTCCATGGAATACCGCGAGCTGGGCAACGATATGCGCCGCGGCGCCGAAGCCATAAATGCCGAGGCGGCGTGCCGTGCGCACCAGCTTCCAGGCCCGATAGCCGATGAGGCCGGCGCACATGAGTGGCGCCGCTTCCGCATCCGAGTACAGTTGCGGAATCTTGAAGGCATAGGCGGCGTTGGCCGTCGCGAATTGCGCGTAGCCGCCGTCGATCGTGTAGCCGGTGAAGCCGGGCCGGTCGCACAGGTTCTCGCGCCCTGAACGGCAGAAGCGGCAGCGCCCGCACGTTGCGCCGAGCCAGGGGATGCCGACCCTGTCGCCGACCTTGAAGCTGTCTACGCCCGGGCCGACCGCGGTGACGCGACCGATGATCTCGTGGCCGGGAATGACGTGCGGCTTGGGATTTGGCAGATCGCCGTCAATGACGTGCAGGTCCGTCCGGCAAATGCCACACGCGGCAACGCGCACCACGACTTGCCCACGCTCAGGCGCCGCGACTGTGCGCTCAACGGGCTGCAGCGGCGCCCCGACCGCGCCGAGCGCCATGCCCACCATGCGCAACGGTTGGCCGGCGCCACGGCCGCGCTTACTCGTTGCTATTCGCCGTTGCGCCACGTCTCGCAGTCCGACACGTCGAATACGCCCGGCGCCGGGGTGCGGCTCCTCTACAGGCGGCCGTTGACGGCATTCGTGAGGCTGAGCGGATCGGCTTCACGCCGATGCCGCTGCTTGCGGGCGTGCTTCCGCGGCGCACGCGAAGTTGGCTGCGTTACGCCGCCTACCGTCTCGTCGGGGCTGACAACCGGTGCATTCGCCGTGGCATGCGTGCCCCCGGCGTGTACACGCTCGCGCGCCTCCGGCGCCAGCTCGATAACGGCAGGATCGCTCGTGGCTTCCAGCGTCGTCGTCTGGATCGCCGCATAGAACGGCACCAATTTCGGCTTCTCGTCGGCGACGGCTTCGCCCTTCTTGGAGCCGGACTTCTTGGCCTCGGCGAGAGCGCGCTTGGCCTCCAGTTCGGCCGTCAGTGCCGGCAGCGGCTCGAACACCGCCTTGGAACGCAGATGCACCACCTTATAGCCGCGCTTCTTCAGCTCGGTGAGGATGGTCGGCAGCGCGTGCGCAGTCGAAGCCTTGATATCGTGAAACAGCACAATGCCACCGTTCTGGCGTTCGACCTGATCGATAGTGCGCGCGGCGAGGCGCGCCGGGCTTCCGATGTAGCTGTCGTTCGAGACGACATCGACGGTGAAGGCGGCGATGCCGCGTTGCTGCAGGTGGGCGAGCAGCGGACCCGAATCGCTGAGGCCAGGGAAGCGGAAGAACGGCGCGATCGGCTGGCCGGCGGCGAGCGCTACGGCGGCGAAACCGCGCTCGATCTGGTCGGTGGAGCGCTCTAGGGACAGCGCCCGCAGATTGAGGGGATGCGACCACGTGTGCGTGCCCATGGTGTGGCCGCGGCCCATGACCTCTTTCACCATGTCGGGATAGGCCAGCGCCATCTGGCCGACGTAGAAGAACGTCGCCTTGGTACAGAATTTGTCGAGCGCCTCTAAAATGGGCTTGGTGAACTTCGGCATCGGGCCGTCGTCGAAGGTCAGCACGACCTCCTTCGGTTCAAGGAAGCGCGGCTCCTTCTCGTACTTGGTGAAGCCGCCGTACAGCGGACCCGTCTTGGCGTCGATCTCGACGATGCGCGAGACGCCGAGCGCGTTTTGCGGATTGGCGCAGGGCTCATCTGCCAGGACCGGCGTGAGGAACGCGCCGCCGGCGACGGCCAGCGCAAAAACTACTGACAAACGGCGGATCACAGCTCACCTCGGTTGGTTCGACGCCTCTTACACAACCTGAAACTTACTCGACCGCTCATGGCATCAGCCATTGCTTGTACCATGGCACGGATGGCTCTTTGTTTGAAGCTTTGGTGGGGCCCGTCTGTCGAGATTCGGGACCGGATGTGACTGTGAGGTTGGCCCACGGCAACACCTCGCCGCCGGTGCCCGTCTGCGACCAGGTCAGGGCGCGCGAGGCCAGCGGGTCCTTGGCGGCGGCAAGACTGCGGTGTGCGATCAGCCGGTCGGCCTGCGCATCGTATGCGGGAAGCGTCGTCGCCGTCATTTTCGGCACGAGATGGACGACCTTGAAGCCACGCTGCTTGAGCTCTGCGAGGATGCCTTCAAGCGCTTGCGCCGTCGACGGCTGGATGTCGTGGAACAGCAGTATCCCCTTGCGAGTCCCGGCGAGCTGCGCCAGCACCGTCCGTTTGACCGCATCTGCCTCACGGGTGCGAAAATCGCGGGAGTCGATGTCGATCGTAAAGCTCGCGACGTTACGGGCCTTGAGATAGTCCATCGCCGCAGCGCTCGGCCGCAAATAGGGGAAGCGGAAGAACGGCGCGATCGGCGCGCCGAGCGCTTGCGCCACGGCGCTGAACCCTAGCTCGATCTCGTCCTTTGCCTTGTCTGGCGCGAGGCCCTGCAATTTGGCGTGCGACCAGGTATGCGCGGCCACCGTATGCCCGTGGCTCGCCACCTCGCGCACCATCTCGGGATCGGCGACGGCCATGCGGCCGACCATGAAGAACGTCGCCTTGGTGCAGTGCTTGTCGAGCGCTTTCAGGACGGCGCGCGTATAGGCACGCAGTGGCCCATCATCGAAGGTTAGCACGACCTCGCCGTCTTTGAGAAAGTCGTAACCGCCGCTGGCTACGCGGCCGAACAGCGGGCCGCCGGCGGCGTCGACCTCGATCATGCGCGACAGGCCGAGGACGTCGTCATGTGTGGCGCAGGCGGCGACCGGCGGCGCGCTCTGCGCTCCGCGCGCCAATAGCCCGCCGCCGAGCAGCAGGAACGCGCACACAGCCGATAACGCCCCAATACGCCGCATCCGCCAATTCCGTCCGCCTGGACCAATTGCAACGCGCGCGTGGCGAACCCCGCGACGGCCCCTGACTTAAGTAGGGTGGAAGAGCTAAAATTCTCTGTAAAAATTTTCCCTGTCGGGACATCTTCGACGGGTTGTTGCATCGGCGCACCAGCCGCGCAAAGCACCGCGACGTGCTAAACCCTCAGCATCACGAGCGTGATGCGCAAATGTCTTGCCGGGCGGTGTTCGCGCCGCCCGCCGCTCCCGGAGTCCGCCCACAGATGACCGAGGCTGAGGAAATTGCCGTGCATGGCCGCGGAACGGCGCCGACCGCCGAGCGCGTGCGCGTGGTCGCCGAGGCTCTGGAGGACAACGATCCCGCCAAGGTGCGGTTGCTGGTAGCGGATATCGAGGGCCCGGACCTTGCCGATCTCCTCGAGCTCCTCGAGCCGGAGCAGCGCGTCGGCCTCATCCAGGCGCTGGGCGCCGACTTCGACTTCGAGGTGCTGACCGAGGTCGACGAGAAGGTCCGCGACCAGATCTCCGAGGCACTGCCGAACGACGTTCTGGCACGCGGCGTCACCGAGCTCGACAGCGACGACGCTGCCTACCTGATCGGCGGCCTGGAAAAGAGCGACCAGAAGGAAATTCTAGACCAGCTGCCGCAGGGCGATCGGGCGGCCGTCGAACGCAATCTCCTCTACCCGGAGGAGACCGCTGGCCGCTTGATGCAGTCCGAGTTCGTGGCTGTGCCGCCGTTCTGGACAGTCGGGCAGGTCATCGACTTTGCGCGCGACGCCCAGGATCTGCCCGAGACGTTCTCGGAAATCTTCGTGATCGATCCCAGCTTTCATCTTCTCGGCAGCGTCGATATCAGCCGGCTGTTGCGCGCCAAGCGCAATGTCACGGTCGACAAGATCATGGACACGGACCGGCACATCGTGCTGGCCACGGCCGACCAGGAGGCGGTGGCGCGCCAGTTCGAACGTTATGGCCTCAAGGCCGCGCCCGTCGTCGACAAGGACGAGCGCCTCGTCGGTGTCGTCACAGTCGACGACGTCGTGGAGGTCATCGAGCAGGAGGTCGAAGAGGACGCCAAGCTGCTGGCCGGCGTCGGCGACGAGCGCCTTAGCGATAGCGTGCGCGAGATCGCACCGCCGCGCTTCTCCTGGCTGTTCGTCAATCTATTCACCGCCGTTCTCGCCTCCTCGGTCATCAGCTTGTTCGACGCGACGATCGAAAGCATGGTGGCGCTCGCCGTGCTGATGCCCATCGTCGCCTCGATGGGAGGCAATGCCGGCACGCAGACGATGACGGTTGCCGTGCGCGCGCTCGCCACAAAAGAACTCAATCCGGCGAACATCGTCCGCGTTGTGTTGCGCGAGACGGCGGTCGGATTGATTAACGGGTTCGCTTTTGCAGTGATCATGGCGGCTGTCGTATTCGCCTGGTTTGGGACCGAGCAGCTCGGCCTCGTCATCGGTGCGGCGATGATCGTCAACCTGCTCGCCGCGGCGCTGGCCGGCATCTTCATCCCGCTAGCGCTCGATCGCATGGGCTTTGATCCTGCCGTCGCCTCGACGGTATTCGTGACGACGGTGACCGACGTGGTAGGCTTTTTCTCGTTCCTCGGGCTCGCCACCCTGTGGCTCAGGTGAGGAGAGGCGGATGACCGTCGACAGCAACGTTCGCGTGCGGCCGCTGCAGGCCACCGACCGCGCGGCGTGGGAGAACCTGTTCAAGGGCTACATCCACTTCTATGAGGCGAAGGTGCCGGGCGACGTCATCGAGGTCGCCTGGCAACGGCTGCTGGCCCAGCAGGACGGCCTTCTCGGCCTCGTTGCCGTCGATGCGAGCGATCGCCCGATCGGCCTTGCGCACGCGCTTTTCCACCGCTCGACGTGGTCGCCGACGACGTATTGCTATCTGGAAGATCTCTACGTCGATCGTAACGCCCGCCATCACGGAACGGGCCGGGCGCTTATCGAGGCCGTGTATCACGAAGCGGACAGGCGCGGCTCGACGCGCACCTACTGGGCGACGAAAGAGGACAACCGCCAGGCGCGGCGCCTTTACGACCGGCTGGGCACCTTGAGCCCGTTCGTCCAATACCGCCGTTAGCTTTTTGTATTGGGCTGAAGTTGTCATCCTCGGACTTGGTCCGAGGATCCACCTTTCGACTTTCTCGACGCTGAAGCTCGCTAGGCCTGTGGAATGAGGAAGAAGGCCAGACCCAAAATCAGGTAGACAGCAAGAAGCTGCACGCCCTTCAGCCAATTTGACCGGCCGTCGCCGGCGACCTGTCCGGTGATGAGAACGGCCAGCAGTACGGCGAGAACTAGGCCCTTGCCGAAAAGAAGATCCATAGGTTGGGGCCCGACGACCAAACTTGCCAGAACCAGCAAAGGCGCAACGAACAGCGCGACCTGCACGCTCGATCCAATGGCAATGGACAGGCTTAGGTCCATGCGGTTCTTCATTGCTGCCGTGATGGCGGTGGCATGCTCGGCGGCATTGCCAAGAATGGCGACAATGAATACGCCCACAAACATATTGCTGAGGCCGAGCTCGTGCGCAGTTGGCTCAATGGCGCCGACCAAGATCTCACTCAGCCATGCGATCGCGACAGTGGCTCCGGCGAGCACCGCGATCGACTGCCCAAGCGGCCACGGATCCGAATGTGCGACGTTCTCAGGCGCGTCGACGCCCCGAAAAGACTCAGCGTGAGTCCACAGAGAGAACAGAAGGAACGCGCCGTAGACGGAGAGGAGCACCAACGAAATCGATATGCTGAGAGCCATTCCTCCCCCTGGATAGAGCTCTCCCACCAGTGCGCTGTAGGCGGCAGGGATTACGAGTGCGATTGCCGCTAGCGTCAGCATCGTGGCTTGAGCGCGTCCAGCCGATTCATTGAAGTACTGCTCCTGATGGCGCACGCCGCCGGCAAACATCGCCGCTCCGAGCACCAACAGGATATTTCCCACGATCGACCCGACGATCGTTGCCTTCACCACATCATGAAGCCCGGCGCGCAGGGCGGCGAGTGCGATGATCAACTCGGCGGCGTTGCCAAAAGTTGCGTTGAGAAGACCGCCAACTCCTTCGCCCGAGCGGTCGGCCAGCTGTTCCGTTGCCCGGCCGAGCCACGCGGCCAATGGTAGGATGGCAATTGCCGCCGCGACAAAAATCAGCAGATGGCTCTGCGGCGTGAGGTACTCTAGCGCGATCGCCAGCGGGACAAAAGCAAGCGTCCATTTCAACATCATTCGCTTCTTCCCCCGTTCGGTCGCGCACGAGGTGGCGGCTGCGGGCAAGATGTCCGGCAAGGGCCTTGGCCTGCAGGCGGCATGCCATTTTAAGGCTTGGAACCTCTTGCAGCCGAAGTCCAGTGGGATAATGCTCCGTCGACGACCAAACCAGTTACCGCATGAGGTCATGCAACCCAGTCCAACGAGATGTTGCCGCGCATGACCACGGATCCAACCGCGCCCCCGATCAATGAACGAGGTCGCCCCTCGCGGCGCCCCCGGCGGTCAAGCAACGAAACTGGCTTGATGCATTGGCTGCCCGGGCTTCAAACGCTTCGCCAATACGATTTGGCATCGTTTCGGCATGATGCCGTAGCCGGCCTAGTGCTTACGACCATGCTTGTGCCCGTGGGCATCGCCTACGCTGTCGCGTCCGGCGTCCCGGGTATCAACGGCTTGTACGCCACCATCATCCCGCTGTTGGCGTACGCGCTGTTCGGACCCAGCCGTATCCTGGTTCTAGGTCCGGATTCCTCACTGGCTGCGGTAATCCTCGCTGTAGTTTTACCGCTTTCGGGGGGAGATCCGATGCGAGCGGTGGCTCTCGCCGGCATGATGGCGATTGTCTCGGGTACCGTCTGCATAGCAGCAGGATTGGCCCGGCTCGGCTTCATAACCGAGCTGCTCTCCAAGCCGATCCGATATGGGTACATGAATGGGATTGCCTTGACGGTCTTGGTCAGCCAACTGCCCAAGCTGTTCGGCTTCTCGATCGATAGTCTTGGCCCGCTTCGTGATTTGTGGGCCATCGGGAATGAGATCTTCAGTGGAGGAGCGAACTGGATCGCGGCTCTCGTCGGCGTAAGCACATTGGCCGTGATCCTGCTGCTCAAGGGCAGCAAGACCTTGCCTGGAATTTTGATTGCGGTCGTTGGCGCGACGGTTGCCGTTGGTGTGCTGGGGCTCGCCGAGCGTGGCGGCGTCTCGGTACTGGGCCCGCTTCCGCAGGGCCTGCCCTCCTTCGCGATCCCATGGATCGACTCTGCGGATTTTGCGGCGGTGCTGTCAGGCGGTCTCGCCGTCGCTCTGGTCTCGTTCGCGGATACCAGCGTGCTCTCACGCTCCTATGCGGCCCGCACGCGGACGTATGTCGACCCCAACCAGGAAATGGTCGGGCTTGGAGCGGCCAATCTTGCGGCTGGCTTTTTTCAGGGCTTCCCAATCAGCAGCAGTTCGTCGCGCACGCCGGTTGCTGAGGCTGCCGGCGCAAAGACACAGATGACCGGCGTGGTCGGCGCGCTAGCGGTCGCACTGCTTCTGGTCGCGGCGCCAAATTTGCTTCAGCACCTGCCCAACAGCGCGCTTGCCGCCGTCGTCATTGCCTCGGCTATCGGGCTCATCGAAGTAAAGGATCTCATCCGCATTTATCGAGTTCAGCAATGGGAGTTCTGGCTTTCGATGCTATGTTTTGCCGGCGTTGCGGTTCTGGGTGCTATCCCCGGTATCGCGCTGGCCGTAGTCGTCGCCATCATTGAATTTCTCTGGGGTGCGTGGCGGCCTCACTCCGCCGTATTGGGAAGGGCTGACGGCGTTAAGGGCTATCACGACATCACTCGCTATCCCTATGCGCGCCTCATCCCCGGCCTTGTCCTTTTCCGCTGGGACGCGCCATTGTTCTTCGCCAATGCCGAGTTGTTTCAGGAACGGGTACTTGAGGCTGCCGACAAGTCGCCAACTCCCGTGCGCTGGCTGGTCGTGGCGGCCGAGCCCGTCACGAGCGTCGACATCACAGCTGCTGACATTCTGGCCGAGCTCGACCATACCTTGCGCGAGATGGGCATCGAGCTCTGCTTTGCTGAACTGAAAGACCCGGTCAAGGATAAGCTGAAGCGCTTCGGATTATTCACCCAGCTCGGCGAGCGAGCCTTTTTCCCTACGCTTGGGGCGGCCGTCAGCGCGTACCTAGAAAGACATCCGGTGGATTGGGTCGACTGGGAAGCCGACCGGTCGTAACAACGGCCGCAAGGTACGCTCATTGCGGTGAGAGGTGCCTGGACGGGTTCGATGAACAGCTGACATCTCGACGACGTTGACCCGATCGCCAACGCCAGTTCGACGGATTGTCCGCTTGGGGTCAATCGGTGCCGGCGCTCGATGCGCTCACTCAGCTCGACGGAGCATCAAGCCGGCGGGTCAGGTTCTCGAATTCCTGGCGCAGCTCCTCGTTCTTGAAAATCTGATCGAAGGTCGGCGCCTCGAGCTTTTGGATCGCCTCGAACGAGGCGGCGCTGTCGCGCATCAGGTTCTTCAGCTGGAAGCTCGCCTCCACCGTCTCGTAGGTGTTGTCGGCGATGCGCAGGTCGTGCACCGCGCGCGTGCGCGCCTTGGCGATCTGCTCGCGCTGCTGCTGCAGGTACCGGCGATAGCCCTTCGCTGCGTCGGCCGCCACCTTCTGCGCGTCGCGGTTGGCTTCGAGCGCGCGCTTCTGGTCGGGACGGTTCTCGCCCTGCAGCAGCTTCGCCGTCTTGGCCTGCGCCGAGGTGATGTCCTTCAGGATGGCGTCGAGCTTCGGAATGTAGTTGGTGTCGATCTTCTCGATGGCCGAGCCTTGCGCGTGCACCAGCATGGCAAACAGCGCCGCGTGCATGGCGAAATACTTGCGCGCCGAGTTCATGTTGTCGCCGGCCGCGGTCAACAGCTTGCCAAGCTGGGTGTCGATGATCTTCGCGGCGTTGAACACCGCAACGAGGCGCACGAGATCGCCCGACAGCACGCTGTCGAGCAATAGGTCCACCTGGTCTGGCGTCAGTTCGACACCCGACTTCGCCAGCGCGCCGGCGATCTCCGTCTTCGTCTTGGCAATCTCGTCCTGGTTCTTGGTTATGCGCTGCTCGGCTTCCTTGATATTGCTGTCGAGGCTCGACACCGTGTCGTTGAGCACGCCGGGCAACATGGCATCCTTCGGCGCCGTGATCTGCTTTTCCTTCAGCGTCGCGATGTTGGCTTCGATGTCGCGGATGTTCTGACGCAGCCCCTCGACCTTCTTCTGCATGTCGACGATGGGCACGTCGGTGACAATGCCGAGGGCCGAATCGAGCAGGTTGCGGATGCGCGCTTCGCGGTCTTCGCGCGTTTCCGTCCATAGCGGCGTCAAGATGAACTCATCGCGCCCGGGGAGCTTCTGCGCCTCGGTGCGCTGCTCGGCGGTGTCGCGCAGGATGGCGTCGACGGCGAGCATCAGCTGGCGCGCCTGCTCGTATGCCTGCTCGCCCTCGCGCGGGTCCTTCGGCACGACGGGGGCTGCCGCTTGGGGTGCGGCAGCGGGCGCGGGCGGCCCGACGACCGCCGGTTTGCCGGCAGGCGGCGTCGTCTCGGCTACCTTCTCTGCCTTTGCCTCGCGCGCCGATTTGGAGATCAGGTCGGCGATGCCGTCGCGTTGCGCGCTCTGTGCATCGACTGAAATCGCTGTGCCGAATAGCGCGGCGAGGGCCAGCGCGGCGGTGGGCCAACTAACGTCGGCAGTCATGGCAAAAGCCTCCAAATTCGGGTCGCACAAGGGCGCAGAATTCGGGCTATTCGATGGTTCGGGCTCTGCCGTTCGCCTTGGCGAGAGCGACGAGTTCCATGAAGCGCTGATCGATCTGGCGCGCGTCCGTCAGCACCAGCATGTGGGAGAGCGCCTCGCCTTTGCCAAGCCCGCCGCCCGCCTGTCCTTTTTTGGCGACATCATCAAAAGGATGCTCACCGAGCGTCAGATGCAGGCGCAGCTCCTTGCCGGAGATGCCGAGGGCAGCGAACACGTGCGGGTCGCCAATCGAGACTGAGCTTTCGCGCGCCGTGAAACTGGCGCTGGGGCGCACGGACTTGATCTTCGCCAGCACGAGCTGGGCGAGGGGACGATACGCCTTGGCCTTGGCGAGCACTGTATCGAGATCGCCGGCGGGCCCCGGCGCGGCAGTGGGCGCGGCCGGCGGCTGGGCAGGTGCGGGCGCTGCCGGGACGGTGGGCGGCAGGATCGTGGCCGGCTTGCTCTCTCGCCGACGTGGAGGCCGGCGCGGCGCGGCTTCCTTGGGCACATCGGCATAGATTGGCTTGCCGCCGTTGTGGTGGATGCGCTCGAGCCACGAGGCCTTGGAGAACATGAAGCCCTTGTGGCGCAGCCAGTCGATGATGTCGTTGCGGTGCGGCAAGCCCGTCGCCGAGATCGCCTGCATCCACTCGCCAAGATCGCGCCCGGTGTTCTCCTTCAGCCCGTCGATGAAGGCGCGCTCTTTTTCGCCGAAGTCGGTGGCCATCGCGCTTCCTCAAATCCAGCGGCGCGACTTCGCTTTGTAGTCGAGATAGGCCTTGCCGAAGCGCCGTTCGAGATGGCGCTCCTCCGGCAGAATGGCGAGCCAGGTGACGAGCCCGGCGAACGCCGCCGCGGCGGCGACGAGCCACACGTTCTTCGTCAGCTCAGCGACTCCGAGGAGGATCATGGCGTCGGCGAGGTAGATCGGATTGCGGTAGCGCCAATAGGGACCGTCGGTGACCAGCGTCGTGGCACCGACGTCAGGCAGCACCGTCGTGCCGTGCCGGCGCAGCGTCATGATGGCCCAGGCGAGCAGCCCGACTCCGGCAGCGCCAATCGTGAGCCCGATGGTGCGCGCTGCAAAATCGTCCATTCCGGGCCATTGGAGCGGCACCAGGTAGCCAAGCGCGATGGCGCCGATGACGTTGCCGGCCAAAAGGATCGGCGGCCACGGAATGTGGCTGGGTCGATCGGGGGTTGCGGATGGTTCTGCCGGCATTGCGATTCCGATGATCGTCTAAACGCGACGTTTACACCAGAAGCGCGTCACGCCGGTAACCCGGGCGGCGCGGCTAGTTCGCCTTCGGCTTGTCGCGCGGCTCCGGCGTCACGTCGGTCGCCGTCGCTGCCAGCTCGGCGTCGAGGTCGAAGGTCTTGCACTGCTTGACGCCAAGCTGCCGGTTGTAGGCCTGCAGCATGGCGAGGTCTTTGCGGTATTGCCCGTCGGGGTCGACGCCCTCCTTGGTGCCGCCAAAAATAGGTGTCGCCAGCGACTGAATTCCCCGCGCGGCGGCGGAGGCCTTTTTGTTCGAGTCATAGCCACGCATTTGCAGGATGCGGATTTGCATGAGGCCGGTGAGTTTCTTGCAGTCGAACTTCAGCTCCTCTTCGCTGAGCTGGTAGCCGGATGTCTGCAAGGCGCCGGTGGTGACGCCGGCGTCCTGCGGCGCGGGCACATCGCTGACGAGGTTGGGGGGCGTATCGACCGTTTTTCCGGCGCAGCCGCACACCAAGGCGCTCGCCACCGCCGCAAGAAGTTGAGCCCGCAATCGGACCATTGTCCCCACCTAATCGCTGCGGCTATCGAGACCGCAATCGGGGCGGATTGAAGGCACCCCGCGCGGCGCTGGGCCGCGGAAGGCGGCTGCGCGCACGGTTGCGCGGGCCGGGCGTACGCGGTTCAATGACCTGGTGCGGGGCGCGGCATAAGAGTCGCCTGGGGAAGGGTATATGCACATCAAAAAGTTTGCCGCTCTCGCCTTGGCGCTCGCCGCGGTCGCTCCCGGCATCGTGCGCGCCGACGACGATCCTAAGGGCTACGCGTGCACGTTCGCGACGGGCACGGCGTGGACCTTTGAGGACGGCGCCTTCAAGAGCAAGGCGTCCGAGCCCATCGCCTTCGCCATCGCCGACATCGATCTCGATCGGCAGACGGCGCTGCTCGTCACCGAAGGCAGCCCGAAGCCGGCCTCCCTGAAGATCGTGCGGGCGATCAACGCCAACCACTTTCTCGAGGTCGTCAACGAGGGCTTTCTCAATCTGACCACCGTGTACGACAAGGACGCCACCAGCGGCACCTATCCTGCCGTGCACTCGCGCCACTTCGGCGTGCTCGGCCAGCCCGTCGTCGCGCAGTACGCGGGCTCGTGCACGGCGAAGTAGCCGGCAAGCTGTGGATGCCGCAGTGTTTGCGCTCGCCGCCGCATCGCCGGCGGTTCAAGTTGGTGGTCATGCCCGGTTGCGGGAGAAGCCCATGACTCTGCACCTCATCAAGCTTTGCGTCGGCGCCGCCTCGATCGAGGACCTGGCCGACTGGCAGAAGGCGCGCGCTGCCGAGCGTAAGAAGGCCGGCCAGAGCTCGCGCATCTTCCACACCACGTTCCAGACGCCAAAGCGCGACCACGAGTTGCTCGATGGGGGCTCGCTCTACTGGGTCATCAAAGGCATCGTGCAGGCGCGTCAGAAGCTGCTCGGCTTCGAGCAGGGCAAGAAGTCAGACGGCTCGCCGGCCTGTCTCATCGTGCTCGACGCCGCGCTCGTGCCGGTGCGCCCCGTCCCGCACCGCGCCTTCCGGGGCTGGCGCTATCTCGACGCCGCTGACGCTCCACCCGACCTTGGCCGCGGCGACAGGCAGCTCGCCGAGCTGCCGCCCAAGATGCGCCGCGAGCTCGCCGAGCTCGGCTTGATCTAGCTTACGGGTCCTTGAAGCTAAGTGCCCAGCCGTATCCTTTGAGCCAGCATTGCGCCTCGTCGGCGGGCTCGTTCCAGACGAGGCTTTTGATCCGTTCCCAGCCACCGTTCTCGAAGCTGATCTGCAACGCGCGCACCTCCGCATCCGACCGGACGCTGCTTTCGCCGTCGGCGAAGACGATGGCGATCTGACCCAGCACACACGCCGCGAAGCCGTGGCCGAGGCGCGTCACCAACAGTGCGAGCGCGTTCAAGCCGCGCCAGCCGCCGCCCGTCGGGCTTTCGCGCGGGACGCCGAGCGGAAGGAGCAACCGGCCTCCCACCGCAAGGTTATCGATCCACGCATCGGCCGGCCGCGGGGCTGCAAAGTTCACTTAGATTATGTCGGCGGGCCGTTGTGGCCAGCGGAGTCCATCTGCTGCGATGACTTCGACGTTGGAGCGGTCCTTGAGATTGTCCCTAGCGCTTTGAGCACGCCCCGCGTCGTATTCGACCGCTGCCACGCGACCTTCGTTGCCAACGAGTTCGGCGAGGATCGCCGCATAGTAGCCGGCCCCGGCGCCGATATGCGCCACCCTTTCGCCTCGGCGCGGCGAGACGAGATGCATCCAGCGGGCGTGCAGGGAAGGGCTGCCGTTGTTAATGCCGCGCTCCTCATCGAGCGCCACGACGACATCCTGATAGATCAGTGCAGGGTCTTGCTCGGGAACAGTGGTATACGGCGACCACGGCGTCATGATGCGCCACGGACCGTTGCCCAGGAAGCTCTCGCGCGGGACGGCGGCGAATGCGTCCTCCAGCTGCGTATCGGCCAGCGCGTTTGCCAGCGCGAGCATCTGGCGCGCGTAGATGCGCCGCAATTCTGCAAGTTCCAATTCGTCACCTGCAATGCCACTGTTGACGCGGCGCCGCGCTCAGGCCAGAGCCATAGCGTCAAACCGATCCGCCTAGCACCGTTGCGAAACACAATCATGTCCCGTCCGCGCTTCACCGCCCTCGTCGACAGCCTGCCCGGCTTCGTGCCCTTCATCGGCCCGGAAGCGCAGGAGCGCGCACGCGGCCGTCCGTTTCGCGCCCGCCTCGGCGCCAACGAGAGCCTGTTTGGGCCGTCGCCGAAGGCGCTCGCCGCCATGCGCGCGGCAGCCGACGGCAATTGGATGTACTCCGACCCCGAGAGCCACGACCTGCGCGCCGCCCTGGCGGATTTTCACGGTGTCGACCTCGACAATATTGTGATCGGCGAAGGCATCGATGGACTGCTCGGCCTCGCCGTGAAGCTTATCGTCGAGCCGGGCTCCACCGTGGTCACGTCAGACGGTACCTATCCAACCTTCAACTTCCACGTCGCCGGTGGCGGCGGACGCCTGGTGCGCGTTCCTTATCGCGACGATCGCCCCGATCTCGACGCGCTCCTCGCCGCGGCGCAACGCCAGGACGCGCGCATCCTCTACGTCTGCAATCCCGACAACCCGATGGGATCATTCTGTGGCGTCGACGCGCTGCAGGCGCTCATCGCGCGCTTGCCGGCGGGCGTCCTGCTTTGTCTCGACGAGGCTTATTGCGATACCGCGCCGGCAGACGAGCTGCTGCCCGTCGACGTCGGCAATCCGCAGGTGCTGCGCTTTCGCACCTTCTCCAAGGCATATGGTCTCGCCGGCGCACGCATAGGCTACTGCCTCGGCGAGGCGGGCGTCATCAGCGCCTTCGAGAAGATCCGCAATCACTACGGCATTAACCGCGTCGGACAGATCGGTGCGCTCGCCGCACTCGAGGACCAGGAATACCTCGCCGATGCCGTGGCACGCATCGTGCGGGCGCGCGGCATCATCGGCGCCATCGCGCGTGCCAACGGCCTCGAGCCGCTGCGTTCGGCCGCCAACTTCGTTTCGATAGATTGCGGCCGCGACGGCGACTTCGCCAAGCGCGTGCTCGAAGGGCTGCTGGCGCATGACGTGTTCGCGCGCATGCCGGGTGTCTCGCCGCTCAACCGCTGCATTCGCGTAAGCTGCGGTCGTGATGAGGATCTAGCCATCTTCGCTGATGCGCTACCGCTGGCGCTCGCCGCCGCTAGCTGAGAAACGGGTGTGGCAGCAACCCGGGGGCGCCTGCTGCGATTGGCAAACCGTTAAGCCGGCGCCGCCAATATGTTCCGGCACTTCCGCGCCCCTCTGGAGGCAAGGCCCATGTCAGACGCCCTCCTTGACTATTCGTCCTGGTCGTTTCAGCTCATCACCCTTCTCGCGGTGCTGTACCTGATCCTCGGCCTCATCAACCCGGCGTGGGTGTGGGCCAGCAAGCGGAGCACCATTGTCATCGTGTCGGTGATCGTCTTGCTGCTCGCCTCGACAGCCTTCTACGTCGCTGTGCGTCCGTTGCCCGGCGCGCTCGACAGCCCTGTCGCCATCGAGGCCGAGCCGCCGCCAGTGCCAGCGCAGCCCTAGCCGCAGCGCACCCAAAGCAAAAGGTGTTGACCGTGCCGCCCGCGGCGTGCCTCAAAAGGGAAACGCCGCGCGACCTCCGCGCGCCCAAGCAAGCCATAACAGACCGGCGCTACCGCCGGCACCACAGGGAGAGACAAGGATGCGTGGATTTTTCGGAGTGCTCGTCGGCCTCGTGCTGTTCGCCATCGCCTTGGCGGGGCTCGGCGTCGCCCTCAATGAGATGATGACGCACGCCGACCCGAACTCGGCGATGAAGGCGCTGGCCGGGTTCGGCACGTTCGTTGTCGTGAGCCTGCTGTCGGTAGTGATTGTCAGCTACTAGCGCGCCGATCAGGGCCAGCGGTGCAATGCGCCTTCGGGGAAGGTCCACTCGGGTGTGACGAGTTCGCCGTCAAACGCTGCCGGGTACCACGGCGAACCGTCGCCGGCGGCCAGGTTCTTGAGGACGTGCATTTCCTGTGCGGGCATGTAGCTCTGCACGAGCAGGAAGCGCTTCTCGCCCGTCTGTGCGTTCTCGACCGTGTCGGCGACGAGCACGGCGTGGCCGGGGAAGCCACCCTTGATGAATACGTCCCCGGTCTGCAGGGACGCCAGCGGCGCCGGCTTCAGTTCGCGTTCGAGCGAGTAGGTGCCGGCGTACGCGAACACATAGTCCATGTATTTGCGGAACGCGGCATAGCCGCTGTCGCGGCGGGAGGAGAAGGTCAGCCGCTTACCCTCGGTGTCGTTGAAGCGGATGTCGCCCTTGCGGTCGGCGGCGAACAGCCACTCGGCGCGCAGGCGCATGATGGCGTCGGCGCACTGCTGCAGATTGCGCTTACCCACGTCGATGTCGATGACGGCAGCGTGCACGTCCTGCCGCCACTTCTGCGCGCCCGTGTAGATCAGCACGGGTGCGTTCGCCGGTTTCATGGGGAGGCCGCGCAGCCACGCGGCCCAGCTATCTGCGGCGACGCTCGTGCGTGAAAAGCCGGGCGGAGGAGGAATGCGCTCGGCAAACGTCTGCTCGCCGGGTGCGAACTGCCAGGCGTAACCGGGCGCCGCCACTGCGACGGCCGGCGCGGCGACAAGTAACAGTGCGGCGATAGGTACAAGTTCGCGTCTCATGCGGCGAACTTGCCGGGGCCGTGTGTCGCGGCGATGGCGTCTCGGGTCTCCGACTTACTGCGTGTAGGCGAAGGCTCTGCTCTGCCAGGGCGTCACGAACATCTGCTGCGCCCATTTTGGCGCGCGCGCCACTCGCGCTCCGTCCGGATTGCTGGTTTTGGCTTGTACGGCTTGCTGCTTTGGCGTGCGATAGGCCCGCACCGGCGTGTGCTTACGTACCGCCCGCGATTTGGCCACCGGCTCGCGCCCTCGCTCTCGCTCGCTGGCGGTTGCGTCATGCATCGGCGGCGTTGCCACATCGATGACAGGGAGTGATGGGGGAGAGTCGTTATCGATGATCGCGGCAGCGGCAAGCTTGATGGTTGCCGGCTCGGCATCGGCGACCTGCTCGATGTTCACCGGCAGGCGGTCGACGGCAGAGGCAGGAAGGTCATCGCCCTTCACGGTCGGCACGTCACTCGACGGCTCGACAGCCGACGTCGTGATCGGCGATATGCCTTCAGCGCTCTCTTGCGGCTCGATGAGTGCGGCGGTGGTTCGCGTCGGCACCGCCGCGTCGTCCGAAGCAACCTCGCGCGTGGTCACCAGGATCGCGTTCTGCGCATAGCCTAGTCGCGACGGCGATGACTGGTTGGCGACGGTGAAGGCAGTCGAGCACGGGCAATTGGCCGGACCGGCGAGGACAGCGAGGCCGAGGCCGCCGACGAACAGCACAGAAAGGAAACCGGTGAGGCGCGTGCGGGCACCGGGGCGTGCGCCAACCGTTGGCGCGATGGAGCGATGCGATTGGCGGCGCGCCTCGCCATGCGACGACAGCACGCGAAAGCCGCCTGAGGTCGGAGCGGCGCTCGAATAGCTGCGCAGCGCGGCGAATTGATCGAGCACCCGCAGGAAGTTTTCCGCAGGGGCCGCAGTTTCACGGTCGGATGTAACGGCGCGCATGGCGCTGCTCCAGTTGTGTCCCGCAATCGCAGCATGTCCGGCCGATATCATGCCTTCATGTCGGCCTTCGGGCCGCGCTGGCACGCCGACTGAACTGGCGGTCGCAGGGCTTTGAAAGACGAGCATAATCGTCCCTCCGCGCACCGAACGTGCCATGCATATGGTAAATTTTCTACAAATAGCCTCAGGGGATGAAGCGGTGGATTGCCACGGCTGTACATACTACCAGAAGCGAGGAACCCGGCACGGCATAGGCCGTCCGGGTTCCATTTGGGCCTATTTGACTAGGAGCGGCGCGCCTGAAGGCTGCAGCCCTGCTCCGTCATAAAGCCCTGCCCATCGCGTGGGCTAATGCGGATGTTGCAGCGTGATGACGCCGATCCCATCCCAAACAGCGCCGGCGACAGCCTGCTGAACCTTCCGCCAGTGTCTTCTGATTTTTGGCTTGGCCGCTCCCCGCAACGTCCACCAGGGCGTCGCGCGTAGCGGCTTCGGTCGACCGGGCGGCCACATTTTCTTAAACCTCCTTTGTCATGAGAGGGTCATGCAACCCTGGGCCCGGATGGCGACCCTGTCAACCAACGCCCGAAGCCAGTGAACGGGCGTACGCATGGTTAAGTGCTTATTGAAATCGCGCGTGTAATTTGCGCGGACCATTGCCTTTCCGGGTGCCGTCATGCGGTCGGTTCTCAGCTTCTTCTCAATGCTCGCCTTGGGCCTGATGATTGCTGCCGTGTTGATGGTGGCGCCGTCCGGCACCGGCACCACTACCAACATCGGCGGCTTCGAGATCGGCGGCCCGACGCTCGACTATCGCTCGGTCGTTGCCGGGCTGGGCAGCGGGCTATTCATCGCTGTATTCGCGCAGATCTCATGGTCGGAGGTTGCGCGGCGCTCGGGTGTGTGGATTGGCAGCCAGGCGCGCCGGCTGTGGCTTGTCGGTTGGGCGGCGGTGTTCGTCGCCGTGCTCTTCTATTTCTGATCCCGCGCTGAAATGCGAAGGGCCCGGGACCGCTCCCGGGCCTCGCTGTGTCGTCCGTAAGGCCGATCAGACCGAATAGTACATTTCGTACTCGATCGGATGCGGGGCCATTTCGTAGCGCATGTTCTCCGCCATCTTCAGCTCGATGTAGGCGTCGATCATGTCGTCGTTCATGACGCCGCCCATCTTGAGGAAACCGCGGTCTTTGTCGAGGCTGTCGAGTGCCTCGCGCAGGCTGCCGCATACCGTCGGGATGCTGGCGAGCTCGGCAGGCGGCAGGTCGTACAGGTTCTTGTCGATCGGGTCGCCGGGATTGAGCTTGTTGGCGATGCCGTCGAGGCCGGCCATGAGCATCGCCGTGAATCCGAGATAGGGATTGGCGGCGGGATCGGGGAAACGGACCTCGAAGCGCTTTGCCTTCGGGCTCGACACGTGCGGGATGCGGCACGCGGCGGACCGGTTGCGCGCCGAGTAGGCGAGCAGCACGGGGGCCTCGTAGCCCGGCACCAGACGCTTGTAGGAGTTGGTGGTCGGGTTGGTGAAGGCGTTGATCGCCTTGGCGTGCTTCAAGACGCCGGCGATGTAGCTCAGCGCCGTCTCCGAAAGGTCGGCGTACTTGTTGCCGGCAAAGACCGGGTTACCGCCCTTCCAGATCGACTGGTGCACGTGCATGCCCGAGCCGTTGTCGCCGAAGATCGGCTTGGGCATGAAGCACGCCGTCTTGCCGTAGGCCTGAGCGACCATGTGAATGACGTACTTATAGATCTGCAGATGGTCGGCGATGTTGACCATCGGGGCGAATTTGATTCCGAGCTCGTGCTGGGCGGCGGCCACCTCGTGGTGGTGCTTTTCGACGGCGACGCCCATCTCGGCCATCACCGAGATCATCTCGGAGCGAATGTCCTGACAGCTGTCGATCGGCGGCACGGGGAAGTAGCCGCCCTTGGTGCGCGGGCGATGACCAAGGTTGCCCATCTCGTACTCGGTGCCGGTGTTCGTGGGCAGCTCGGTCGAGTCGACGCGAAATCCGGTGTTGTACGGATCGGCCGAGAAGCGCACGTCATCGAAAATGAAGAACTCGGCTTCCGGGCCCATAAAGATCGTGTCGCCGACGCCCGTCGACTTCATGTAGGCCTCGGCCTTCTTGGCGATGCCGCGGGGGTCGCGCTCGTAGAACTGGCCGGTGGTGGGCTCCAGCACGTCGCAGAAGATGGCGACCGTCGACTGGGCGAAGAACGGATCGAGGTGAGCCGTGGCGGCGTCCGGCATCAGCAGCATGTCAGAGGACTCGATGCCCTTCCAGCCGGCGATCGAGGAGCCGTCGAAAGCGTATCCCTCCTGGAACGTGTCTTCGCCGACCGTGCTCGCATGCGCGGTCACGTGCTGCATCTTGCCCTTGGTGTCAGTGAAGCGGAAATCGACGAACTTGACGTCCTTGTCTTTGACCATCTTCAGGACATCGCTAGCGCTCTTCATGAGATCCCCATTGACTGTTCTAGCCTACGCGGCGTTTCCCCTGAAAAAGGGGCCGTCGCAGCCCCCTTCAGTTCTTCTTTTAGATCGC
>DATBSP010000032.1:0-5468 GCA_036559705.1 Hyphomicrobium sp.
CAGCGCCATCGCGGCCGCGGCGATGATCGGCGACAAGAGGATGCCGAATGCCGGATAGAGCACCCCCGCAGCGATCGGCACGCCCGCGGCGTTGTACACGAAGGCGAAGAACAGGTTCTGGCGAATATTGCTCATGGTGGCAACCGACAGCCGCCGCGCCCGCACGATGCCCTGCAGATCGCCGCGCAGCAGCGTGACGCCGGCACTTTCAATCGCGACATCGGTGCCGGTACCCATGGCAATGCCGACGTCGGCGGCCGCGAGCGCCGGGGCGTCGTTGACACCGTCTCCGGCCATAGCGACCACGCGGCCATCACGCTTCAGCTTGTCGACGACAGCGCTCTTTTGCTCCGGGAGCACTTCGGCTTCGATCTCGGTAATGCCGAGGTGGCGCGCGATGGCCTGCGCCGTGGTGCGGTTGTCGCCCGTCAGCATGACGATATGAATGCGATCGGCGCGCAATGCTTCGAGCGCTGCCTGCGTCGATGCCTTGATCGGATCGGCGATGGCGAGAACGCCGGCCGCCTTGCCGTCGACACCGACAAAGATCGCCGTGGCGCCGTCGGCGCGCAGCCGCTCGGCCTCGCCGGTGAGCGGGGCGATGTCAACGCCCTGCTCTTTGAGGAAGATCGCGTTGCCGAGGACGATGCGCCTGCCCTCGACCGTTCCGAAGGCACCCTTGCCGGTGGGCGAGTCAAAGTCCGCTGCCGGCGCGAGCATGAGCTTGCGCGCCTCTGCCGCGGCAACGATGGCCGCTGCCAGCGGATGCTCGCTGGCCCTCTCGACACTGGCGGCGAGCCGCAGGAGGCTCGCCTCGTCAAAGCCGGCGGCCGGCACCACGGCAGTAACTGCCGGCTGGCCTTCGGTCAGCGTGCCGGTCTTGTCGACGACGAGGGTATCGACCTTCTCCAGCCGTTCCAGCGCTTCAGCGTTCTTGATCAGCACACCGGCCTCGGCGCCGCGCCCGACACCGACCATGATCGACATCGGCGTAGCTAGGCCGAGCGCGCACGGACAGGCGATAATGAGCACGGCGACGGCGGCGACGAGCGCGTACGAGAAACGCGGCTCCGGCCCCCAAATCATCCACGCGGCAAACGCCAGAACCGCGGTCAGGATGACGGCGGGCACGAACCAACCTGCCACCGCGTCCGCAAGGCGTTGGATCGGCGCGCGGCTGCGCTGCGCCTCCGAGACAAGCGCGACGATGCGTGCCAGCATGGTGTCGCGCCCGACACGTTCGGCCTCGATGATCAGCGCGCCGCTGCGATTGAGCGTGCCGCCGATCACGCCGGCGCCGATGGACTTGCTCACTGGCATCGACTCGCCGGTCACCATCGATTCATCGACGGCGCTGCGGCCCTCGACGACTTTGCCGTCGACAGGAATTTTCTCCCCGGGGCGCACGCGCAGGCGATCGCCGATGACGACCTCATCGAGCGGAATTTCACTCTCGGTGCCGTCCGCCGCGACGCGACGCGCGGTCTTCGGGGCAAGATCGAGCAGGGCGCGGATGGCACCGCCGGTGCTCTCGCGCGCCTTGAGCTCGAGCACCTGCCCAAGCAGCACCAGCACAGTGATGACGGTCGCCGCCTCGAAGTAGACCGGCACCGACCCGTCGTGGCCGCGGAGGGCTGCGGGGAACGCGCCCGGCAGCAGCGTGGCGACGACGCTGTAGGCGTAGGCCGCGCCGATGCCGAGTGCGATCAGCGTGAACATGTTGAGATTGCGCGTCTGTACCGAGTGGTACCCGCGCTCGAAGAACGGCGCGCCAGCCCACAGCACGACCGGCGTCGCCAGCAGGAGCTGCACCCCATTCGAAACCGAGCCCGGGACGACATGGTCCCAGCCAAGCAGATGATTGCCCATCTCCAGCACGAACACTGGCACCGTCAGCGCTAGCGCGATCCAGAACCGGCGCTGCATGTCGACGAGTTCGGGGTGCGGACCGTGTCCTATGCTCACTTCAACCGGCTCGAGTGCCATGCCGCAAATCGGGCACGAGCCGGGGCCGACCTGGCGGATCTCGGAGTGCATCGGGCAGGTGTAGATCGTGCCGGGCACAACCGGCCCCAGCGGCGCGTTTTCCTTCGCCAGGTAGCGCTCAGGATCGGCGATGAATTTGGCGCGGCAGCCGGGATTGCAGAAGTAGTACGTGCGCCCGCCGTGCTCGGCGCGGTGCTTCGCCGTATGCGGATCGACGTTCATCCCGCACACGGGATCTTCGGCCAGCGAATGTGGAGCGTCGGCCGCTTGGGTAGCTTTCTGCCCGCAGCAGCCATCGCCGTGCGCGTGGGCATGCGGGTGGGCGAGCGTAGCGCCGGCAGCGTGCGGCTTATCGGCCATGACGGGGTCCTCGTCGGCGGGACCCTAATATAAGAAGGGCTATGCGTTTAGCGAGCGTTGACCCACGTCAGGCGGCGGCAAGCTCGAAGGAAGCAACTTCCGGCCAGAACACCCGGGCACGGCCGCTGATCAGGACTGGGTTGCCGGTCGTCATCAATGTGAGCGAAGGGCCACGATCTCCGGCCACGTAGTGCTGGTGGCGGGCGAGGTAGTCCTCGAGGCTGTCGGCAACGACCTCCGGCTGCGAGAGGATGCGCGTGAACGGCGGCAAATGCCGGCGGAACAGATGCTCGACCAGGGGGAAGTGGGTACAACCCAGGATCGCCCGGTGCGGGGGCACTCCGTTCGTCTGCTCCATCAGGCCGCGCACGCCGTCCTCGACGAGGCGCTCCAGCTCGGCCTCAGGCGCCTCGTCCTCGATGGCACCAACAAGGCGCGAGCAGATCTGCTGCACGACGGTGACGCGCGGGCAGCGCTTGCGGATCTCCTCGGGGTAGACGCCGGAGGTTATGGTGCGCGTCGTGCCGAACACGGCGATGAGGTCGGTGTTGTACTTCTGCGGGTACTGAGGGGTAGACACAGCCCACGGCGTTTGCGTCGCCCCCTCGACGGTTGGCGCCACGATGCCGAGCACATTGTGGCCGTGCCAAGGGCTTGCGGGCAACCATTTCTGCTGCAGATGCCTCGCGGCGACTGCGGTTGCCGTGTTGCAGCCGAGCAGGACGAGCTTGCACCCTTGCGAGAACAGCGCTTCGACACAGGTGCGCGTCAGATCGATGACCTCGGCGGAGGGGCGGTCGCCATAGGGCACGTGAGCGTGGTCGCCCAGGTAGAGAAAGGGCTTGTCGGGGAACCGGACGACGAGCGCGCGCAGCACGGTAAGCCCCCCGAGGCCTGTGTCGAAAACACCGATCATGCGCGTGTGTGGGGCGCCATCGTCAGCCCGTCAAGATGTGAAGCTTCTACTCAGCGGCTTCCGACGGCGAACGTCCACCGGGTGTGGTGGTGGTTTCGCTATCGAGCTGCTTCAGCGCATCGAGGCTGGGCATGGCGACGGTTGAATACCCGCAGTCGACGAAATGAACCTCGCCGGTCACCGCTCCCGACAGGTCGGAAAGCAGGTAGAGCGCTGAGCCACCGACCTCGTTGAGGGTTGGCGTGCGCTTCAGTGGCGCGTGCTCTTTCTGATAGTTGAAGATGACACGCGCGTCGGAAACCCCGGCGCCCGAAAGGGTGCGCATCGGACCGGCGGACAGCGCGTTGACGCGGATTCCCTGCGGGCCGAGGTCGGCTGCGAGATAGCGCACGGATGCCTCGAGGGCGGCCTTGGCGACGCCCATCACGTTATAGGACGGCACGGACTTCGTAGCGCCGCCGTAGCTAAGGGTCAGCAACGAGCCGCCGTTTTGCATCAAGGGGATGGCGCGCTTGGCGACTTCAGTGAACGAGAAGCACGAGATCACCATCGTGTTGGTGAAGTTGTCGCGCGTGGTGTTGACGTAGCGGCCCGAGAGCTCGCGCGGATCGGAATAGGCAAGCGCGTGCACGACGAAGTCGAGGTTGCCCCAGCTCTCCTTGATGCGGGCGAAGACGCGATCGACGCTATCGAGGTCGAGCACGTTGGCCGGTTCGATGATCTCCGAGCCGAGCTGCTTGGCGAGTGGCAGGGCGCGGCGCCCGAATGCACCATCCTGATAGGTGAAGGCGAGCTGCGCGCCTTGGCCGGCGAGGATGCGGGCGATGCCCCAGGCGATTGAACGCTCGTTGGCGACGCCCATGATGAGCCCACGCTTGCCAGCCATGATCGGGCCAGGTTTGGCTAGATCGATCTCGGTCATGGGAGTTCCTGTCGTTCCTTGAATAATTGTCGACAGCTCGAAGCCGCCGCCGCGGGTTAATAGCCGTTACACGCCGGGCGGCTGTTCCCGGCAGGACAGCGTTCTGCGGGCCGTTCTAGCTCGTTACACGCCGAAAAACGAGCGTGGCATTGGTGCCGCCGAAGCCGAAGCTGTTCGACATCACACAGTTAAGGCTAACATTATCGATCCGTTCGCGCACGATGGGCATATCGGCCAGCTCCGGATCGATCTCCTCGATATTGGCGCTCTCGCAGATGAAGCCATTGTTCATCATCAGGAGCGAGAAGATCGCCTCCTGGACGCCAACGGCACCGAGTGAATGGCCGGTAAGCGACTTGGTGGCGGCGATCTTCGGAACGTCGCCATTGAACACGGCGCGGATCGCCTCGATCTCGCGCAGGTCGCCGATGGGCGTGCCGGTGCCGTGCGGGTTGATGTAGTCGACCTTCTGGCCGATGCCTTTGCCGTCGAGACCCCTGAGAGCCAGCTGCATGCAGCGCACGGCCCCCTCACCCGACGGCGCAACCATATCGTAGCCGTCCGAGGTGGCGCCGTAACCGGCGACCTCACCATAGATGCGCGCGCCCCGCGCCTTGGCGTGCTCGAGCTCCTCGAGCACGACGACACCGGCACCGCCAGCGATGACGAAACCGTCACGGTTCTTGTCGTAGGCACGGCTGGCCTTCGCCGGCGTGTCGTTGAACTTGGAGGACATGGCCCCCATGGCGTCGAACAGCACCGACAGGGTCCAGTCGAGTTCCTCGCAGCCGCCAGCGAACATCACGTCCTGCTTGCCCCACTGAATGAGCTCGGCGGCATTGCCGATGCAGTGCGCGGAGGTTGAGCAGGCGGACGCGATTGAATAGTTGACGCCCTTGATCTGAAAGCTGGTCGCGAGGGCGGCGGAGGGGCCCGAACACATCGCCTTCGGCACCTCGAAGGGTCCGACCTTGCGCGGGTCCTTCTCGCGCGTCACGTCGGCGGCAGCGACGATGGCCCGCGTCGACGGGCCGCCCGCGCCCATGATGATGCCGGTGCGCTCATTGATGACGTCTTTTTCTTCCAGGCCGGCGTCGCGAATGGCCTGCTCCATCGCAATATAGTTCCAGCCGACGCCGTCGCCCATGAAGCGGCGCGGCTTGCGCGGAACCTGCGATTCCCAGTCGATGTTGGGGGCGCCGTGCACTTGGCAGCGGAAGCCGAGCTCTGCGTACTTGTCGGCGCGAACAATGCCGGACTTCGCCTCGCGGAGAGACGCGAGCA
>DATBSP010000033.1:0-2147 GCA_036559705.1 Hyphomicrobium sp.
GCGGGTCAGAACGCTTGCCTCGGCCGCGTCGTCGGTGGTGGGCAGGAACGGATCCGCATAGCAGGCTGCGCCGGCGCGCGCCGCGATCGATTTGACCGAGTCGACCATCCCCGGAGCGCCGCAGGCGTAGAGCACATCAGCCGGCAGCAGGCGCGGCAGATAGTCGGTCGGACGGCCCGGCTTCACCGCTGCGCTCACGCTCTGCGGCGTGCTGGAGACCGGCACGACGAGGACATTGGGGAAGCGGGCCAGCCGCCCGAGAGCCGGGCCCATATACAGCGACTCGATGGTGCGGCCGCCGGCGATGATCATCATCCTGCGCTCCGGGTTCTCGCGCAGCGCAGCGACGGCGATCGACCAGATCGGCGCAAAGCCGGTGTTGCTGGCGACGAGAATCAGCCGGCTGTCCAGATTGGGCCGGAAATGCGCCGAGCCATACGGCCCGGTCAGCGTCACCCGATGGCCCAGCGTGATGCGCTTGCCGAACGATGAACTGACACGCCCATCCTTCATGCGCCGGACATGGAACCAGACCGAGCCGCTGTTCGGATTGCCGCGCAAGGGATGGGTGATGCTATAGGGACGGCTCGGATAACCCCTGAAGCGCGCCTGCACATATTGCCCCGCACGATAGGGCAGGGCGCGGTCGGTCCTGAGGCCGACTTCCATCACCTCCGGCGATAGCAGGCGCAATGAGCTCAGCACGCCTTCGACGGTGCGAACACCCGGCGGCTGGCCCTTCTCGATCACCGCATCGGCGACGATACGGCATTGACAGGCGTGAACGATGCCGGGCTCGGATCCTTCGCCGCCGTGCACCTCGCCGGATATCAGCCGCACGCAGCAGGTGCCGCAATGGCCGGCGCGGCAGTCATGGGGCAGGTCGATGCCGTTGCTCAGCGCTGCGTCCAGCAGCAGCTCGCCGCGGCGCGCATGAAAGCTATTGCCGTTGATGGTAACTCGGTGACGCCCTGCCATGGTCCATCCCGGAAGGCCAAAGTTCCCCGTCTCAGGGTGGCGCAACTGAGCCGCCGTCGCTGCGCCTCTTCCGACGCGCAGCAACTCAAGCGTTCCAAATCTGAAACACCGACCCTCATCGTCGACGGTGGAACCGCCGTTTTTTTTATCGTCCGTCACCATCATGGTCAGACAATGACGGTTCGATGGTCACAGATGGCAAGCAGTGCGCACTTTTCGTGACTCCGTCCAAAAACTCCTTCACCGCGCGCGGACACCCGGATGCGAAAGCGCCCCGTCGACGAGTCGATCATTTCGAAGCTGGGGTAAGGCGCTCGGCGTTCGCGTGCAAAGTCGGTTCCACAAGACCCGAAATGGCCTTAGTCCCGACAGCAAGTCGCCGATGTCCAGACAGCAAGTCGCCGATTCAGCCTGCTAGCAACTCCTCGACTGCGGTCGAGCGCCGAGTTCCCCCCCGGCGAAGAGAGACCGTGGACCATCGCCACGCCCGGCGTGAGCGATGCAAATCGAGAGACCGCCCTGAAGTCGGCGTGGGGGAAGCGGGTGAAACCATTATCCGGTATTTCGGCGTTTTCTTGCGCATTCGCGAGCGCCATGCTGCTCAACGCCTTCCTCAGCCAGACGACTGTCGCCGAGAATAAAGCAGCGGACGCGGTAAGCGATCCGTATGCCGCGCTCGAAGCTCTTATCAAGCAAGACGAAGCGGGAAGAGCCAAGGCAGACGCCTCAAAGGGCGAGGAGGCTCCAACCCCCGCGGTCGACGCCGAGACTCTCTCCCTCTATCCCACCGCGGCGCAATGTGGCGGGTGCCATAAGCAAATCTACGAGGAATGGTCCTCCTCGCAGCATGCCTATGCGTCGATCTCGCCGATGTTCCACAAGTTCGAGCAGAAGTTCCAGGAGCTGACCCAAGGTACGGTCGGCACCTTCTGCGTGCGCTGCCACCAGCAGGTGGGCACCCAGCTCGGCGAGCCGCGCGAAACGCCGCTCTGGGCGCGCAGCCGGATCTCGACCGAGGGCGTGAGCTGCATCACCTGCCACCGGATCGATGAGAAGTACGGCAAGGTCAACGGCGAGCGGCGGGTAAAGCCGGGCAAGATCTGCGAGCCGGTCTACGGCAGCGGCGACAAGAGCGTGATCAAAGACGTCCTCGCCGACAAGGAAACCTA
>DATBSP010000034.1:0-13361 GCA_036559705.1 Hyphomicrobium sp.
TCCCCACGCTGAGTGAGCGCGCAGCCGGCGAGCAGGCATCGGATGCGATTTGCTATGTCGCCGTTTATTACCCGCAATGGCTCTGGAAGGGCGTAGGGGAGGCGGCCGAGTCAGTAAGGCGCACTTCTGGCCGGGGCCTTACGCAAGATCTTCATCGGTGACATTCGGACCGCCGTTCGCGACCAGCACTCAGAATGTCTGCCGTCGAGTGAAGAGCTGACGTCGTATTCGTCGGCCGCAGACTACCGCATCTGACCCAAAGCAGATCAAACCGACGCGATGGCTCACCGAAAGTGCTTTTGGATCCGGTTACGACCCCAAGGTGCGCGACACGAGGACGGCACGTTCCCAGTCGTCACCGTCAAGAACTTCCTCGGCAAGTAGCTGGCTGATCTCAGCAGCTCCCGATTTGATCGCGCTGACTTTGGCGGCGATCCGATCACGCTCAGCGAGCAGGGGCTTGTCCATGTTTGGTACTCTAGGCTGCGTTAGAGGCAGCTCGGTGTCTTATCCCCTGCACGAGCAATCCCCGCGAGGCTGAACTAAGGGCTCACATCGACCGCGTCGCTCTAAGGCGTTGGGCCAGAAGCGGACATTTGGGCGCTCAACAAAGGAATCGCGCGCGATTAGCGCGTTCGTGAAGCGGTTAGGTCCAACGACCCACGCACAGGAGCGACACGCCGGCATCGCCTTCGACCGCGAATTGGAATATTTTTCCTACCCTCGGCGAACACAGCGAACTGTGCGGCCACCACCGTGGCCGCGTTGTGCGAAAGTTCTTCGAAGTTCCTGGTATTTTCCATTTCGCGGAAATGGATTTGCTCCCTCGCGTAAAAAAACACGAGAAAAAACAAGGGTATTGGTAGCGGGACCCGGACTTGAACCGGGGACCTACGGATTATGATTCCGCCGCTCTAACCAACTGAGCTATCCCGCCACACTGGGCGCGTCTATAGGGACGCACCCATGTCACTGTCAAGAATGTCACTGCCGAGAATGCGTGTCGACAGCCGGTTGGCGAGGCGCTGGGCTATTCGGCGGCGAGTGGGCGGCGGGCGGCGTCGTCGCGCTTGGCAAAGCGCAACATCGTGAAGAGGCCCAACGGGCGCAGCGCCTTGCGCTCGACCAGCTCGAGATCGTCGCACACCGTAACGCGCGAGATGTCGAACACCGAGCGCCAGCCGATCTTGTCGGCGAACGGGGCCATACGCCGCTCGACCCAGCCGCGCACGCCTTCGCGCTGGCTGAAGTGATTGACGAGCAGCACCTCGCCGCCGGGCTTGGTTACGCGCGAGAGCTCGCGCATCACCGTCTCCGGCTCGGGGACGACGGTCATCACGTACATGGCGACAACGGTGTCGAACGAGGCATCGGGGAACTTCAGATCGCCGGCGTCCATCTCGTGCAGGCCGGTGACGTGGTCGAGGGTTTCCTCGTGGACGCGCTCGCGGGCCTTCTCGAGCATCTCAGGCGACAAGTCGATGCCGACGACCTCGAGATGCTTCTCGTAATCGGGCAGCGACAGCCCAGTGCCGACACCCACTTCGAGCACGCGGCCGCTGCCCGAGTTGATCACCTCGACCGAATGCCGGCGTCCCTCGCGGGCGATGAGCCCGAATGTGTAATCGTAGATGGGTGCCCAGCGGCGGTAAGCGTCGCGCACCGAGCTCTCGTCGATGCGGCCGATGCCGACGACGCGGCCGTGCACACGCTCTAGGAGTGCTGGCTGGCGGCGGTAATCAGTCTGCGTCATTGATTTCATTGGGTACCGCTCCTTGCCGTCGCGACCCCAGCCTCCCGTTCCGTTCACCTGTCCAAGGCCGCACGACTTAGCTCAGGCGCCTTCCCCGCGCCGACCTGCCCGGCGATCGTCCGGGCGATGAAGCCTCCACCTAGAAGCCTGGCGTCGGTGGCGCCGCTGGCGTAAAACACGCAAGCCTGCCCGACCGCAACCCCATCCTCGCCGTCTTCTAGCACAACAGTCGCCGTTCCGTCCGCCTCGGCAATCAGCATTGCCGGCTGCGACGGCTGGGATGAGCGGATGCGCGCCCAGATGCGCAATCCTTTGCTGGCCGCCAGTGCAAGCGGCTCGTCGCCCAGCCAATTGGTGTTTCTAAGGAGAAGCCCCTGCGTGCGCAAGCAGTCACGCGGTCCCACCACGACCTCGTTGCGCGCCGCATCGAGGCGGACGACGTACAGTGGCTCAGGTCCCGGAATCTTCAAGCCTTTCCGCTGACCAATCGTGTAGTTGACGATGCCCTCGTGGCGCCCGAGGCGGCGGCCGTCGACGTGCACGATGTCGCCGGGCTTCAGCGCCCCGGGCTTCAGGCGCTCGATGACGCCGGTATAGCGCCCTGTGGGAACGAAGCAGATATCCTGGCTGTCGGCCTTCTCGGCAACGGGCAGATCGAACTCGCGGGCGAGTGCACGCACTTGCGCCTTCGGCATGCCGCCGAGCGGGAACCACAGATACTGAAGCTGCTCGGGCGTCGTGGCGAACAGGAAGTAGCTCTGGTCACGGTCGGGATCGACGGCGCGCGCGAGCTGCGGACCGTTGGCTCCATCGCGACGCTGAATGTAGTGGCCGGTGGCGAGCACATCGGCGCCTAGCTCCTTGGCCGTGTCGAGAAGGTCGCGAAACTTGATCTGCTGGTTGCAGGTGACGCAGGGGATCGGTGTCTCGCCGGCGGCGTAGCTTTCCGCGAAGGTATCGATGACTGCGGCGGCAAAGCGGCTCTCGTAATCGAGCACGTAGTGCGGAATGCCGAGCGCATCTGCAACCCGGCGTGCATCGTGGATGTCCTGGCCGGCGCAGCAGCTTCCCTTGCGTCCCGTGGCCGCGCCGTGATCGTAAAGCTGAAGGGTTATTCCGATAACGTCGTATCCGGCCCGGTGCATCAGCGCGGCGACGACCGAGGAGTCGACCCCCCCGGACATAGCCACGACGACGCGCAGGCGCTTTCCAGCCGATTCGCCGGGCGCGAGACCGTTTGGAACGCCGGGGGTTACGTTTTCAACCACGCGTAGGGCACCACGATTTTGAAGTATCCGGGATCTGCCGCCCGAAATGGGGGATCAGTCCTGCGTTATTGCAGCGCCGCAGTTGCCGCGAACTTAGGGCGGGAGTGGCGGGGTGCGCAAGCCGCCACCGGCGGCCCCGCCGGCCCAGGATCGGGGGCCGAAAAACCGGGCGTCTCTTGCGTAAACCTTAATATTGCGCGGGACGCGGCAGGCGGGTCCGTTTATGTTATGTTTACTCAACAACTTAGGCCAGTCTTAATCGTGTTGGGTTATCACTGATGGCTGGTCAGCGAGTGTGTAATGAGTATCATGACCGAGCAACAGATGAGAGCGCGGGTACGCTATGTTATCGGGCCCGATGGGAGCCCGCTGACGATTGCGGATCTTCCTCCCCGAGATACCAAGCGCTGGGTAATCCGCCGCAAGGCGGAAGTGGTCGCTGCCGTGCGCGGCGGGCTGCTCAGCATCGAGGAGGCTTGCGATCGCTACAAGCTGACCGTCGACGAGTTCCTGTCCTGGCAGCGTTCGATCGACAAGCATGGGCTTCCGGGCCTTCGGGCGACGCGCGTGCAAGAGTACCGCGATTGATCGGCTGAGAACGCGGCCCTTTTGGACCGCTGCCGTCAGTCCTTTTTCGGATGGCGCTGCTTCTTGCCATCGTTGGAGGGCGCGGACGGCTGTGGCTTGTTCTCCGACCAGCCGCCGGCTTCCATGTCAGCGCAGCCGAATGCCCCGGCACCCCAGCGGCGGGCGTCCGCCTCAATCGAATTCGCCATCGGCTCCGGCAGCTTATAGTTCTCGAACAGCAGCGTGGTCGTTTCGCCGTCGGGGGTGATGGCGATGCGATAGGCGCGCACCCCCTTCGGGTTGTCCGACATCCGGTCGCGCTCGTGGATGATGATCTCGGCGTTGCCACCCTTCCCCGCCGGCTCGGCATCGGCGTGGTAAACATAGCCGATCTTGAGCGGCCCGGACGTGCCGAACCAGCACGCCAGGATGCCTCGCGCAATGCGCTCATAGACCTCCGTCGACGCCCCGACGATCGGGGCTTGGGTGACGGTGCCGGTCAGTTGCGGCAGGGAGGGAAGTGAGGGCGCGTTGCAGCCGCCGAGGAGGAGGCTCGTGAAGGCCGCGAGGCGGAGGCTTATACGCGCCGGACACAGCATGTTTTCGTTGCCGGCCTGAACGAGTTGCAGGGTAAGCATCGCGATTCTGGCGGCCTTTGGCCGGGGTCGCGTGCGCTCTCGTTGGCATGCGCCGGGGCTGAAAACAAGGCCCAACAGCAGCCAAGGACCGCAGCATTGGCTGCGATCCCGGCCGCACTCTCAATCGCAAATCAGCGCAGAACGGCGGTGGCGGCTCGCTCGGCGCGGCTGCGGCTGCGGATCTGGTCGTGACCGGCGGGCGTATCGGCCCGCGCCACTTGCTCCAGCGCATCGTCGCGCTCGCGCAAGGCGGCTTCGAGCTTGGCTTTGAGGCCGTCGGCCGAGGCGCGCAGGTTGTCCCGGCGCTGGCTCGCCGACTTGGCGAAGGTGGAATAGGCGAAATGCGCCGGATCGCGAACGCCGGTGCGATCCTCCTCGGCCTTGATCTGCCGGTCGAGGTCACTCGCCATCCCGTCGAACTCGCGGATCATATGCTCGAGGTCGGCGACCTTGCGCTGCTTCTCGTCGGCGGCGAAGCGCTTCAAGCGGAGCGCCGATTCACGTGCTTTCATGGTTCGATACCCCGAACTAATTTCGAACTCTGTTGGCGAAACTAACAACAACCGTGCCAGCGCCGTTCTTCAGGGATCCGCCAAATGCCCCCGCCGATCAGGATCTGGGTGTGCGCCGCTAACCAACACGCGGGCGTCGCGCAATGCTCGCACCAAATCTGACACGGCGCCATTAAGTTGCGGTAAAGCAACGCGAAGATCAATCCCTACTTGTTAGCCCTAATACGGCCCAAATAATGGCAGCCGAGCACTAGGGCCGCCCCGCGAATTCTGTTACCTCTTGATTCGTAAGCGCATTGGGCTCGACCGGCGCATCCCTGGCTGAGGGCATCCCGACAACGGGAAAAAGGCCATGGAAGCGCGCCGATACGGGTTCGCGGGGTTCGGCGGCATACCAGCACATATTTCTGCGTGGCGGCGTGGCCTCAAGGGGCTGCGAGTAGCCTTGTTTTGGGCGGGAAAGCTGCGGCTTCCGGCCTGAACGGGTGAGCGCGTCGGCGTGACCGTAACCAGGTTCGTTAGAGTCTTGGGTCGCGGAGCAAGACTTAATTAGGGTTTGTTAACTTTCGGCGGGTAAATTCCTAACGATGGATTAGCTTGAAGAGGAGCGGGCGCTCTCTTCTGGCTTCTGGGCAGCGGCGCGGACTAAGAGGAACGACCATGAGAGTCCTTTTGATCGAGGACGACAGTGCAACGGCGCAAAGCATCGAGCTGATGCTCCAGTCCGAGGGTTTCAACGTTTACACCACGGACCTGGGCGAAGAAGGCGTCGACCTCGGTAAACTCTACGACTACGACATCATCCTTCTCGACCTTAACCTACCGGACATGAGCGGCTACGAGGTTCTAAAGACCTTGCGCGTCGCCAAGGTCGGGACACCGATCCTTATCCTTTCCGGCCTTGCCGGCATCGAGGACAAGGTTCGCGGCCTCGGCTTCGGCGCTGATGACTACATGACGAAGCCGTTCCATAAAGACGAGCTCGTCGCGCGCATCCATGCGATCGTGCGGCGCTCAAAGGGGCATGCGCAGTCCGTCATCGAGACGGGCGACCTGCGCGTCAACCTCGACACCAAGACGGTCGACGTCAACGGCCAGCGCGTGCATCTGACCGGCAAGGAATACCAGATGCTCGAGCTGCTCTCCCTGCGCAAGGGAACGACGCTCACCAAGGAGATGTTTCTCAATCATCTCTACGGCGGCATGGACGAGCCGGAACTCAAAATCATCGACGTGTTCATCTGCAAGCTGCGCAAGAAGCTGCAGGCGGCGACCGGTGGTCAGCACTACATTGAAACCGTATGGGGACGCGGCTACGTGCTGCGCGACCCGAGCGACGACAACACGGTAGCCGCCTGACGGCGCCGACCGATTGCGTCTCGGGGGCCTTCGGGCTCCCGATTGCGTTTTTGTAGAGATGCGACACCAGGGGAGAAAAGCTTGGCATGCGGCTGCTGTCGCTCGGGCTGATGGCCGCGCCTAATGCGCGGGCCCCTTGCGCCCTTGCCGCCTTCGGCGGCGAAGGAGCTGCCGTCTTTTTGGCGCTAGCTAGTTGCTGAGCAGCAGTTTGCCTTCGATCTGCAGGATGCACTCGTCGATGTTGTGCATGACCTCGTCGGTCATCTGCAACTCCTGCTCGATGGAGGCGAGATTGTAGAGCGGCTTTTCCTTGCGAAAGAGGCTGGCGACGCGCGTCATCGAGGCCATGACGCCGCGACGGCGGGCGCGATCGGCGTTTGCCCGCTCGGTGCGCACCTGCTCCTTTTGCGCCGCCTTCTGCTGGCGCAGCAGCGCGCGCCGGTGCAACCCGACCTCCTTCTTGCGGTGCCGCAGCTCCTTGATCGCCCGCTTGGCGTCGGCCGGGGAGCCGACCTGCACGGTGACATCTGTCCCCTCGATGGTGGTGAAACGCATCGGCGTCAGTTTCATTGCTAGTCCCCGTCGGCGTCCCGATGCGCCTGTCCCTGCCCGATTATACCCCCGTCACAGGCGACGTCAGCATGCTCCGCATGGACGGTGCGCCGCCTTGACCTGCCGCTCGGAAACCCCATCATGCCCACGGGTTATGGAGAGGGGCATGACGATGCAAGGGCACGACACGCTGGCGACACTCATAGGCTTCATCGGCGTCGGGCTCTTGCTGCTCGCCTTTGTGCTCAACCTCGCCAAGATCCTCAAGGCCGAGAGCCTGCCGTATCTGGCGCTGAACTTCATCGGCGCCGTACTTGCCTGCGCCTCGTCGTGGATGATCGACTTCATGCCGTTCGTCATCCTGGAGGGAACATGGGCGGTGGCGACCCTGGTCGCCTTGATCCGCCTCGTTGCCGGGGGGTCTACGCAGCCGATTTGATCAATGCCACCGTGTCGGCATCGGAGAGCCGATCGCGGACAGCGAACCAGAAGACGAACAGCGAGAACGCGCTGACGACCAGCAGGTCGCCATACTTTGGCAACAGGCCGAGGCCGCCACCGTAATTGCCCGTGTATGAGATGGCGCCCAGCCCGTCGATGAACAGCCAGAACCACAGCGACTGGCGCAGGTCGAGCTTGCCGGGGCCGCCGCCCCGGAAATGCAGGGCGATGAGCACGGCGCCCCCCGCGATGGCGAGCGCGAAGACCTTCCAGTTGGTCTCCCACCCGGCCCAATAGACGACGCAGCCAACCAACATGAAGGCGAGGGCCGAGAGGGTGACGCCGCCCGTCAAGCGGAACGGGCGTTTGTGTTCCGGTACCTGGTGGCGCAGCGCGGCGAGCGACACGGGACCGAAGGCAAGCGACAGGATGGCCGCCGATGAGATGAAGCCGATGAGCTGCGACCAGCCGGGAAACGGCAGAAGCATCAACAACCCGATGACGAAATTGACGGCGATCGACCACACCGGAACCTGCGCCCCATTAAGGCGCATGAACAGCTTCGGCAGTTGGCCGTTCTCGGCGAGTGCATAGTTGATGCGCGCCGTTGCCCCCGTGTAGGCGAGGCCGGTGCCGGTGGGTGAGACAATCGCGTCGACATAGAGCGCGGCGGCGAGCCCCTGCAGCCCGAGGATGGTGGCGAAGGCTGCGAACGGTCCGTCGGCGACGTTTTCGGCGAGCCTTGTCCAGCCACCTGAAAGATGCGCCTCGGGCACCGCGCCGATGAAGGCGACCTGCAGCAGGACGTAAATGATGAGACTGATGACGACGGCGCCGATCATGGCCAGCGGCACGGTGCGCTGCGGGTTACGCGCCTCGCCCGCCATGTCAATGACGGTGCGGAAGCCGAACAGCGAGAAGACGACGCCGCCGCCGGCAACCGCGGCGAATACGCCGTCGAGGCCAGTGGGCATGAAGCCGCCGTGGTCGGTGAAGTTGGTGCCTTCGTAGCCGAAGACGATGAGGGCGGTGGCCGTCAACAGCGGAATCGCCAGCTTCCAGGATGTTACGGCGACGTTGGCCCGCGCTAACCAGCGCACGCCGGCAAGGTTGATGACGACGAAGGCCAGCAGCAGCGCGGCGGCGATAGCGAGACCCGGCCAGGTCAGCTCGCGGTTGCCGTCAATGGTCGTCGTCAGCCATGGCAGATAGTTAGAGGCGTACTGTAGCACCGCCATCACCTCGATGGGTGCCGTCGCCACGTAGGCGATCCAGCACAACCAGCCGGCCATGAAGCCGCTCATGGCGCCATGCGAGAAATACGGAATGCGGGCGATGGCCCCGGCCAGCGGCAGCATGCCGCCGAGTTCGGCGTAGACGAGTGAGAGGAGCAGGGCGACGCCGCCGCCGATCAGCCAGGAGAAAATGGCGGCGGGGCCGGCGAGCTGCGCAGCGTAGAGCGAGGCGAACAGCCAGCCTGAGCCGATGATGCCGGTGATGCCCGTGAACAGCAGCGCGAGCGGCCCGATCTGGCGCTGCAGGGCGGGTTCCGCGACTGGAGCTTTCTTCAGCATGCATCCCCCGATGGCGCCGCTGAGTGATGCTGCCGCTATATGCGATTCGGCCGGAGTGCGGGTGCGTGGCTGGGACGGCTAGCCCTTCACGAAGCGCTGCACGCAATCGGCGAGCAATGAGCGGCGGGCGCCTCTCCCACGTGAAGCTTCACGTCTTTAGCGGGAGCCCTTTTTGGCTGCGCTGGCGTCTCGATCCGACTTCACGAGCTTTGGCGGCTGTGTCCTCTGATTCCGCGCGCGCTCCGGCGGCGAGAGTTTCTCAAACAGCCAATCTGCCCACGCGGTGAATAGCATCGAGATGCGACCGGGCGGGGGACCAGATATCATTGCATGCCAACTCCAAATCTGACCTCCTCATCCAGTATCAGGCGTGCAGCGAAGAATCTCGTTTCGATTTCGTAATGCAGCTTGGTCGTCTTAGTGCGGCTTCGGGCAAATTGCGTCGCGCACAAAGTAGCTCTCCCGCCCCCCGCAATTCGGCGTCTTAGCATGGTCAGTGTCCTAGATGTGCGACGCAGAAAAACTGCATCAGCTGATCTCAGCCTCGCTTTGACGGCTGTTGCCAACCTAGCGCCGCCTCCTGCACGCGATTGAGCATGAACAGATAGGCGAGCTTGCCGTGTAAGCGCAGCCGCTCGCCAGGGTCCATCTCAATCGCTGTCTTCTGTCGAAGCAGCGTCGCGCGCAGCCTGCGTCGCTCCTGGCGCGACAAGCCCATCGTCTTGTTCACGATCACGCCGGTCACTGCCTGGCGGCGCCCGGCGCGGATCGCTTGCAGGAAATTGGCGGCTAGCCCTTTACGATGCGCTGCACGCAATCGGCAACGCCGTCCTGCCAGGCGGGCATGCGCATGCGGAAGGTGCGCTCGAGCTTGGAACAGTCGAGCTGCGAGTTCATGGGACGCTTGGCGAGGGTCGGATAGTCTGCGCTTCGTATGGGATCGACGACGGCCACGGGACCGCCGAGCTCAGCTGATCGGCGGAACACCTCCTCAGCCAGCTGGCGCCAGGTGGTCGTGCCTGAGTTGGCGGCGTGATATACGCCCCATGGGCCCTTCGCGTCGGGCTTCGATAGTCGGCGGGCGAGCTCGAGGATGACGGTGACGAGGTGCGGTGCGTAGGTCGGGCTACCACGCTGATCGTCGACAACACGCACGCGCGACTGCTCGGCCGCCTGCGCCAGCATAGTCTTGACGAAGTTGTGGCCGCCGGGGCTGAAGATCCACGAGGCGCGCAGAATGACGTGCTTGGGGTTAGCCGCGCGCACCGCTTCCTCGCCCTCGAGCTTGGAGCGGCCGAAAACGGTGACGGGCGTCGTCGGGTCGTCCTCGACGTAAGGGTCGTACTTGCGGCCGTCAAACACGTAGTCGGTTGAAATATGAATGATGGGAATGCCGCGCTTGGCGGCGGCTTCGGCGAGCATGCGCGCGCCGTCCCGGTTGAGGGCAAAGGCGCGCTCTTCGTCAGTCTCCGCCTTGTCGACGGCGGTGTAGGCGGCGGAATTGATGACGACGGTGGGGTTGATGCCCGACAGCGCCCGCTCGATCGAGCGGGCCTCGCAAATATCGAGCGCGGCGCGGCCGACGGCACAAGCCGTTACGTCATGACAGGCGGGCGCCGCTTCGACGAGCGCACGCGCGACCTGTCCCTGCCAGCCGGCGATCAGCAGACGCATGGCGTATCTCGTAGCATGCTAGTTGCTAGTCCCGTTCAATGGCGAGGCTAGTGGCGCCGTCGCCGCGGCCGCGGCGGTTGAGCTGCCACAGGAGCGATCCATCCTCGGCGGCGAAGGCGAAAACGTGGCCCATGCAGGCGGCGATGAGAGTTGAGTTCACGAGGCGCACGGCGACCGGCTGGCCTTCGCACGGCGTTCCGGCGGGGAGCGAGGTAAGTGCGCGCTCCCACACGATGCGCCCGGTCGCCGCTTCCAGCAGCATTACAGAGCCGGCGTGCCCGACGGCAACTAGCGCTGCGCTGCGTTCCGATGAGGTATGACGCTCAGGCAAGCTCATCGTCCTTCTGCGCGAGGAAAATGAGGACGAGGCCGATGCAGCCGATGAAGCGGAAGGCGGCCTCCTGGCCATTCCAGGCTTGCGACTGCCACATCTGGAACCACTCGCCGCCGACGACGAAGAAGCCGAAAAACCACAGCGCGAAGCCGCACACCAGCCCGGCGACGGCGATGTCCTTCGCGGCGTTGAACTCCACGGCGAAGTGGGCGCGCGCGTTCCACAGACGCCAGGCACCAAGCACGCAGAGCACGCCGGTGAGCAGCTCGGCCGCGATGATGAGGGCGTAGGCCATATGATGCAGGGCAGGGCTGGTGATGGCGCGCCAGGTGAGTGTCGAATTGGGGAACACGGTGTCCATCGACATCACGTGTTGCACGAAGGCGTAGTTGGTGTCGTAGTCGATGATGTTGTCACCGCCGACGAGCAGCGAGAACAGGCCGATCAGCAGTACCAGCAGGATCTTTGCTAGGCGCACGAGCATTGCCGCCCTCAGACGATTCGGCCCACCGATTATGCTGCCCTGGCCCCCGGGCGCCAACTCCGCTAACTAAGCGCCAGCAATTCATTTACGCGTGAAGGCTAGACCTGCGATATGGCAAAGAACGACCAATCGCCCGGCGCCCCCGCCAAGGGCCTTAAGGCGGCGATCGTGCCGGTGACGCCGTTTCAGCAGAACTGCACGTTGATCTGGGATCCGGAGACCATGAAGGGGGCCGTGGTTGATCCCGGCGGCGATCTCGACCGCATCCAAGCGGCTATCGCCGAGGTCGGCATGCAGCCGGAAAAGATCCTCCTGACGCACGGGCACATCGATCACGCCGGCGGGGCGGCGGAGCTGCGCGAGCGGCTCGGCGGCGTTCCCGTCGAGGGACCGCACGAGGCCGAGCGGCCGCTGCTCGACGCGTTGGAGCAGCAGGGGCAGGCGTATGGCATGGAGGCGCGCGCGGTGAGGCCGGACCGCTGGCTCGCCGACGGCGATACGGTGTCGGTTGCCGGGCACACGTTCGAGGTGCTGCATTGCCCCGGGCATTCCCCCGGCTCGGTGGTGCTGGTCAACCGCCCGCAGCGCTTCGCGCTGATGGGCGACGTTCTGTTCCAGGGGTCGATCGGGCGCACAGACCTGCCGATGGGCAGTCACGAGGCGCTGATGAACTCGATCCGCACCAAGGTGCTCCCTCTCGGCGACGAGTTTGCGTTCATCTGCGGGCACGGGCCGACGAGCACCATCGGCCAGGAGCGGCGCACCAACCCGTTCATCGTGGGTGACGCGGCGTAAGTTGGCTTAGAAGCCGAATTCCCAACGCAGGCAGCCGGCGACGCCGCATTCCGCCTGCAGCGTGCCGACACCGATCGGGTTGGCGTCGTCGATGTTGGCCCAAACGTCGACCGTGTTGACGCGCAGCGTCTCGGAGCAGCTCGTGCGGCAGTAGACCCAGGTGCCGCGCGGCAGGCGCACCTGATAACCGACGTCGGTGTTGCGGTAGGGAGCGTGGATCGAGCCATTGCCGTCGTGGCTGTGAGCGGTGACGTAGCCGAGGACCTTGCTGACGGCGCGCGGGCCGGCGAAGGCGTGCCCGCCGATGGTTGCCATTGCGATGACGGCGACGACTACACGGATGGCGAGGGAGTGGCGCATCGTCATGTTCTCCGGCCTAGAGCGCTCTAAAGGCATAGATTCTCGCAACCCAAGTTAGCATGATTGCGGCGCGCGCTGGCTCGCAGCGTCACTCGGCCGAACCCTGTGGCACATGCGCACCGCTATTTGGTGTCGAGCTCAGCTGTTGCGGGCGAAGTCGATGTAAACGCCCTTCAAGGCCGAGCCCTGCGTCGACAGCGAAACCGACTGCGTGGCGCCACCGATCGACACCGAGAGCATGCCTTTCAGGCCGCCCCCACCGATCACGAGCCGCAGCTTCTGGTCGTCGGCGCTGCCGGTGATAGTGCCGGACTGATTGTAGTTGCGCTCCTCCCAGGTGCCGGTGACGCGGCCGTTGGAGTACTTCAGGGTCGAGCGCAGCTCGACCTTGGTCGACGGGTTGGCGCAGATGATGTTGAGCTTGAGGTCGGTGCCGCCCGATCCCGAATAGTAGCCCTTGCAGGAAAGCTTCTCGCTCTTGCCGCCCTCGAGGCGGGCGGTGCCTTTGCCGCTCCAGGTGCCCACGAGTGCCGAAAACGGGCTACCGGCGACGGCCGGGACGCCGATCATCAGTACGGCGATCAAACTCGCGGCCAGAACGCTCGCGCTCCCCCTCAACCCGCTCACTTTACACCTCCCAAAAAGCTCTGACCTACGATCCACCGCGCACGGGCTTTGTGACCAAAATCCGGCCAATAAGGCGCGCCCGCACCGCCGAAGAGAACGTATCGGCATGTCTCAAAATAGCACAATGCCGGTTAAATAAGTGTCTCGCCTATGCATCGACAACCCGCCGTGGCGGTCGGACACACATAATTTGAAGAAGACCGCCGGTTTGTGGCCGGCGGGACGCGGCGGTTGCGTGCGGTCCGCCGCTGGCTATATTGCGCGGCCTGCAACGGAGGGGTGGCCGAGTGGTTGAAGGCGCACGCCTGGAACGCGTGTAGGCGGGTAACCGTCTCGAGGGTTCGAATCCCTCTCTCTCCGCCAACTACCTCTAGCAACCAAGGCTTTTCCGTCGCTTTCGTAAATTGTCCCCCCAATTGTCCC
>DATBSP010000035.1:0-36196 GCA_036559705.1 Hyphomicrobium sp.
CAATGCGGGTTCGCTCGCGACCTTTAACGCAGCGCAAGCGCGCGATCGCATCGAGAACCTGCCGTGGGTGTCGACGGCCACCATCAGCCGCATCTTCCCCGGCTCGCTCGACGTCCGCATCACCGAGCGCCATCCCTCGGCGCTGTGGGTCAACGACGGGCGCGAGTATCTCGTCGATGGCTCGGGCCGTGTGCTTTCAGCCCTGAAGAAGGGCACCAACGTCAGGCTGCCGCGCTTGTCGGGCGAAGGCGCTCCAGACGAGGCGCAGGCACTGCTCGACCTCGTCGTGCGCTTTCCGGTCATCGCCGAGCGTTTCGAGATGGCCGAGCGCGTCGGCGGCCGGCGCTGGACGCTGCATTTGAAGGACCGGGTGGTCGTGCACCTCGGCGCCGATCGCGAGGCCGTCGCCTTTGCCGCGCTGTCCTCGCCCGACGAACTCGGCAAGCTGCTCAATACACACGACGTCGTCATCGATTTGCGCACGCGGGGGCGCGTCACCGTGCGCGCCGCTCCGCCGCGCGCATCCGCAACCGGCACACAGAGTTAGTCGAGGGAAGCCATGCTGAGCCGCGACAACACAGACAGTCGAAACTCGCAGGTTGTCGGCCTGCTCGATATCGGGACGAGCAAGGTCGCCTGCATCATCGCGGCGCTCGAGGCGCCGGAGCGGCCGGGCGAGGCCCGGCGCGTACGCGTGCTGGGTATCGGGCACCTGCGCTCGCGCGGGCTGAAGGCGGGCGTCATCACCGATCTCGCCGAGGCGGAGGCGACGGTACGCGCGGCCATTGCACAGGCCGAGCGCACGGCACGCTTGACGCTCGAGGAAGTGTTCGTGTCGGTGTCATGCGGGCGCCTGCAATCGTCGAACTTCTCGGCTTCGGTCGACATCACCAATGGCGCCGTGCGCGCCGACGACATCGACCGCCTGATGGCCGGCGGTCACGCCTTCGCCGAACGCGAAGGACGCACGCTGATACATCTCAACCGCGTCGGCTTCCGCGTCGACGGCGCCGTCGGCGGCCATGATCCACGCGGCATGGCAGCAACACGCCTTGCGGCGGATTTGCACACAGTGGCCGCAGACGAGGCCCCGGTGCGCAACCTGATGCTGGTCGTCGAGCGTTGCTACCTCAACGTGCGGGCGCTGATTGCCACGCCCTATGCCAGCGCGCTCGCCGCGACGAGCGAGGAGGAGCGCCGCCTCGGCGTTACCTGCATCGACATTGGCGGCGGCACGGCGACGGTGGCCGCCTTTTCCGATGGTCACTTCATCCACGCCGCGACCATCCCGGTCGGCGGTCATCACATCACGTTGGATATCGCCCAGGCCTTGCAGACACCACTTGCCGAGGCTGAGCGAATCAAGACGCTATACGGCACGATGGTTGTCGCTCAATCCGACGAGTTCGAGACCTTTTCCTACGCGCTGGCCGGCGACGAGGAAGGGGCACGCGGGCAGGCGACCAAGGCGCAACTGGCTGGGATCATTCGTCCGCGTGTGGCGGGCATCCTCGCCATGGTGCGCGAACGGTTGGACAAGGCAGGCGTTACGGCCTTCGCCGGTGAGCGTGTCGTTCTGACGGGCGGCGCCAGCGGTCTTGTCGGGCTCGGCGAGTTCGCCGCCAACACGCTCGGCCGTCCGGTGCGCGTATCGGCGCCGCAGCCATCGGCAGGGCTGCCGCAAAGCGTCTGCAGTCCAGCGTTTTCGACCGTCGCCGGGTTGCTATCGGTCGCTGCGTCGGGAAGCGGCGAGGTTTCGGGAGTGCGCGACCGCGAGGCGCTCGCGGGGGGATACTTCGAGCGCGTCGGGGAGTGGTTGAAGACTGGCTTTGCATAAGACGACGGCGCACAAAACCGCAAGTAGGGTCGAAGCCCGCCGGGCTCGATCGAGGTGCATCAGGGGAGCGCGCGAACGCGATGAGCATCAAGCTGCAGCTTCCAAAGCTTACTGACCTCAAACCGCGCATCAACGTCATCGGCGTCGGCGGCGCCGGTTGCAACGCCATCAACAACATGATCTCCGCCGGCCTTGTCGGCGTCGAGTTCGTGGTCGCCAACACCGACGCACAGGCGCTCGCCACATCGAGCGCGGAGCACCGACTGCAGCTCGGCGTCAACTTGACCGAGGGTCTCGGCGCCGGCTCCAAGCCGGAGATCGGCGAAGCCGCTGCAGAGGAGGCGATCGAGGAAATCCGCTCGCAGATCGCCGGCTCGCACATGGTCTTTATCGCCGCCGGCATGGGCGGCGGCACGGGTACGGGCGCTGCGGCGGTGATCGCGCGTGCCGCCAAAGAGCTCGGCATCCTCGTCGTCGGCATCGTCACGAAGCCGTTCCATTTCGAAGGCGCCCGGCGCATGCGCATCGCGGAAGTCGGCATCGCCGAGATCCGCAAGCACGTCGATACGCTGATCGTTATCCCGAACCAGAACCTGTTCCGGGTGGCGAACGAGAAGACGACGTTCGCCGAGGCTTTCGTGCTCGCCGATCAGGTGCTGTACTCGGGCGTTGCCTGCATCGTCGACCTGATCATCAAGGAAGGCCTTATCAACCTCGATTTCGCCGACGTGCGCACTGTCATGAGCGGCATGGGCTCGGCGGTCATGGGCACTGGCGAAGCTTCCGGCGAGGGCCGCGCGTCGATCGCGGCGGAAGAAGCTATCGCCAACCCGCTGCTCGACGATGTCTCGCTGAAAGGCGCCAAAGGGCTGCTTCTTTCCATCACGGGTGGCCGCGACCTGACACTCTACGAAGTGGACGAGGCCGCGAGCCGCGTGCGCCAGGAGGTCGACCCGGAAGCCAACATCATCGTCGGCGCAACATTCGACGAAACGCTCGGCGACCGCGTGCGCGTGTCGATCGTTGCTTCGGGCATGGCCCGTCTGAGCGAGCAGGAACAGGCGCCGCCGCCGGTCGATCCTCGCCAGCGTTCGATGCGCCCGCCGGCCGCCCCTCCGATCCAATCGCGGCGTCCCGAAATGCAGCGCGGCTTTCCGCATCCGCAGCAGCATGCCGCCGCCGACGACATGCAGCGCCGCTTGAGCGACGCGATCGGCGTGAGCAGCGAAGAAGGCCCACGCGAAGCGCACGCGCCACAACAGCGCGAGACGTGGCGCGCGCCCGGCAACGTCGTCATCGAGGAAGGCTTCTCGCACCTGACGTGGACGCCGCCCAACGCCGCGCGCGCACCGGCGCACGAGTCGAACGGCAAGGCGCCCGAGCAGTTCATTCCCGCTCCGCCGGCCGACCTGCGTCGCGGCGCGCGCCGCATGCCGGACGTCGAGGACTTCCCGCCGGTCGCGCAGCGCGAGTACCGCGCCAAGGCCGGTTACGCTCCGCAAGGTGGGTCGCCGCCGCAGGCTGCCAGCGAAGAGGCGCCGCGCCGCGGAATCCTCCAACGCATCATGGGTCGCGGCCGCCGCGAGGAGATGTACGATCCGCCGACGAGCAACGCCGCTCCCGATCCGCGGCGTATATCAAACTCGTCGTCCGACGATTGGTGGGCGGCTGACCGTGATTCGCAGGCGCAAGACGAATCTGGCGATAGAATGTCACTGCCGGAGTTCTTCAATCGTCAGCGCAAGTAGCTTCGCGCTACACAAAAAGCGCCAGAACACGTGAGAATCCGCGTGTTCCCCCGCGGTAACACATCGTAAGAAACCGTGATTTGGCGCCGCCACCAGGCTCAGCGTATCGTTCGATCGTTAACGACGGTGTTTGCTAAGTCCCTGCACTACAAAGGGCGCAGCTCGAAACGACGCCCATAAAAGTTAACGCAGATCGCAATTTGGGACGCGAACATTGTTGGGGGTGGGTGGTCGCCGGGGCACACTGGTGGCTTTCCCGACAGGGCATCGAGGGACGGGCGCATATGTCGAATCGATTTATCGGCGCGCGACAAACTACGATTGCGCGCGAAATCGAGGTGACAGGGACGGGGGTCCACAGCGGAGCGCCAGTTTCGGTTATTCTGCATCCTGCAGCAGCCGACACTGGGCTCCGTTTTCTTGTCACCAAGCGCGGCCGCGTGGTCGCAGAAATCCCAGCCAGCGTCGAGCACGTCAAGAACTTGACGCTGTGTACCGTGATCGGCAACGACGCCGGCATCACGGTCTCAACGGTCGAGCATCTTCTGGCCGCCCTGCGCGGTCTTGCTGTCGACAACTGCATCGTTGAAATCGACAGCAAGGAAGTGCCGATCATGGACGGGAGCTCGGCTCCCTTCGTCGAGCTGATCGACGAAATCGGCATCCGCGAGCTTACGGCCCCGCGCCGCTACATCAAGGTGCTGAAGCCCATCAAGGTCCAGGAAGGCGAGAGCTGGGGCGAGCTTGTTCCCCACGCCGGTTTCCACCTCGACGTCGAGATCGACTTCCCGACGCCGCTGATCGGCAAGCAGCGCCTTTCCTTCGAAATGAGCCCCGGCGTCTTCCGCGACGAGATCTCCCGGGCCCGCACCTTCGGCTTCATGAGCGACGTCGAGAGACTTTGGAAAGCCGGCCTCGCGCTCGGTGCCAACCTCAACAACACCATCGCCATCGGCGAGAACAAGATCATGAACCGCGAAGGCCTGCGTTATCCGCAGGAGTTCGTGCGCCACAAGATCCTCGACGCCGTGGGCGATCTTGCGCTGGCCGGCAAGCCGTTGCTCGCCGCCTACCGCTCGGTGAAGGGTGGCCATCGCCTCAACTCGCTGGTGGTGCAGGCGTTGCTCGCCGATCAGGAGGCCTGGACCATCGCTCAGGCACCGCGCGTGCGCGAGGCCAAGCCGGTCGACATGGGCTTTGCCATCGCCGCCGGGGAGTAATCCGGCCAATGTTCTACGCTTCGAATGCGCGCGGCCCTTGATGGCCGCGTTGCAGTTTTAGGGCCCTCCGCGGACCATCTCCCGTGGCCGAAAAGCCTCTGGTGCCAGTCCTATAACAACCATAATCAGCGCCTAGCCGAAGAGGTGGTGCAGGAGCGAGGTGCCGCCGTATCGCGGGACTCGCTCGACGTGCTAGGGGTGGAGGGACGCTTGGGCTCGCGGGGCCACGATCGTCCAACGAAAGCAGGCGCATGCCGCAGGTGGGGAAACTCGTTTCTGGCTTGAGTGTGTGGCAGGCCCTGAGGGGCTTGGCGCTGCTCGCCGTGGCCGCCACGCTGGCCGGTTGCGCCGGCGGTGAAGCTGCCCGCGCCCTCAACCCCGATCCGCCCAGCAAGATGTTCGCCGACGCCGACGCCCTACAGTCGAGGGGCAAGTTCGAGGAGGCGGCCAAGAAATTCGAGGACGTCGACCGCGAGCACCCATACTCGCCGGAGGCACGCCGCGCCATCGTCATGGCCGCCTACGCCTACTACAAGGCCGGCAAGCTGCCGGAGGCGATTGCCTCGGCCGAGCGCTATACGACGATGCATCCCGGCACCAAGGAAGCGCCGCTCGCCCACCACATCATTGCCGAGTCCTACTTCGAGCAGATGAAGCTTCCTGATCGGGACCAGGACGCCACGCGTAAGGCTTTGGCCCAGCTGCGGACGCTGAAGACGCGCTATCCAGATAGCTCGTACGCACAGAAGGCCGACAACAAGATCCGCCTGTGCGAGGACACCCTTGCGGCACAGGAGATGAACGTTGGCCGCTACTACATGGACAAGGGCAACCAGATTGCCGCCATCAACCGCTTCAGAACCGTCGTCACCGAGTATCAGACGACGGCGCACGTCGAAGAGGCGCTGTACCGCTTGACGGCCGCCTACCTTTCGCTGGGCATCGCACCGGAAGCGCAGAATGCCGCCGCCGTGCTGGGTCACAACTTCCCCAACTCGTCCTGGTACAAGGAATCCTACGCGCTGCTGCAGAAGCAGGGTCTAATGCCGCAGGTCAGCCAGGGCTCGTGGATGACGGACGTCCTCAAGGCCCCCGCCAAGGAGCCGGCAGCGCCGCCTGCGGCCAAGCCTGCGCCGACACCCGATTGGACGCCGGCAACGGTCAAGGAGGTTCCGAAGGCGCCTCCAGGCCCGCCGCCGCCCCTGTCGCTGGGCGGCCCACAGTCCTAATCCGACCAGTTGCCGCGATGTCGCCGCGCATTTCCTGATATGTGCGCCGGTTCGCGGCCCGGTTTTCGCATCCCGCCGGTTCCGGTATTGGTGGCCACCGAGGTCGCACGCCTCGCCAGGCGGCCAGCGTGGAGCGCCGATGAGCGATAATGACTTAAGCACCGCCCCCGTCGAGGCACTGAAGCGGGCCGATGCCGAGGCCGAACTTCGCCGCCTCGCGGCGCTCATCCGCCACCATGATGAGCTCTATCACCGCCAGGACGCGCCGGAGATCTCCGACGCCGAGTACGACGCATTGCGCCGGCGCAACGCGGCGATAGAAGAACGCTTCCCCAAGCTCGTGCGCCCCGACAGTCCCTCGAAACGCGTCGGCGCGGCCCCGGCCGAAGGCTTCGGCAAGATCAAGCACCGCGTGCCGATGCTGTCGCTGGGTAATGCCTTCGACGCCGAGGACGTGGCGGACTTCGTTGAACGCGTGCACCGCTTTTTGAAGCTCGACGCCGATGCGCCGCTCGCCTTCACCGCCGAGCCGAAAATCGACGGGCTGTCGATCTCGCTGCGCTACAAGGATGGCGCGCTCACCGAGGCGGCGACACGCGGCGACGGCATGGAAGGCGAGAATGTCACCAAGAACGTGATGACCATCGCCGCGATCCCGCACAAGTTGAAGGGCCGCAACGCCCCCGAGCTGATCGACGTGCGCGGCGAGATTTACATGGCACATGCCGACTTCGGGCGTCTCAACAAGGAGCAGGAGGCGAGTGGAGGCAAGGTGTTCGCCAACCCGCGCAATGCCGCGGCCGGCTCGCTGCGCCAGCTCGATGCCTCGATTACCGCGTCGCGGCCGCTCCGCTTCTTTGCCTATGCCTGGGGCGAGGTTTCCAAGCTGCCGGCCGACACTCAGTCGAGCGTTTACGCCGCGTTCGCCAAGTGGGGCCTGCCGGTCAACCCACAAACGCGCGTGTGCACCGGCACCGCCGAGCTGCTCGCCTACTACGAGCAGCTGGCCGAGGAGCGCGCTAAGCTCCCCTATGACATCGACGGCGTCGTCTACAAGGTGAACCGGCTCGATCTGCAGGAACGCCTGGGCTTCGTCTCGCGTTCGCCGCGCTGGGCCATCGCCCACAAGTTTCCCGCCCAGCAGGCGATGACTATTTTGAACGGCATCGACATTCAGGTCGGGCGCACCGGCGCGCTGACCCCCGTCGCCCGGCTGGAGCCGGTCACCGTCGGCGGCGTCGTCGTCACCAACGCCACGTTGCACAACGAGGACGAGATCAAGCGCAAGGACGTGCGCATCGGCGACACGGTGATCGTGCAGCGCGCCGGCGACGTTATTCCGCAGATCGTCGGTATCGTGCCCAATAAGCGGGCGAAGGGTGCTAAGGCGTATGTCTTTCCGCAGGTTTGCCCATACTGCGGCAGTCACGCCGTGCGCGAGGTGGACGAGAAGACTGGCAAGGTCGACGTCGTGCGTCGCTGCACCGGCGGCCTCATCTGCCCGGCGCAGCGCGTCGAGCGGCTGAAGCACTTCGCGTCGCGCAACGCCTTCGACATCGAAGGCATTGGCGAGAAGAACATCCAGGCGTTCTACGACGATGGGCTGATCCAATCGCCGGAGGATATCTTCACCCTCGCCGCGCGCGACGCACGCTCCGTCAAGAAGCTGGAGGAACGCGAGGGCTGGGGGCCGCAATCGGCGACCAAGCTGTTCAACGCCATCGCGGCGCGGCGCAACATCGCGCTCGACCGCTTCATCTTCGCCCTCGGCATCCGCCATGTCGGGGAGACGACCGCCAAGCTGCTGGCGCGGTTCTATGGCTCCATCGAGCACTTTCGCGACGCGATGATCGAAGCGTCTACGGGCAAGGACAGCGAGGCGTTCAAGGAGCTCGACAACATCGAGGGCATCGGCGAGGTGGTAGCCGAGGCAATTGCTGACTTTTTCGGCGAGCCGCACAATGTGCGCGTCGTCGACCATCTTCTACAGGAAGTGTCCCCACAGCCACTTGAGGCGGTCGATTCGACGTCGGCGGTGGCGGGAAAAACCGTTGTTTTCACCGGAACGCTCGTCGTACTGACGCGGGGCGAGGCCAAGGCCCAGGCAGAGCGGTTGGGCGCCAAAGTCGCAGGCTCGGTGTCGAAAAAGACCGACTACGTGGTTGCCGGCGCGGATGCGGGCTCCAAGCTCGGCAAAGCGCGGGAGCTGGGCGTCACTGTGCTCGACGAGCAGCAATGGCTGCGGTTGACCGGGGCGGCTGATCGCGGCTAGGTGCCTACCTGGACATGCTGCGCCGAATCCCTAAGTACCCGGGGACGCCGCGCCAATAAGACGGAGGGACAATGCTGAGGAGACGCCGCCTGTCCTCCGGGGTTCGCCTCGGACCGCCCCTGCCGTTGCGTCTTCTCAATAAGCTGGGTCCGCTTGTCAGGTCGCTCGGCCTGTGGCCGCGCATCGACATCAAGCAGCAGATGCAGGCGACGGAGCGCAAGTACAAGCGCAACAACTGGACGCCGGAGTTCCAGCGGGCGCTGCCGCCGCGCGCCCACGCCTTCAACGAGGATGCCGACCTGTCGCTGTTCGGCGCGCTCGTCATCCGCGGGCAGTTCCTCAAGAGCACCGACAATTCGCTGGCGCTCGAGGATCTCATCGCGCGCAATCCGCAAATCCTGCAGGAGCAAATCCGCCGCCCGCTGTTCGTGCTGGGGCTGGCGCGCACGGGGACGACGCTGATGCAGCGGCTCCTGTCGCTGCATTCCGACGCCCGCTACCTGCCGTTCTGGGAGGGCTACACGCCCTATCCGCGTGAGCTCGGCAATCACAAGGGCGGCCAGGACGGTCGCTACCGGGAGGCGAAGAACCGGCTCAAGATGCTCAACTGGGTGGGTCCCGAGTTCAACAAGATCCATCCCATCGAGATCGACGATCCCGAGGAATGCTACCACCTTTTCCGCAACCACTTCTTGGTGCCGCCGGGCTTCGACTTCGCCAACGTGCCGAGCTTCTGGGAATGGTGGGACGCCCGCGCCCACGCCGACGCCTATCGCATGCACAAGCGCCAGCTGCAGGCGCTGCAATGGCTCGATCCGCGTCAGCATTGGGTGCTGAAGTGCCCCAACCATCTTTCCGGGCTGCAGCAGTTGCTGGAAGTCTATCCGGACGCGCGCATCGTCTACGCGCACCGCGACCCTCAAAAGACCGTGCCGTCGCTGTGCAGCCTCGCGGCGGTGACCTGGTGCATGACGTCGGACACGGTCGATTTGCACAACGTCGGCGAATTCGCGCTAGATCTAGCCGAGCGCTGCGAAGCGGCGGGGCGCGCCGCCATGCAGGTGGTGCCGCGCGAGCAGATCGTGCACGTCGAGTATGAGGATCTGATCGCCGATCCGGCGCCGATGGCGATGTCGATCTACGAGCGCCTCGGGTATTCGACCGATCCCGCGCTCAAGGCGCGCATGACCAAGTGGCTCGCCGAGCATCCGAGCGACAAGCACGGCAAGCACAACTACGCGCTGGAGGACTTCGGCCTGACGCCGGAGATCATCCGCAAGCGGCTCGCCGTGCCGCCGCAGCGCTCCGCCGCCGGCGCCTGACGTCTTTAATTGGGCAGCGAGCGGGCGCGGCGTGGGATCTAGGCGGCGTCAATTCTTAGGGCGCAAGCCCGGCATTGTCCGCCGCAAGTACTGATCAAACAGCGGCACTGTGAAAGCGTTGTCATGCCCTTTCGATGAGACTATTCCTGATATAGCCCACCGTGTTGCTCTTCTTACCCAGTAGCTCCGCAACCTTTCCGGACTTAACTGGATCCGCGCCGGCTACTGACGCCATTGTTCTCGATCTTCCCCCGCCGTTGCAGGTAGGCAAGGTCCGCCTGCGCGAGCACGCGATCACCAGCGCCTACTCGGCATTCCCAGCATGTCCATGGCGTCAGGAACGTACTCGACCACGTTCTCCCGCGGGATGTGATCCCCCATGAAGGGCCTCGGGGGGTCTATCTCCGAGCGGCACCAGATGACCGCCGTCGGGTGCTTCTCCCTGAAATAACGCACGTACGGCTCGCAGCGCTCGGCTGGAACCTTGTGCGTCACGCGGGGCGCCGTTGGCCATCTTCACAATAGCGTAGAGCGTCACCGGGTCCATGATATCACCGAAGCCGCCATGTGGCGCCGGTTCTGTCGCCTAGCTCTCGACATTTTCACGGCGCTGCAGGTAGCCAAACCCGTTGCGCGCCCGAACGCGGATGGTGCTACGTGTCTTGCCCTGACGTCAAAGCGGGGCGGTGGCCTGCTTCAGCCAGGCGCGCGCGTCCTCGTCGAGTTCGGGTAGGAAAGCCGCAGCGACGCGTGCGTGGTAGTCGTCGAGCCACCGGATCTCTTCTGGAACCAGCAGCTCCTTGACGATGAGCCGCCGGTCGATCGGCGCCAGTGTGAGGGTCTCAAAGCCCATGGTCTCGCGGTCGGCACCGGGCAGCTTCTGCAACTCGGTGACGAGCACGAGGTTCTCGATGCGGATGCCGTAGGCCCCTTCTTTGTAATAGCCGGGCTCGTTGGAGCAGATCATGCCGGGCTCGAGCACCGCCGTGGCGGCGCGCGAGATCGACTGCGGGCCCTCATGCACGGACAGATAGCTACCGATGCCGTGCCCGGTCCCGTGATCGTAGTCGAGGCCGTGCTGCCAGAGGGCGCGGCGGGCGAAGGGGTCGAGGTCGCCGCCGCGCGTGCCCTTGGGGAAACGCGCCGCGGCGATGGCGATATGTCCCTTGAGGACGAGTGTAAAGCGCTCGCGCATTTCGTTGGTCGGCTTGCCGATAGCGACAGTGCGGGTGATGTCGGTCGTCCCGTCGACATATTGCCCGCCGCTGTCGATTAAGAACAGCTCGCCGCCCCGCAGTTTGCGGTTGGTCGCCTCGCTGACGCGGTAGTGCACGATGGCGCCGTTGGGGCCGCTGCCCGAGATGGTGTCGAAGCTGATCTCGCGCAGCTGGTTGGTGGCGCGGCGGAAGCCTTCCAGGCGCTGCACCGCCTCGATTTCGTCCAGCGCCCCGGTCGCTGCCGCGCCGTCGAGCCAGGCGAGAAAGCGCGTGACAGCAAGGCCGTCGCGGAAGTGAGCGGCACGCGCGCCTTTGATCTCAGCTGCGTTCTTGACAGCCTTGAGCTCCAGCGAGGGATCGGGACCGCGCACAATACGCTTTACGCCGCCGAGCGCTCGGGCAAACCAATAGCCGGCGGTATTCGGGTCGAGCCGCACGCGCTTGCCAGCCGCGCGCAGCGCTTTCAGCCGCGCGCCGAGCCCTTCCGGAGCGGTAATTTTGGTGAACGTTTCGAGGTGGGCGCGCACCGCCGGCTCCAGCTTCTCGGGGGCGAGGAACAACTCTGGCTTGCCGGCCGCCGGCACGATGGCGAAGGCGAGGGGCACCGGCGTGTGCGGGATATCGGAGCCGCGAATGTTGAACACCCAGGCGACGGAGTCGCTGAGGGTTAGGATAACCGCATCCTGCCGATCGGCTCTCAGGCGCTTCTGAATGTCGGCGATCTTGTCCTGCGCCGAGCGCCCAGAAAACTTCTGCGGGTGCAGCGAGACGGGATCCATGGGCGCGGGAGGACGCGCGCGGCCCCATGCGCGGTCGACGAGATTGCGGTTCACCGGGGTGAGCTTGATGTCGTGCGGCTTCAGCGCGGCCGCGAGGCGCTCGATCTCGGCGACGGTGTGCAGGCGCGGATCTAAGCCGACGGTTTGACCGCGGGACAGGTGCTCGGAGAGCCATTCGCCGATTTTAGGGCGTGCCAGCGTCGAAACCTCGATCAGGCCTGGCTCCGTCTCGGTGCGCGCCTGCACCGTGTAGCGGCCGTCGATGAAGAGGGTCGCGTGCTTCTTGGTCACGATGGCGAGGCCGGCCGAACCGGAGAAGCCGGTGAGCCATTTGAGGCGCGCCGCCGAGGCCGGCACGTATTCGCCCTGGTACTCGTCGGCACGGGGGATGAGGTAAGCATCGAGCCTGGCGGCGGCCATCAGGCGCCGCAGCTCCTTGATGCGCTCTGTGGCGGCGCCGCGCTCGGACTGGCTTTCGAAGGTCTGAAACATGGGAGCCTGTTTAAGCGCGTTGATGGGCGGCGGCAATTCGCGGCTTGGAAATTTGCCCGCTCGTGGCGAGCCTGCACAACTCGACTACGAGGTTAGCGCCGCTTGCGCAGCGTCAGCGTCGACCACTCGCCGATCCTGCGGTGCTGGGCCAAGACGAAGCCGTGCGCGGCGTAGGCGGCGATCACCGCTGCCGCTTCCGGATTGAGAATGCCCGACAGCACGAGGTCGCCTCCGCGCCGCAGCGACTTGGAAACCTCGCCCGCCAGCATACGCAGCGGCCCGGCAAGGATGTTGGCGATGATCAGGTCGAACGGCAGCGCGGAGTGACGCGGCCACGGATGATCGAGGCCAAGGGCGCGCGCGATGGCGATGCGCCGGGCACCGTTGGCGGCGGCATTGGCGCGTGCGACTTCGACGGCCAGAGGATCGGAGTCGGTGGCGAGGACCTCGGCGCCGCGCATTGCGCGTGCGGCGGCGATCGCCAGCACGCCCGAGCCGCAACCGAGATCGAGTACGCGCCGATAGCTGCCGGTGCGAGCCAGCTTGTCGATGGCGAGAAGGCAGCCCAGCGTCGTCGCGTGATGTGCCGTGCCGAACGCTTCGCCCGCATCGACCAGGATGGCACGCGGCCCGTAAGGAATGCGGGCTCGGTCGTGGCTGCCGTGCACGACGAAACGGCCGGCAATGACCGGCGGCAATGCGGCCTGCGAGATCGCCACCCAGTTGAGGTCGGGCAGAGCCTCCAGCGCGACGTTGGCGATTGGCCGCCAGACTTCAGTCCGCAGAGCCGCGGCGGCCGCTTCCGCTTCGGCGCGGTTTTGCGTATAGGCCTCGATGCGCCAGGCGCCGGCGCCGTCCTCGAACAGCGTGACCGCGTCGAGCGCCGGCTCGGCTTCCTCGAGCGCGGTTGAGATCGCCTGCGCCACGCCGAGATCGGTGGTACGCACGGAAAGCTTGGTGCTGGCCATTTCTATGGTCGTACCGCGCGGTCGAAGCGCCGGCTGCGCCTCATGCCGGGCTCACAGCATTGCCCTCGAACTCCATGCCCTCGGCGCTGACGGGCTCGGGCAGCTCGTCGAGAAAGGCGTCCCACTTGCGATCGATGTGCGCAGCGGCGTCCTGCGGCGCCAGCGCCTCGAGCCTGCCATCGCGATGCTCGACCACAAGACCATCTGCGATGAGACGGTCCAGCGCATCGGAGATGTCGAAATCGACGCTGACGCCGAAGCTGGCGGCAAGGTACTGTTCGATCGCCGCATCGATATCCGGAATGTCCTGCCGCTTTGCGCGCTCCTTGGTGAGCACGCAGTAGAGCAACATCTCTTCCTTGATGTCTTCCTCGGCGGCCCGCGCGCCAAGCTTCAGCATGACGCCGCGATTGTCGGCCATGGCGTGGAAGTAGAGGTTTTGCGCCATCACCACCATGTAGCGCTGCTTCTGGTTCATGAAATTGACGGCCTGGCGGAAGGCGATACCGCCGAGACCGACGAGAGCGCCGGCGGCGGCGATGGGGTTGGTGGCGAGCAGCGCGATCTTGCCGGCGGCGCCAAAGGCGCCAAGGCCGAGCCCGCCGCCAGCCGTCGCGCCCAAACGCAGCTTGTCGAAGAAACGGAACTGCACGCGCGTGTTCGGGAACACCATCTCGATATCGCTTCTCGGGATGTTCTTGAACAGCTTCATATAGATGCAGTTTTCCTTGATCGCGGGCGGCATGCTATCGCGCTCGCGCTTGACGATCTTCTCGGCCTCGCGGCGGTTGAGCTTCTTTTCCTGCATCACCTCGCGCACGCGCTTATCGAGCGGCTTCAGCTTGAAGAGCAGGAACAGCCGCTGAAAGAGCGGGATGTCGAACTGCTCGCGCAGATAGAACTTATGCCAGCGGCGGCGCTGATCGCGCTTGCTCGAGGCGCCGCGGTAATAGAGCAGCACCTCATCGAAGACATTGAGATCGACCTGCAGATCGAGACCGTAGGCGGATTCGCGCGTCAGGATTTGCTCGACATCGTTGTGGTCGATGCGCACGTAGTTGGCCTGCGTGAGGATGCGCGTCATGCCGTCGATGACGCGCATCTGCATCACCTCGCGCTCGTCCGGCGTAAAAGCGCGGGTCATGAGCAGATCGCTGTCGGGGCTGAACGGCTCGTAGGTTTCCTCGAGCTCGTTTAGTTGGGCGTTGTATTGCTGCCGGCGCCAGTGATCGAGATAGCGGAAGAAGCGGCGCGCCTCCTTGGCGTGGCCGGCCGGCCAGGCGGTCGCCGCCGTGAGGCGGTCGAGGAGTGCAAATCGGGTGACGGGAATGAAACGCTCGCGGCCGCGGGCGCTTTCCGGCATCACTGCGTCGAATGCGGAAACCTTCGCCTGCTCTTGCGTAGCGGTCGGTGCGCTTCCCTTCAACTTGGCAAAGAAGCCGGTCGCGGCCGGTGCGGCCTGCACGTCGTTCGAAGACATGGTCGGGCTCCCCTCAATCACGCGACTCGGGCGGATGCCACCTTGCGCGGTGCGTAAGAGTTGCACCAGCGCGCCCTGGGCTTTTCTAGGGTCGAAGCGCTTGGATTGTCGAGACTTGTCGCGCGCTTCGGGCAATTTTCTGGCGCCGTTGTGACGGCACGTTAGAGGCGCTTCGAGCGCGGTCGCGCAATTCGCTGTTTGGGCGCTACAACCGTCTGATTCTTTGCGTTGATAAGCCGTACACCCGCCACAGTCGCGCCCTTGTTCATCATAAGAAACTAACTCTGCGTACCAACACGAGAGGGCACAGCGGTGCGTCGAGTTTCCCGCTTTTTTTTAGTCGTAGGTCTGGGTTTTTTGCCACTGTTTACGGCCGAAGCCCGCGAGCGGCTGGTGATGCCGTTCGATTGCGGCATCGCGGGGGGCGAGGTTCGCCTGTCTCTTGCCGCCGAGAAGAGTTACCGCATCGTCGGCGGTCGCGATGAGCAAACCGTCACCACCTGCACCCCGTCGACAATGGCCGGCTGCCGCACGGTGATGGTGCACAGTTTCACCATTTCTTGTGGCCGCAGCGCCGTAGCGTGGATGCGCGTCGCCGCGGCGATCCGCAGTGCCGCCGCCAATCGCGCGTGGATCGAGAATGGTCGGCTCAATCGGGTGATGCCGGCGCGCGACTTGCCGGAAGCAGCCGTCTCCTGCCTCGAAGGGCACGCGAACGGCACATCGGGTCTTGCGCGGCGCGTCGTACTCGGCGGGGACTGTCTGCCGTGGCGGCGCAAGGCGTCATTCGAGCATCTGGTGCTGCCTGCCGGCTTTGCACCCGTCGGCGAACTGGGAGCGCGGCTGATGGTCGGCGCCGCAGCCGACGACGCGGCGATGAACCTCGGCGGTGTCGATGCCTTCGCGCTCGAGCCGCAGCTGACGCTGGTGTCGAAGGCCGATGCCGAGATCGCTGTCGCCAAGGCGGATCCCGACGCGTCACTCGAGCCCAGCGGGCGCGGCGAGACGTTCGAGACTGCGCTCGAGCCCGACCTTGCCAGCGATGACTGGATCACCGTCGTGCACTCCGCTCCCGACCTCGAGGCTGCGGCCCCTGGCGCAGAACCAGTTGCCCGCGGCTGGGCGTGGCTGCTCGTCGTCGCCTCGGCGGCGATCCTCGGCCTGCTGCTCGCCATGCGCCATGCACCGCAAATTTTTGCTGCCCGCGCGGCGCGCGCAACGAGCCGCGAGCTGGCCAAGAGCGATTTGAATCTTGCCAATGCTTCGGTTGCCGTCGCGGCCCTGTTGCAACAGACGGAAACGGCGGCGCGGGCCCTGAAAGGTGCCGGCCCGTTGCGCGAGGTGTTGCAGGGCGAGCTGAGCCAAGTACGTCTTCGCCTGACCAACATCGAGAAACTTTCCGCCACCGGCGAGGCTGACGCGGAAAAAAGCGCGCTGCAGTACCGCGCCCTGGTTCGCGAGCTGGAGCGCGTCCGCCGCATCGTCGACAGCGCCGTGGCGAGTTTGTCCGGGTCGAAGAAAGTGGCGACGCTGCCGCGTACGGCGAGCGAGGCCTATGAGGTGCTCGGCGTCAATGCTGAGGTGAGCGCCGGGGTGCTGAAGAAGATCGTCGATGCGTTGCGCATGAGCTGGCATCCCGATCATGCGCGCGATGCCGACGACCGCCTGCTGCGCGAGGACCGCATCCGGCAGATCAACATCGCCTGGGATCTGATCAGCGAGAACCGCGAGGCCGCTTGAGGCGGCTTCGCGCTCGCTGCCTTGCCGTCGCTGACCGACCGACCCTCAGCCGTAGGCGTGCTGCGTACCGTGGGATTCGAGCTGCGGCGCGACCTCGGCCGGATTGTTTACCTTGCGCGAGCGGCCGTCGAAGCTGGCGCCCTGCTCGATGGTCAGCGATTGGCTGTGAATGTCGCCCTCGACCTGGCTGCTCTGGTGCAGCACGACGTTGGCGCCCAGGATGGCCCCATGCACCTGGCCGAACACGCGGACGCTGTCAGCGGCGACCGAGCCTCTCACCACCGCTTCCTCGCCCACCACCAGCTCGGCGCAGTGCAAATCGGCCTCGATGACGCCGTTTACCCGCAACGAACCTTTGCAGCGGACGGTTATGGTCTGTCCCTCGATGGACATATCCTTGCCTATGACGGATTCACCGGCACGCGTTGGCGAACCAGGGACGGACGCTAAGGATGTAACGTCGGCAGGAACGACGGTGAGCGTCTTCGGGTCGTGCTTACGCTGGAACACCATGTCTATCTCCCTCGGCTTATGATCCGCCGCCAGGAAGGCGCGCCGACGTGTTGGAATTATGATGAATGGGCAACTGAATGATCCGCCGCGACCTGCCCCGACGCGAAAAAGGCGACAGCTGCGGCACGGCCGGAGCGCCGAGCGCGCGGCGCTGGCGATCCTGGGGCCGGCCACCATGAGCCTCGCGGACGGGTATCGGGCCAAGGAGCGCCACCTGATGGTGGCGGAGATCGTCGCACTGGCGCAGGTCGCAGCGGAAACCGGCCGCCCGGTGCTGGGCGAGCGCGTGCTCGCTGCCATGCGCAAGGTTCCGCGCCACGAGTTCGTGCCTCGCGACCAGAAGCGTGCCGCCTACCGCAACCGCCCGTTGCCGATCGGAGAAGGTCAGACGATCTCGCAGCCCTACATTGTCGCGCTGATGACCGACCTCCTGGAGCTGGAGCCGGATGCCAAGGTGCTCGAGATCGGTACCGGATGCGGGTATCAGTCGGCGGTGCTGGCTGAGATCGCCGGTAAGGTCCACAGCATCGAGATCATCGACCGCTTGGGTCGACAAGCCGCCGCAACGCTGGCGCGGCTCGGCTATGCCAACGTCGAGACGCGCATCGGCGATGGCTACAAGGGATGGCCGGACGCCGCGCCCTTCGATGCCATCATCGTGACGGCGGCGCCGGATCACATCCCGCCCGCGCTGATCGAGCAACTGAAGCCCTTCGGACGTCTCGTCATCCCGGTCGGGACGCTGGCGCAAGAGCTGATGGTGGTGCGCAAGAACGGCGACGGCACCACGCTCAACGAGCAGATCGTGCCGGTGCGTTTCGTGCCGCTGACGCGCGAGACGGAATAGCCCCCACGCGCGGAATCACTTCCACGTTCATGTGAGGCCCGATGGTTTCGAAATGAGCTGCAACATGATGTGATCATGGCAGCTCAACTGGCACACCCAAAAAAAGAAAAGGCCCCGCGTTGGCGGGGCCTAACAAAACCCAATCGAGACGCGCGTCAGGCGACCGAGGAGTTGATCCAGTCCTCGAGCTTCTTCTTCTGCACCAGGGCGCCGGTGTGCTGCGCGGTCACCTCGCCGTTCTTGAACAGGATCAGCGTCGGCATGGCGCGTATGCCGTACTTGCCGGTGACAGCCGGGTTCTGGTCGACGTCGAGTTTCACGACTTTGACCTTGCCCTGCATCTCCTTGGCGACCTGCTCGAGCGCCGGGGCCATGGCCTTGCAGGGGCCGCACCACTCCGCAAAAAAGTCCACGAGAACCGGTTCCGTGGACTTCAAAACCTCCTGCTCGAAGGTGTTGTCGGACACTGCATTCGCCATTGTGTTGCTCTCCTTTGGATGCGCGTTTGCCGCGGCTGCGGCCGGCACCTCTTCGAGCGGGAAGTTAGGAATGACCTCTGCCAGCGTCAAGGTGACTTACGTCCAGCTCCCAGAGTCGCGCGGTGTATTGGTCCAGCAGCGAATCGGGGATGGCCATGATTCGCGGGCCGTCGGTCCACAGCAGCGCCGTCTTGACGCGGCGACCTGCATAAATTTCGCGCAGTGCCAGCCGGTAGGCGGCAAGCTGGAATAGATAAGCAGCTGCAACCTGTTCGGCCTTGGTCGGGGGCGGCCGGTTGGTCTTGTAGTCGACGATGAGGATTTCGCTGCCGAGGTCGACCAGCCGATCGAGCTGGCCGATGAGCTTCAAGGGAGGTCCCTTGCGCTTCGGATTGGGGATGAGGGCGACGATGGGCACCTCGGCGCGGCTCTGCGGTCCGAACAGCGGTGCAAACTCGGCAGCCCGCAAGATTGCCAGCGTCTCTGCGGCAATGCCGCGGCGTGCGCCCGGTGAGAGGGCACTGCCGCGCTGGTCGAGAAAGCCGGCCGCGGCCAGGTCCCAGCCTGCCTGCGGCAGCGTCGGAAGATGCTGCAGTAGCGCGTGTGTCAGCGTTCCACGCAGGAACCGATGGTCGCTCGATTGCGCGGCCGGCGGCGGAGCCGGCGGCTCGTCGTTGGCCGGGTGGTAGCGCGGCAGCTGGGTGAGGAGCGGCTCGCCAGTCTCGTCCGGCGCGTAGGCTTCAAGGCGCGAGGGCGCCAGCGGAATGGACAGCGCGGGCTCGCGCGGCGCGGGATCGGCGGCCCAAGCCGGCAACGCGGCCGGCGTTGCGCCTTGCTTCTGGCTGCTGTCACGCGCTCTTGGCGGCGCTAGTTGTGGGGCAACGCGTCGCCTTACGGTACCACCGGGGCTCTCCGCCTCCTCGAGCGTGTCGCCTAGTGCACCGATGATCAACTCGTACCAGCAGCCAGCCGAGCGTCCGTTCTTGCCTTCGAAGCCGGCGATATAGAGCCGATCGCGGGCGCGCGTCATGGCGACGTAAAGCAGCCGGTTGCGCTCCTCGGTTTCGCGTTGGTTACGCTCGGATTTGGCGGCCGAGATGGTCGGATGCCCGGCAGTGCCCTTGACGCTCCACACGAACGGGGTGCCGTCGGCGCCGTCGGGCAACTCGATACCGTCCAGATCGAACAATGTCGCGACCGGCCCCCCAGTCGCCGTGGAGCACGTATCGGGGAGGAACACGATGGGCGCCTCGAGGCCCTTGGCGCCGTGCACGGTCATTACGCGAACTTCGTCGCGGCCGTGCTCCATGTCGCGCTTAACCTCGCGATCGGCTTCGCGCAGGTAGGTGAGGAAGCCGGTCAGCGACGGCGGAAAGGCATCGTCGTACCTGAGCGCCAGGTTGAGGAACTCATCGATCGGGTCGGCTGCCTCGGGGCCGAGGCGCGCGAGCAGCTTGGCGCGACCGCCTTCGCGATCAAGGATCGAGGCGAAGAACTCGAATGGCGGGACAAAATCGGCGCGCGAGCGCCAGCGCTTCAGCGTGTCGGTGGCCGCCCGATAGCGTGGGTTGTCGTCCGCGTGGTCGATGAGCGACTTCCACAACGTACCTTTGCGCCCAGCGGCGAGCGCCATGAGGTCGGTATCGTCGAAACCAATGAGCGGGCTCTTCAGCACCTCGGCGAGCGCCAAGTCGTCCTCGGGCAGCGTCAGGAAATCGCCGAGCGACAACAGATCCTCGACGGCAATCTGATCGCTGAGGCGCAGCCGGTCGGCGCCGGCGACGTTGATGCCACGCGCCTTGAGGGCGCCAACCATGGGACCTGCAAAGGGGCGACGCTTGCGCACCAGGATCAGTATGTCGCCGGCGGTTATGGGCCGTCCCTCAGAGGCGAGCATCTCGCCGTTGTCGAGCCAACCGCGGATGGTTGTGGCGATGCGGTCGGCCAAGCGCTCGGCCGGCGCGCGCGCCGCGGCCTCATCGAGCGGCGTCCACGCGTCAACGCTCGCGGTATCGTCCGCCACCTCGGTCGGCCACACCTCGACGAGGCCGCCGTGGCCCATGCGGTGCACGCCGTGGCGCACGATCGCGGCTTCTGTCGTCAGCCCCGGCGTGCGGCCGCGATCGGCGAACACGCTGTCGACTGCGGCAAGTACCGGCGCAACCGTCCGGAACGACAGATCGAGCTGAATGCGCTGCCAGGTCAGCCCGGCGTTCGCTGCCATCGCCGCGAAGGCTTTTGCCATGGCGTCGAACTGCGCGAGGTCGGCGCCCTGAAAGCTGTAGATCGACTGCTTTTCGTCGCCGACGACGAAAAGCGTGCGCACCTCGCTACGTGCGCTCGCATCGCCGAAGAACTCCGAGGCCAGTGCCTTGACGATCTGCCACTGCTCCGGGCTCGTATCCTGCGCCTCGTCGACAAGGATGTGGTCGATGCCGCGGTCGAGCTTGAACATAACCCAAGCGGCGAGCTCCTTCGCCCCCGAGAGGAACACGCTCTTTGAGATCAGATCCTCGTAGTCGAGAGCGGCGCGTCGTGCCTTAGCCAAGGTGTAGCGCTGCAGCACTGCGCCAGCGAGACGGTGCAGGGCGATGGTCGCGCCGATGGCGCGCAGCCCGCGGCGCTCTTCGGCGTAACCCACGAAGCGCAGCTGCGCATCGGTGAGCGTAGCGTCGAGATCGGGATGCACGCCTACGAGGCCCTTACTCATCAGGCTCTTGCGGAGCTTGCCGTCGGTGCAGAAGTAGCTTTCGAGAGCGCTCGCCCGTGCCGCGCTCGAGAGGGCATTGAGGGCCGCGGCGACCTTCTCCGCGTTCTTCTGGTCGGTAGGCCCGCCGCTGATCAGGGCGTCGCGGGCGCGCTGCAGGTCGCTATCGCGCAAGACATCGGCCATGTCGCTTTCAATGTCATCGACGGTTGCATCAAGGCGGACATCGAATTTTGCGCGGTAGGCGGAATCAAGGGCGGCGAACTCGTCTTCATGGTCGCCGAAGTCGATGCGCGTGGCGCTGTCGAGCCACCGGCGGCGGCTGAGGGCGGTGCGCAACACATCGTCGAAACGTTCCTCGGCGGCGTAGGGAATGACCGCTTCCAGCGCCTGCCGCTGTGCGGACGAAGACCCGTCCGTCGCCTTCATCAGAGTCGCGTCGATGGCTTCGCGCAGCAGCGCCTTCGCCGTCTCATCGTCGAGCACCGTGAAGCCGGGAGCGACGCCTGCCTCGAGGGGGAAGCGCTGCAACAGCCGCTCGCAGAACGAATGGATCGTCTGCACCTTGAGGCCGCCAGGCGTCTCGATCGCGATGGCGAACAGCGTGCGTGCGTGCTCAATTTCGCTATCGAGCGCCGGGCGGTCGCACAGCTCTGAAATCTGTTCGGCGAGCTTCTCGTTCGGCAGCGTTACCCACAGTGCCAGCGTATCGAAGACGCGCTTTGCCATCTCGGCGGCGGCCGCTTTGGTGTAGGTGAGGCAGAGGATGCGTTCGGGCTTGGTGCCGGCCAGCAGCAGCCGCAATACGCGCTGCGTCAGTACGTGCGTCTTGCCGGTGCCTGCGTTGGCGCTGACCCACACCGATGCGCTCGGATCTGCGGCGTCGCGCTGAGCCCGCCGCGTGCGGGTGATGTCGGCTGCTACGCTGTGCCCGCTCATGCGATGATCACCTCGTCCTCGCCGGGCACCGACCATTCGGCAACACGAGCCAGATGCTCGTACGCGTCATAGCGATAGTCAAAGCGCGCGCGCCGCAGGGCGCGGTAGGGTGTCTGCGCGTCGTCGAAGCGGGCGATGAGCCGGCTGAGGCTGGTAAGCGCGGCATTGGCCAGCGCCTCGACGTCACCTTTGGCGGCTGAAAGCTGATCGCCGGGCGGCTCGCTGCCGGTGGCGCTGACGTAGCGCAGCTCGGAGACGGGCAGATGAGGCACGCCGGTGAACCCGGCCTCGCCAAGCGCGATAGCGGCTTCCAGCGGCAGCTGCGGCCTGAGGCCATCAGTGACGTGTTTGGGCTTCGGCGCGCTACCCGTCTTGTAGTCGGTGATGACGAGACCTGAGCCCCTGACATCGATGCGATCGGCGCGCGCCGTCAGCGTGAAGGGACCGGCTGGCGCGTCGATGACAAGGCTGCCGCCGACCTCCGGGATAACGCTGTCGACGCCATCGCGCCGCGCCGGCTCGGTCTCGGCGAACCACTGGGCGAAGCGTTGAAAGCGCGGCAGCCAGAAGGCCGCCACGCGCGGATGGCTGTCGTAGTCGGCGAGGATGGCACGCGCCAAGGTCATCAGCTCGCCGCGTGCCTCGGCCGGCAGGCTGTTGGGGAAACGCTGGGCAAAGCGGCTCATAATGTCGTGCACGACGCTGCCACGCAGCGCCGCGTCCGGGTCGGCACCGAGCACTGGCAGCTTGTCGAGCTTCAAGATATCGCGGGCGAAAATCTCGTAGGGGTTCTTCAGCCAGGCTTCAATGCGTGTGACGCTCATTTTCCGCGGGCGCAGCTCAAGGGGCGGCCGCGGCTCGGGTGCGCGGGCGCGCGGTCGCGGCGGCGCCTCGTCACGCATGCGTGCCCAGCCGAGCCAGGGGTGATCTGGTTGCAAGGCATCGGAGATGCCGAGGCCGGCGAGCAGCGCCTGCACCCGCATCAGCCAGCGCGACGGTACCGTCGGCACGCCGTCGATCTTCTCGGCGCGCACGATGTAGACGCGGCTCGCACCGAGCAAGGATGTGAAATCGTGCGCCGCATAGCCGATCTCCTGCTCGGGCGAGGGCAGGCCCAGCTCCTTGCGCATCGGGCGGTTGAGCCATGGACCGGCGTCGGCAGCTTCCGGCCACGTGCCGTCGTTGAGCGAGCCGAGGATGATGACGTCGGTCTGCTGCAGGCGCGCTTCGAACGGACCCCAGATGGAGAGGCGCGGGTGCACGGCGACGCGCGGGCGCACGTTCTGGCCGACGATGAGGCTGCGATAGAGGTCGGCGTAGTCGCCGGCGCCGATGCGGAGCGGCGGCAGTTGCGGATCGATAAGGCCGGAGAAGAATGCTGAGGCGGCTGTCCCGGCTTCTCCCTGCCACAGGGGCGATCCGGCTTCGTTAGCTTCTTCTTCGGGCAGCCGGCACAGCGCCTCGGCGGCGGCGACGTGCGCTGCAGCGATCGTTTGCAATGCCTGCTCGCCGCGCTCGGCGTAGACCGCGAGCAGCGGGGCGAATGCCGCCTGCAAACGCGCGATGAGGTCCTCGGCGGCGCGCCAGTCCTCCTGCCACAGGCGGCGCACGGCCGTCTGCCTTCGGCGTCCCTCGGCGACATGCTCCTCGGCGCGCGCGAGAGCCTCGGCGATCCCATCGAGGCCGCGCCCGAGATAGACGTCGCGGAAGGCGGCGATCTCTAGGGCGCGCGCGGCGCGGCGCACGACGAACGCGTCGAGCCCGAGACGCGTCAGCGGATGCTTCAACAGCGCCATGACGGAGGAGGGCGCGAAATCTTCGGCGGCGGCGGCGATGACAAGATCGAGGAAGGTGCCGGGCGGCGTCTTGGCGAACGGCCGTCCGGCGCTGTCGTCGACACGGATGCCCCAGGCTTCGAGGCGCACGGCGACGCGGCGGGCGAGCAACCGGTCGGGCGAAACGAGGGCGGCGGTGCGGCCAGGCGTCTCCGCCGCCTCGCGCAGAATGAGGGCGATGGTTTCGGCTTCGTCCTGCGCCGATGGCGCTTCGATCAGGTTGACGCCCTGCAGGGCTTGTCTGACGGCGCCGGGATTGGCGGTGGCGATGTACTGCTGCCAGCGTCCCGTCATTCCGGATGGCCGCATGGCCTCGGTGATGAGCGCCTCGCGCCCGGTGAGTTGGGCGCTCGGTGCTGCGCCAGGCAGGAGTTGAACGTCGCGCCGCTCGAGTCCGAGCGCGGCGAGCAGCTTGTTGAAGCCGAACTGCGGATGCTCAGGATGCTCGGCGATCGCCGCCCAGCTCTCGGCGTCGAGATGCAGGTCGAGACCCGGCAGCACGATGGCGCCTTGCGGCAGCCGCGCGACGGCGGCCATCAGCTCGACCGTCGCCGGCACCGAGCCCGATACGCCGGCAACGATGACCGGCCCAGACGGCGGCGACTGCGCCAGGCGCTGGGCTTCGGCGAGGATGGCACGATTGCGCCGCGCCGCCGGCGACAAGAGCTTCTTTTCCTCCAGATACGCCGGCCAGAAGGCTGTGATGATCTCGAGGAAGTTGATCGTGTCCTGCCAATGCGCCGAATACTCGTCGGGGACGAGCTTGGCGAGTCCGTCGAGCGGCACGTTCTCGGTCTCGACCATGTCGACGAGTCGCGCCAGCTCGGCAGCGAGGTGCGCGGCCTGCGCCGGCGTGCTGGCGCCCGCCGCGGCGGCGTGATCGCCAAGATGCGCGGCATCGCTGTCGTCGCTGCGCAGGGTCTGCGACCAGCGCTGCACCAGCATTGTCAAAACGAGACGGCGCTCGATCTCGCTCACGGCCGGGGGAAGATCGAGGGCGTCAGTGCCGAGCGTGCCGGGGCTGGCGAGGCCGGCGAGCAGCGTCAAGTCCTCATCGCCGGCCGAGATCGGCCGGATCTGCGGCAGCGTCATGGCGCGCCCGCCGGACGCGGCAAGAAACGCTTCCTGCATGGCACGCGTGGCGCGCCGCGTCGGCAGCAGCAACGTGACGTCGGGAAGTTGGAGCGGATTGGGAGCGTCACCGCCGGCGGCCGGTAGATCGCCCTTCAGGATGGCGGAGGCGACCGCTTCCAAGAACGGACGTCCCGCCGGTACCGTGAAGACGCATCCGCCACGGGCCCCGCCGCCACCGGAGCCATCCGCAGCGCTGTCAAGCGACGTCCTCACTCTCGATCCACCTTTCCGCCTCGATCAAGGCTTCCGGCGTTCCGACATGCATCCACAGGCCATCGAGGCGGATGCCGAACAGTCGTCCGTTGTCGATCGCCGTATCCCACAGGCGGTTGATCGAGAACGGTCCTTGCGGTGCACCGGCGAACATCCGCGGATGGGCGATCGATACGCCGGTGAATACGAACGGGGCCATCTGGCGCTCGCCGCGCCGCACGAGGCGTCCGTCCTTGTCCATGGCAAAATCACCCGATCCCTCATATCCGAGGCTCGTCGCCGCGGATGCGAGCAGCATCAGGCTGTCCATGTTGTTAGGATCCCAAGTGGCGAATAGCCGCTCGAGGTTGGAGCCGACCCCCTCGATCCACACCGAGTCGGAGTTGTGAATCAAGAAGGGCTCGGGGCCGAGCAGCGGAAGGGCCTTGGTAACGCCGCCTCCGGTGTCCAGAAGCTGTTGGCGTTCATCGGAAATCCGGATTTCCGGCTGTTTGCGCTGCTTGAGGTGCACCTCCAGCTTGTCGGCGCAGTAATGGACATTGACCACGGCGCGGGCGACGCCGGCGGCGGCGATGCGGTCGAGCGCGTGATCAATCAGTGTGCGGCCTTTGAGGCGCACCATCGGTTTCGGGATGTCCTTGGTCAGCGGCAACATGCGCTTGCCGAGGCCGCCGCCGAGAACCATCGCAGCCTGCGGCCGCCATTTTGCCGATGCTGTCATGAACGGGTGCCTCGCTTAGCCGGTAAGGCCGCGGCGCGCTTCGGCGGGAAGATGCCGGTCGTACCAGCGCTTGAGGCCTGCCAGGCGCGGATGGGCGAGGTCGCGTTCGAGATAGCGCCATAGCCGGGGGATGTGCCGCAGGTAGCCGGGCTTGCCGTCGCGCTTGGCAAGCCGCGCGAAGATGCCGACGATCTTGGTGTTGCGCTGGGCGCCGAGCGCGGCATAGGCGAAGGCGAATGCGTCACGGTCGAATCCCGTCCCTCGCGCAGCGATGCCGGCACAGTAGCGATCGAACAACTGGGCTTCAAGTTCGGGTGCCACATCGACGCGCGCATCCTGCAGGAGTGAGACGAGGTCGTAGGCGGCGGGGCCGCGCATGGCATCCTGAAAGTCGATCACCCCGACGCGCGCAATGCCTTCGCGCTCCGGCAGCCATAGAAGATTGGGCGAGTGGTAGTCGCGCAACACCCACGCGACGGGCATTTTCGCAAGCTGGGCAAAGACATCGGCCCAAAGGGCGACGAATTCGGCGCGCTCGGCGTGGGGTACGGCGGTGCCGCGCAGGGCGGGCCAATACCAGTCGACCAGCAGCTCCGTCTCGATGGCCATGGCGCCGGCATCGTACGCAGAGACGTGATGCGTTTCGTTGCCATCGACGGGCAGTGCCTGCGGCGCCGGGGCGTCCTGCAGCGCGATGAGCGCGTCGGTCGCCGCGCGCCAGAGCGTCGCCTGCTCGGCGGCGCCTGTCTCCACCTCGCGGCCGAACACGCGGTCTCCGAGGTCGTCGAGCAGCAGGAAGCCATTGTCGAGGTCCTGCGCGTGGATGCGCGGTACGGTGAGACCGGCCTCGTGCAAGGCATTGGCGACGGCAACGAAGGGATGCACGTTTTCGGCGAGGTGTGCGAGGCGGCTGTAGGGCAAGCCGTTGCGGATGGGGGGTCCATCCGGCTGACGCGGCCAGTCCATTAGGATGGCGCCGGGATGCGCGCCGCGCACGAGGCGACCGTAACGGCGTACGGATGCGTCGCCCTGCAGGTAGTGCAGCTCGGCGTCGCCGCAATCGGCAATCAGCGCCCGCATGGCGGCGAAGCGTTCGAGGCGCGCAGCCCAATCGCCGTGCGCCGTGAGCGTTACGCGCCGCGTGGCACCGCCTCCATTGTCGTCAAGGCGCACCTGCAGCCGGTTCGCCGGCAGCCAAGTGCCGGCCTGCTCGGGCCATTCGACGATGGCGACCCCCTCCTTCAGCGCCAGGTCGAGCCCCAGCTCCTCGAGCTCGGACGACGCCCGCAGTCGATACAGGTCAAAATGCGCCACCGGCATGCGGGGTGTCGCGTAACTCTGCACCAGAGTGAAAGTCGGGCTCGGAATCTCCTCGCCCTTGCTGCCGATCAGCGCATGGATGATGGCGCGGGCGAGGGTCGTCTTGCCGGCGCCGAGCTCGCCGCTCAGGGCGAACAGGTCGCCGCGCCGCGCCACGAAGGCCAGGTGCTCGCCGAGGCGGACCAGCTCGGGCTCGCTGACGCTAGTGATGACTTGAGAAGCGGTGACTGGGGAGGAGGCCAGCATGCATGGTTCACTTTTAAGCGGCGTTGCCACTGGCCGATAGCTGGCCCTCGGGGCCTTCTTGGGGCAGCGTCCCGGGAGGTGCTTTATCAGGCCGGCCGTGCTCGGGAAGGCGCACAGTGACGCGTGTGCCGTGCCCCGGCTCGGATTCGAGCGATACGGTGCCGCCATGCAGCTCAACAAGGCTTTTCACGATCGACAGGCCGAGGCCGGCGCCGCGGTGGCTTGAGCCATGGCTGCGGCTCTCGAACCGGTCGAACACCTTCCAATGCTGGTCCTTCGGGATGCCAAAGCCCTTGTCCTCGACGGCAAACACCAGCATTCCGCCTTCGCGCCGGCAGGAGATGCCTACGGTGTCGCCGGGCTTGGAGAAGCCGACGGCGTTCGACAAGAGGTTGAAGAGGATCTGCCGCACGCGCGCCTCGTCGGCGATGAAGTGCGTGGCGTCCTCGGCGACGGCAATGTGCAGTGACAGGCGGGCGCGCTGGGCGGCTTCGCGAATGCCGAGGATGGCGGCGTCGATGACGGCCGGGACATCGACCGGAGCGAGCTTCAGCTCCATGGTTCCGGCGTCCATGGTGGCGAGGGTCAAGATGTCGTCGATGATGGCAAGCAGCGTCTTCGATGAAGCGGAGATGTCGCCGAGGTACTCGTGCTGCTTCTCGTTCAGCGGTCCGATGTGCGGATTGCCGAGCAGGTCACTGAAGCCGATGATGTTGGTGAGCGGCGTGCGCAGCTCGTAAGACACGTGGCTGATGAACGCATTCTTCATGCGATCGCCGGCAACGAGAGCGTCGTTGCGCTCTTCCAGGGCGCGCTCGTAGCGTTTTGAATCCGTCACGTCCGCGAAGGTAAAAAGCGTGGCACCGTCGGGCAGCGGCATCGCGGCGTAGTCGATGATGGCGCCGTCAGGGCGTACCATCTGTCCGCTTAGCTCGTCGCGCTGCTCGGAAAACGAAGTCGCGGTGCGGCTGAGGCGTGCCCACGCCTGCGGGTCGTCATGGTGCTCGCGGGCTTGCAGGATGAACTCGTCGATATGGGGCTCCTCGGCGAGGGCGCGGCGCGATAGCTGCCAGATTTCGGCGAAAGCGGAGTTGAACAGCTTGAGGCGCCCGTCGGTGCCGAACACCGCGACGCCTTCCTTGAGGCTGTCGAGCGTTTCGCGCTGCACGCCGATGAGGACGTTGTAGTCGCGTTCCAGAGCCAGGCGCTCGGTCTCGTCGACGAACAGATAAGTGACGCCGCCGTCGGAGCGCTTCTCGGCGAGAACCTGCAGCGTGCGCCCGTCGGGCAGCAGCCATGTGTCGTCCTCGGCAGTGCCGTTACCGTAGGTGGCGAGGATATTGGTCTTCCATTCCGAGTAATTGACGACCTGCGGCAGGCGCCCCAGCTCGCGCAGGCGATCGAGCACCGTGCCTTCGGTCGGACGCGTCTTCAGCCATTCCTCGTCGAGCTGCCACAGCTTGCGGTACGCCTCGTTGAAGAACACGAGCTGCTGTTGCGCATTGAAGATGGCGACGGCGGTGGCGACGCGGTCGAGGGTGCGGTCGTAGGGAACCGCCTGGCGCTCGAGCTCACCTTGCGTCTTCTCGATGGCCATGACGTCAACGGCCGCGGCGGCCGTCGCGTCCTCGAAGGGCAATACGGTCACGTCGTGCGGCCGGCGCTCGCCGCCGACGATGAGGGGGATGCGGCTGCGGTAGCTTTCGCCGCGCGCCAGAACGCGTGCCGCGGCCCGGCGCTGGCGTTGCTCCAAGAGCTCGATCTGGCGCTCCTGCACCTCGCTGCGGCTGCGCGCCTCGACCGCCCGCACGTAGGCGTTGTTGACCCATGTCAGGCGCCCGTCCTTGCTGCGCAGCCAGACGGGGATGGGCAGGGCATCGAGCAACGCGCGGCTGGCGCGCACTTCGCGGGCAAGGCGCTGATGCTGGGCGAGGATGCGCGCGACCTCGTGGCGGTGTCCGGCAACGTCGCGGAAGCGCAGGACGGCGCGTCCACCGGCGGTACGTCCCTCGGCTTCGACGTGGCCGCCGGCGATGGTGCGCACGATGATGTTGAACGGCTTGCCCGAGGTGAACAGGGCATCGAGGGCCGGCTTGAGGGCAGCGGCCGAGCTCGGCTCCAGCCAGTGGCCGAAGCGCAGAAACTTGTCCGGACTGTCGGGGAGGCCGGGAATGCCCTTCAGAGTGTGGGCGACGACGCGCAGCGGCTGGTTCTGCTCCCAGAAAAGCAGGATCTGCGGCTCGGCGCGGATGATCGAATCGGCGGCGGCGAGGCTGCGCTTGAGACCGCTCGCCTCGGCGACGGCGCGCCGCTCATCGCGCTTGGCGCGCACCACCGTCAGCCAGATCAGCGCGGCGGCGAGGAGGGCGATGCCGCCGATGAAGGCAGCCGCTGCGACCGGCCTCGAGCCGAGCAACGACAGGGGCAGCGCGTCGCCGATGGCAATCCCGGCCGCGAGGACGAGCACGCAGGCAAGGCTCGCCGCGACGAGAGCGGTGAGCTCGCGTGATTTTCCTGCCGGTCGTGGTATGGAGGCTGATTGCATCGGGGTCCGTCAAGATCGGGGGGAACCCGAGGCCAAAGACGCAACGAGCAACGGACAAAGGCCCGGCGGCATCGCCCCCGCGAAGAGGCGAATCATTTCGATTATGCGGAGTGGGGGAGGTCGTGGCCAGACGCGCGCGACTAGAGGCAGTCGGCAGCGCGGCGTTTGCCGGTATGGTGCTGCCGGCAAGCCGCATGCGCTGCTTGAGATTGCTCAGTAGCGGTAGTGGTCCGACTTATAGGGGCCTTCGGTCTTGACGCCGATATAGGAGGCCTGCTCGGGGGTCAGCTTCGTCAGCTTCACGCCGATCTTGTCGAGATGCAGCCGCGCAACCTTCTCGTCGAGGTGCTTCGGCAACGTATAGACCTCTTTCTTGTACTTGCCGGAGCTGGCCCACAGCTCGAGCTGCGCCAGCGTCTGGTTGGTGAACGAGGCCGACATGACGAACGAGGGGTGCCCCATGGCATTGCCAAGGTTGACGAGGCGCCCCTCCGACAACAGCAGGATGCGGTGGCCGTCCGGGAACTCGATCTCGTCGACCTGCGGCTTGATGTTGTTCCACTTGAGGTTCTTGAGGCCGGAGACGTCGATCTCGTTGTCGAAGTGGCCGATGTTGCAGACGATGGCGCGATCCTTCATGGCGCGCATGTGATCGGTCTCGATCACGTCTTTGTTGCCGGTGGCCGTGACGAAGATGTCGGCGCGCGGTGCCGCCTCCTCCATGGTCACCACCTCGTAGCCTTCCATGGCGGCCTGCAGGGCACAAATCGGATCGATCTCGGAGACGAGCACGCGGCAGCCGGCATTGCGCAGCGAGGCAGCCGAGCCTTTGCCGACGTCGCCGAAGCCGGCGACCATCGCCACCTTGCCGGCCATCATCACGTCGGTGCCGCGGCGGATGCCGTCGACGAGGCTTTCACGGCAGCCGTAGAGGTTGTCGAACTTCGACTTGGTCACCGAGTCGTTGACGTTGATGGCGGGGAACAGCAGCTCGCCCTTCTTCTGCATCTCATAGAGGCGATGCACGCCCGTCGTCGTCTCCTCGGACACGCCCTTGATGTTCTTGGCGAGCTCGGCGAACCAGCCGGGCTTCTCCTTCAAGGTGCGCTTGATGAGATCGAACAGAACGGTCTCCTCTTCGGAGCCCGGCTTGTCGAGGAAGGCGGTGTCGCCCTTCTCCGCCTTGAGGCCGAGGTGGACGAGCAGCGTGGCATCGCCGCCGTCGTCGAGGATGAGGTTCGGCGTGCCGCCGTCGCCCCACTCCAGGATGCGGCGCGTAAAGTCCCAGTACTCCTTGAGTGTCTCGCCCTTGAAGGCGAACACGGGGACGCCGGCAGCGGCGATGGCGGCGGCGGCATGGTCTTGGGTCGAGTAGATGTTGCAGGAGGCCCAGCGGATGTCGGCGCCGAGGGCGGCCAGCGTCTCGATGAGCACGGCGGTCTGGATGGTCATGTGCAGCGAGCCGGCGATGCGGGCGCCCTTCAGCGGCTGTTTGGCGCCGAATTCCTCGCGAGTCGCCATCAGGCCCGGCATCTCCGTCTCGGCGATGGCGATTTCCTTGCGGCCCCAATCGCTGAGGCTGATGTCCTTCACGACGTAGTCGGTCGGCTTACCCATGAGCTTGGCTCCTTGCGGCTAGGGCGGTGGCGGCGCCGCCCGCCCGCTCGCGGCGGGGTTGGCACCCTTGGTTGCCCCACTTCTAGCGGGGCGCCGCCGGGACCGCAACAAGATATAAACAAGTCCTTATATGTGTTGCCGTGCTCATGACGGACGGTGATTACAACACGGAATACACGGCCGACGGCATCAACGGCTCGCCTGGCGCCGGCAGCACACCGGCCAACGCCAGTTCAGCATGCAGGCCGAAGAACTCTGCGAGGCCATGAAGGACAAAGGCATCGAAGTTTATGGTCGGCTTCCAGGTGAGTTCGAACGCCGCTAACTTGCTGAAGAAATGCGCCACGGATCCGCTTTGGTTCTACGATGCAAAGAGCCCCGAGCAGTTGGCGCAATCTTACCGCGACATCGCGCTAAAGCTGTCGGCGCTCTACTTGGCGAAGTAGGGCCAAACACGAGCATCAGGGAGCGCAGCGAAGCGCTCCCATTTTTCGTGCATCTTCGATGCAACCCTTTTCATGCATCTTCGATGCAATCCTCGCCGAAGCCGTCCTCGACGAGAGCGATCAGCGCCTGCAGCGCCTCGGGGCCCTGTGGCCCCTGGGCGGTCATGTGCAGGATCGAGCCGGGGCCGGCCGCCAGCATCATCAGGCCCATGATCGACGTGCCGCCGACCGCGTGGCCGTCGCGCGTCACGGTGATGATCGCGTCATAGCTCTCGGCGCACTTCACGAATTTGGCCGAGGCGCGGGCGTGCAGACCCTTGCGGTTACGGATGGTGACTACCGCCTCGGGGCGCGTGCTGTCCTTGATCTCTGGCATTTGCCTTACGCAGAACCTTCGCCCGACAGCTCCTGACTGGCGACCTTGATGTATTTGCGGCCCGCCTCGCGCGCGCTCACCACCGCGTCAGCTAGCGGCATCTCGCTGCGCACGCTGGCGAGCTTGACGAGGATCGGCAAGTTGATCCCCGCGATCACTTCGACGTTCGCCTCATCCATCACCGAGATGGCGAGATTGGACGGTGTGCCCCCGAACATATCCGTAAGGACGATGACGCCGTCGCCCGTATCGGTGCGGTGAATGGCGTCGACGATTTGCCCGCGGCGCAAAGTGGCATCGTCGTCGGGCCCGATCGAAACGGTCTCCAGTTGCGCCTGCGGTCCCACCACGTGCTCGAGCGCCGCGCGGAATTCTAGCGCCAGCCCGCAGTGCGTGACGATGACAAGTCCGATCATGAATTAAAGCCGATCTCGTCTCTTGCCCGTTCCACAGCGGAGCACGGGCCTGACCGTGGGGATCGTTGACTGCGGCTGCGCCGGTATTCCCCTAGCCGCGGGGAGCCCTTTGGCGGCGCGGCAGAATTTACAAGTGTTCGGCCAGGGCGCAAGAGGATTGTGGTGTCATGTTTCTTAGGGTTTGCCCGGCATTTGAGCCGCCTGCGCAAGGGCCAGGAGCAGCTTCACCGGGGCCGCCGCCTCGAACGGGGACAAGCGGAACAGTGGCAGGCTGACACCCAGTAGGTCCCGCCGGGGCGGGGGGTCGGGAAGTCGATCGACGGCCTCTGGAGATACTAGCTCGGCGATGAGTGCCAAGGCGGCGCTCCGTTCGAAAGGGACCTCGACGACGCCCAATCCGCGCACCTCGAGCTTGCCGAGAATGGTTTCCGGCGCCTCGACCAGCAGGCGGTCTCCGTCCAGCGAGATCAACACCCAGTCGTCGGCGATGAGATGAGCCGGAAGCGGAATAAGGGTGGTCGGAGCAACGGCGAGGCAGCGCAACGCAAGATCGGATTTTCCAGCGCCCGAGGGGCCGATGATCAGAGCGGCGCTGCCGCCCATGGCGATCGCCGTGCCGTGGTGCGTTTCAGCTGCGTCGCCCACCGGGCGCCCCTCCGCGCTGCGCGAAGCCGGCGATAGGCAAGCGCACGATGAAACGCGCGCCGCGCGACTTGGCCCCGGTTGCAGCACCTTCTTCGTAACGGTTCTCGGCAATGATCTGGCCGGAGTGCGCCAGAACGATCTCGCGCGAGATGCTGAGGCCGAGGCCCGAGTTCTTGCCGCGGCTGGCATCGGTGGCCGGCCGATCCGAGTAGAAGCGATCGAAGATGATCTCCAAGCGATCATCGGGGATGCCGGGCCCATCGTCCTCGACAAGGATTTCGACAAACGGACCGGCAATGCGCGCCTGCGCAGTCACGGTGCCACCCTCCGGCGAGAACGAGATGGCGTTGTCGATGAGGTTGGTCAGCACCTGACCAAGGCGGCCTTCGTCGCCGTTGACGTTGAAAGCTCCGGGGAAGGGCTCGCTGCCGATGGCCACCATCAGGGTACGGCTGTCGTCGCCGATGATATCGCGGAAGATAGAGACGACGTTGCGCAGCATCGCCGTCACATCGATCGTGCGCATCTCCTTGCGGGCGAGCTCGGCGTCGAGGCGCGAGGCATTGGAGACGTCGGTGATCAGCCGGTTGAGGCGCTTCAGCTCGCCTTGAATTTGATGCACCAGATGCGTGCGCTCTTCCTCGGTCTTGGCGTAGCCGAGGGATTCAGCCGTCGAACGGGCGGCGGTGAGCGGATTCTTCAACTCGTGCGCCACGTCGGCGGCGAACTTCTCGCTAGCTTCGATGCGCCGGCACAGGGCGCTCGTCATGGCGTGGAAGGCGGTGGCCATCTGCGCCACTTCGTCGGTGCGCCCGGAATACTCCGGCAGCTGCGTGCGCGCGTCGATGTTGTGGCTCACGCGCTCGGCGGCGGCAGACAGACGACGCATGGGGCCGGCGACGGTGCGCGCCAAGAGCAGAGAGGTGACGACCGAGGCTAGTAGGGCGATGGCCGCGAGCACGAGGATGACGATGCGCTCTTCCTTGAGGATCTTGTCGATCTGGCCGGGGCGCGTCGACAGCAGCAACACGCCCTGCACATCGTTGAAGCGGCGGATGGGCTGAGCGATGGAGACGATCTGCTCGCCCTTGCGGTTGAGCAGCAACATGCTCTTGTCCTCGCCGGCGAGCGCGGCGCGCACTTCCTTATAGGCCATGCCGTTGCCGACGCCGATTTCCTGGTAGACGGGCAGCGGCTCCTTGAAGAAATACCGCGTCAGGCGGGTCCAGATATTCTGCGTTTCCGGCGACTCGCCCTCGTTGGCGGTCGTCGGCTCGTTGCGCATAGCCGTCCACCTGGCGAGCGTCTGCGCAGTGTCGACGATCAGCGTTCCATCGCGCGCATATATGCGCGCGCGTGTATTGGTCGGTTGGATGAGCTTGCGCAGGATCGGCGTCACTTCCTCGGGATGAATCGACAACTCGAGCGAGGTGAGGCCGTCGTCAGGGAAGCTGGTGGGCGCACCGGGAGCCTCGGGAATCGCATCGGGATCGATGACGATGCGCTCGCGCACGACCTTGGCGTTGGCGGCGATGGCATCGGCGATGATCCGCCCTTGCGTCTTGAGGGCGTCGAGCTTGGCATCGATCAGCCAAGTGTGGAACCAGCCGAGATAGAGGATGCCGCCGACGAGGATGACGAACCCCATGAGGTTGGAGATCAGGATGCGGCGCAGGAGGCTGGCAGAAAAGAAGCGCACAATGCCCAGGCGGCTGAACCAGGCCTGCAGCGGGGCCAGTGCCTTGGGCGCCTGCGCGCCCACCGGCTCGACGTGAGCGGCTGCCGATTGCGCGCCGAGGGCAACGGCCCCGGCGGTGCGGCGAGCGACGCTCGCTGTGCATGAGGCCGCCGAGTGCGCCGCGTCGGCGACGCTCCTCGCCGCCGAGCCCATCGATTTGGTGGTGCCGTTCGCGGTTGCGGCAGATGCGTGCGCCAGACGCCGCGTGCCGGCATTGGCCGCAGCCCAGATGTCGTTCGCGAAGCCCTTCAGCCCGGCGAACCCGTTCGACAGCTGATGCTGCTCGGATCGCTCGGTGTCGAGCGCCATCGTGCCTCCGCGCCTCAAGCTTCCTTGAAGCGGTATCCTACGCCGTACAGCGTCTCGATCACATCGAAGTTGTCGTCGACCTGCTTGAACTTCTTACGCAGCCGCTTGATGTGGCTGTCGATAGTGCGGTCGTCAACGTAGACCTGATCGTCGTAGGCGGCGTCCATGAGGGCATCGCGCGTCTTGACGACGCCGGGGCGCGAAGCGAGGGCCTGGAGGATGAGGAATTCCGTTACGGTGAGCGTGACAGGCTTGTTGTCCCAATGGCAGTTGTGCCGCTCGGGATCGAGCTTGAGCTTGCCGCGCTCGAGCACGCGCGCCGCTTCGATTTCCGGGGTAGCGCCGGGGTCCTTCGGCTGGAAGCGGCGCAGCACTGCCTTTACCCGCTCGACGACGAGGCGCTGCGAGAACGGCTTGGCGACGTAATCGTCGGCGCCCATCTTGAGGCCGAACAGCTCGTCGATCTCCTCGTCCTTGGAGGTGAGGAAGATCACCGGCATGTCGGAGCGCTGGCGTACCCGGCGCAACAGCTCCATGCCGTCCATGCGCGGCATCTTGATGTCGAAGATGCCGAGGTCGGCCGGATCTTCCGCCAGCGCTTCCAGGGCGGACACGCCGTCATTGTAAGTGCGTACCTTGTAGCCTTCCGCCTCGAGCGCCATCCGCAGCGAGGTGAGAATGTTGCGCTCGTCGTCGACCAGCGCGATCGTGCTTTTTTCTTTCATCATGTCCCGACCCTGCGGCAGAAGGAGCACCCTGCCGCGCTTTATGGCTCCAAGGTGTATCAATTGTGGCAGAGCCAATTTCGTGATTTCTGTCTGAACGTTATCTGAATAAGTTGGGCGC
>DATBSP010000036.1:0-19650 GCA_036559705.1 Hyphomicrobium sp.
ACATTCAGAGGCACGCCGTTGCAGTCGCCACCGATTCCAGCGCCAATCTGATGGCAGAAACCGAGGGAGCCCCATGTGAGAGCATTATCAAAAGCGCCGCCCCCGCGCAGGAAGAACGAGGCGTTGTCGAACAGCACCCAGTTGGCGGGAACCAGCGAACCCGAACCGTCAACGAGGATGGCCGTGTTGTCCGAAACCTGCGACTGCTTGCCGACCGAGAACTTGCCGAGGTGGTCGCTCTTCACGAACCAGAACGACTGCAGCATGTTGACGAAGCCGAAGACTGCATCAGGGGTGACCTGATTCCAGGCTAGAGGCTCGTTGCTGATCGTTTCGACGTGGATCGTATAACCCGCATACCAGCCAGGAGAGATCGTCGCTTGGCCGGTCATCTTGAAGTGCGAGGCCAGCGTGGTGCCGATACCGCCCACGTAGACGTTCTGCTCCTCGCCGTCATCCCACCACATCACCTGCTCGGCGACCCAGCCGGAGATGGTGAGTGAGACCTTGCGGTTGCCCTTGCGAGCGGTTGTGGCCTCGAGCTCAGCAATACGCTCCTCGAGATCAGCGCAGCAGTTGCCCCCAAGATCGGCGGCCGAGGCGCTGCCGGCGGAAAGACCGCCAACCAGCAGGCCTGCTGCCACCAGGGCGCCCAAACTATACTTTTTCATTGACCTACTCCCGTCTGCTTACTTTCTGATGGCGACGCCACGCACAAGTCGCCTACTCCCTACAAAACCCAACGCATCCTTCGTCACTTGCACCGCGGCGGCCCTGAAGCCGAATCACCGCTCGGGGTGAAAGATTAATCAGAGATTGACGACCCGCGAAACCGGTAGCGCGCCAAAAGCCGCGGAATCCCTCGACGTTGTGTCCCAGTTGCAACGCCATATTTTTCGGCAACAACTCACTGTAATAACACGCTTTTTGATCATCCTGAGTTGCGATTGGTACCGGTGTTATCCCCAGAACGCGCTCCGCTATGTGAGTTCTGCCACGCTTATCCACGCCCCGGTTACCAGCGATCGCGCGTCAGCCAGGCGTCCCCTGCCGGCGGCTTTTCCGTGTCTGGATGAACTCGCGCGACAGCAACGCCAGGAGAATGACAACAAACGCCATGCTGTGCGTGACCAGCACCATGGCGGGGCGGTCGGCAAAGCTCTGGCTGACGAAATGCCGGAAGAAGGCCGGCTGGAACCGGCTCGCCTCGCCGTACAGGACTCGGTACTGGTCGAGCGTGGCGTCGAGGAGCAGGTAGGTGTTGGTCAGCGCCTTGCCGTTGATCCACTCGAACAAGGCGACGCCGCCGAGCGCGAAGGCGCGGGCGATCACGTTAAGGCTCTCGACGGCCTCGTCATAGATGAAGAGCAGGGCAAAGATGGCAATGTGGACGGTGACGAAGAACTGCCAGAGGAAATCCACCTGCGAACGGATGGCAAGGATCGCCTCGATCAGCGTCGCTTCCTGGATCATCCCGGCTTCCCCCCGCGACGCTGAGGGTCTCGCGAACCCCTGTCATCGCTACGCAACTTGATACTTTAACCCAGCGCCGCCCCATATTCCCCCAACGGCAGCCGCTCGCCAAGTGCAGTCGTAGCGTCAACTTTAGAGGCGACACTATGCAGTGAATGTGTCGGGACACCGGATGCGCCCAGGCGTCGCAGATGCGCGGCCGTCGGGTGCGCCTTGCCCTCTGTCACGCCCTTGCCCAAATCCTAAGGCTACATTATTCTGTTGCAGCGCAATAAATCGCGCCATCGACCGCGTAAGCATTGCTTCCGGGGGGCCGGCTGAAGCGAAGCCGGCCAGAGGTAATGCCGCACGCGATTCGAGTAGTTCGTCGGAAGGAACGCACCGAAGGACTGTTAAGCCACTGCAAACGAACCGCGCTCCAGGAATGTCATTCCCGGGCGCGACGTCGGCAGCGGCGAACGCCTCTGGTGCGGTGTGCGTTGAGACCTGCAAGGGACTCCCACAGGCACGGAAAGCAGAAAGATCGATGCGAGCGACGCGATTGAACCGGCGATCGGTCCTCATGACGGCTGGTGCGTTCGCGATGCTGGGCGCGGGGGCGCGCGGACTGTCGCGCGCGGCTGCCGAGCCGGTCACCGACGCAACTGCGCCCTTCAATGCATCCGTCGTGCAAAACCTGGCGCAGCAACTTTCGACGAGCGAGTTCGCCAGCCCGTCGCTGCCGCTGCCCGACACATTCAAGAAGTTGGACTACGACCAGTTTCGCGATATCCGCTTTCGCACCGACCAGGCGATCTGGCGCGGCGATAAGATCGACTTCGAGCTGCAGCTTTTGCCTATCGGCTGGTTGTACAATACGCCGGTCGAGCTCTGGCTTGTCGACGACGGCACGGCAAAGCGGCTCAAGGCCGACAGTAACCTGTTCTCACTCGGACCGCTGATCAAGGACGCAGAGCCCGGTGCACCGTACGGCTTCTCGGGCTTTCGCGTGCACGGCCCGATCAATCGCCCGGATTATTTCGACGAGTATGTCGTGTTCCAAGGCGCGAGCTACTTCCGCGCCGTCGGCCGCAATCAGCTCTATGGATTGTCGGCGCGGGGTCTCGCCATCAACACGGCGCGGGCGGGCGGCGAGGAGTTTCCGCTCTTCCGCTCATTCTGGATCGAGCGGCCGAAACCTGGCGCGCGTTCAATCGTCATTCATGCGCTGCTCGATAGTGTCTCGACGACGGGTGCATACCGCTTTGAGGTGGAGCCCGGCGAGGCAACCATCATTGATGTTGAGGCGACGCTTTATCCGCGTCGTCCTCTGACGCACGTCGGCATCGCGCCGCTGACCAGCATGTACCTGCACGGACCGGGGCACCACCGTATCGACGACGACTTCCGTCCGGCGGTGCACGACAGCGACGGCCTCGCCATCTACAACGGCAACAACGAGTGCATCTGGCGTCCGCTCACCAATCCGCGGACACTACAGACGAGCGCCTTCGTCGATCGCAACCTCAAGGGCTTCGGCCTTTGCCAACGAGCCCGCTCGTTCCATTCCTTCGAGGACCTAGAGGCGCGCTACGAAAAACGCCCAACGCTTTGGATCGAGCCCAAAGGCACGTGGGGGGCGGGTTATGTCGAGCTGATCGAGATTCCGACCAGCGTCGAGATCCACGACAACATCGCTGCCTATTGGAAGCCGGCGAACGGACCGGCGCCCGGCGCACCGTTCCAGTTCGGCTATCGTATGTACTGGACGGACACGCTGCCCATCGCCTGGAGCGGCGCCTCGACGGCCGCAACGCGCGTCGGCCGCGGCAAGCACGAGGGCACGACGATGTTCGTCGTCGACTTCACCGGCCCGGTCGTGGCGGACATGCGGCAGATGCCGGTTGCGGTGGTCACCGCCAATCCCGGTACGGTGTCGGACATTGCCGTACACCCCAATCCCGAGGCCAACGGGGTTCGCGTCAGTTTTGAACTCGACCCCGGTGGAACCGAATTATCCGAGCTACGTTTGGCGCTAAGGCTCGGCGATCAGCAGATCTCCGAGACCTGGCTCTATCGATGGACCAAATCATGAGCGAACTTACCGTGGCCGGGCAGAAAATCGGCCGCATCCCCGACGCCAGCAGTCCTGAGCTGTTGCCGGCCGAAGTCCCGCTCGAAATGCCCGACCAGGATTTCAAAGTACGCGGCACGACCAAGCCCCGCCGCCGACAGGGCTATTGGATTCCGCGTGCGGCGGTGTTCACGGGAGCGGCTTTGCTGACGTCCGCGTTCGCTTATGAGCTCTATGGCGTGCTGGCGGTCGAGCAGGCGACGCCGCTGCAGGTTCTCTTCCTTGTTCTGTCGACGATCGCCTTCGGCTGGATTGCGCTCGGCTCGCTCAACGCGGCCTTGGGCTTCATCCCGCTGTTCGGTGGCGAGAAGGCCGACACCATCGATCTGCCGTTCCCCGGAGCGCCGTTGACGGCGCGTACCGCGCTGCTGTTTCCCGTTTATCACGAGAGCCCGGCGCGCATCGCCGGCACCGTGCAGGCGATCGCTCTCGAGTTGGAATCGATGGGCAGCGCTGGGGCATTCGACGTCTTCATACTATCCGACACCCGCGATGAGCGCGAAGGCGCGGCGGAGGAGAGCGCCTATCGCGCCCTGCGTCACCGCCTCAAGGACACCATCGCCATCTATTACCGTCGCCGCCGCGAGAACCGCGGCCGCAAAGCGGGCAACATCAAGGATTGGGTGCGCCGCTTCGGCGGGGGCTACGAGCACTTCATCATTCTTGATGGCGATAGCGTCATGTCGGGCACGACGCTGGTGCGCTTGACGCTCGCCATGCAACGCGACGAGAACGCCGGTCTGATCCAGACGGTGCCGCGCCTTACCGGCGCGACGACGCTGCTGCAATACCTGACGCAGTTCGCCTCCAACGTCTACGGCCCGCTCGTCGCTGCCGGCCTTGCTTTCTGGCATCGCGACCAGGGCAACTACTGGGGCCACAACGCCATCATCCGCACCCCGGCGTTTGCCGCGGCGGCCGGCTTACCGACGCTGCCGGGGCGCGCGCCGTTCGGCGGCGACATTCAGAGTCATGACTTCGTCGAGGCGGTGCTGCTGGCCCGTGCCGACTGGGGCGTACACATGGTGCCGACCATCGAGGGCACCTACGAGGGCCAGCCGCCGACGCTGCCCGATGTCGTCGCCCGCGACCGGCGCTGGGCGCAGGGCAACCTGCAGCACCTCGGCATTGTGTTTTCGTCCGGCATCACGACCATGGGACGCCTGCATCTGCTGATGGGCGCCACGTCCTATCTCATGTCGCTCGTATGGGCGTCATCGCTTGCCGTCGGCATCGTGCTCGCCCTGCAGGGTCAGCAGATGATCCCGAGCTATTTCATCGACGAGAAGACGCTGTTTCCGGTGTGGCCGGTGACCGACCCCGGCGCGGCGCTGCGGCTGTTCTTCGCCACCATGTTGGTGGTGTTGATGCCGAAGTTCCTTGGCCTTGCGCTGGAGATCAAGCGCGCTCGGCATGCGCGTGAATCTTTCGGAATGACGCGCGCAGTGCTCGGCGTCATGACCGAGACGTTGTTCTCGGTACTCCTGTCGCCGATCCTGATGGTGACGCAGGCGGCCGCCGTGTTCCAAGTGCTGTTCGGGCTCGACTCGGGCTGGCGCACGCAGACCCGCGACGGTGCCGGCATCCCGTTCATGCATGCGCTGCGCTATCACCGCTGGCACATGCTGGTCGGCGTGTTGATGGCGGTTGCCTGCTATGAGGCTTCCGCCCTCGTGGTGGCCTGGATGTCGCCGGTCATCGTTGGCCTCGTCATCGCCGCGCCGCTGACCTGGTTGACGTCGCGCGCCGCCGCTCGGCCGCTGCGCGCGCTGCTGTCGACACGCGACGGGCGCGATCCGCCGGCCATCGTCGAGAGCGCCCGCCGGGCCACCGGCGAGTGGGCCGATCACATCGCACTGCGCTCGACCGAGACGGCGCCCGTGGTCGAAATGACGCCGCGCGCCGCTTAGGGCTGGTCCTCCCCGGCCCCCGTGCCGACATTGCGGCGGAAGGCTTCCGCCAGCATATCGCGCGCACGCACCGGCGGGGCGGTGATGAACGGCAGGGGCCGGCACACCTCGACGCCCGCCGCGCCGACACGGGCGGTGAGCGCGCCGTTGAAGGCGCCTTCGCCGAGCCGCCGGGAGAGCCTTCGCAATAGATCCTGCCCGAGGAATTGCCCAAGCAGGTCGTCGGTCAATGCGACGCCACCAGTAGCGATGATGTGGCCGACGACGAGCTTGGCGAGTCGCAGCGCCCCCAAGGGGCCCGGGCGTCCGCCGTACAACCCGGCGATGGCGCGCAGCATGCGCAGATTCTCGATCAGCACGTAGAGCATGGCGATCCATGCCATCGGGCTGATCGCCGTCACCATGCCGATGCGCTTGGCGGCTGCCAATACCGTGCGCCGCGCCTCCTGATCGAGCGGCATGATCAGCTCGCGGTCGGCAAGCGCGAGGAGATCGCCGGGGTTGAGCACGGAGCCTTCGTGCTCGGCAAAGCGGGCGAGCGGCCACTGCAGATGGGCGCGGCCGCCCAGCATCTTCTTCAATTGGCGAACGGCGCGGCGCTCGCTCGCTTGATCGGCGGTATCGAGGGCGTGCGCCACCTCTTTGCGCAGCGCGCCGAGACGCGCCAGCCGGAACATGCCGTAGATCTCACGCAAGATAAGTACCACGGCTGAGACGCCGATGACGCACAGCAGCGCAAAAGCGATCCACCCGACCCAGTCCTGGCGCTCGAGCGCGACTTCAACGTAGCGCGTGAACCACAGCACGGTCGCCAGTGCGAGGAGACCAAAGGCGCCGGAAAGGAGTAGTCCGCCCCAGCGGATGCCGCGCGACAGATCGGTGACTGTCGGGCGCACCGTGGTGCGCGAGGCCCGGCGCTTGCGGCGCGCCGCTAGCGGTCCTGCCTCGATGATGGGTGTTTCGACCTTCTCGGCAGCGGCGGCGCGCAACGCCGGATCGTCCGTCGCAAATGCGCGTGGGCGGCGCATGTCGGTGTCTGATGCCATGCTAGTGTCCCGGTTCCGAAGTTCGCCAGTGTCTACGGCTGGGCTGCGGAGCGAACTTCGGAATCATAAGGGACACTAGAATCATTGACTTGCTAGTGTAATTCAGATCGAGAAATTCGCTCGATACCTTGCCGCTGACGATAGCGAATTTCTTGATCATCACACTAGCCAATCCGCCAGCAGGAAGTCGAGCGCGCGATCGAGCCGGATATGCGGCAGCGGCGGCGCTTCGCCGTCGACGCCGGGCGGCAACACGCGCGGCGGCCGGAAGCGCACGAAGTGCAGGCCGGCGCGGGCCGCGTCGGGTTTTAGCGCATCGCGCGGGTTGGCTGGCAGGTCGCCCGGAAACACCGCGGCTTCGGTCTTGCCGTCGAACACCTTGCCGCCGATGCGCTCGCCCGGCATCGGCACGCCGACGATGCACGGTAGCCATTCATTGCCGACCTTGGCGTCAGTCTCGCGCGTTGCCCTGAGAGCGGCAAGAGCCTGCACACCGACGTCGGCGCCGGCATCAGAGGCGCGGCCCATGGCGCGGTCGGTGATGACGCGCAAGATCGCTTCCAGGCGGTCGTGGCTGGAGGAGTGGATGTGGTCGGCCTTGGTGGCGGCGAAAAGCAGTTTGTCGATGCGGCGCACGAACAACGCGCTCAGCCAGTTGCTGGCGCCGGCGCGGAAGACGCGCAGGATCGCCTCGAGCGCACGCTGCAGGTCGACGACGGCGTCGCCGCCCTCGTTGAGCGGGCCGAGCACGTCGACGAGCACGATCTGCCGGTCGAGCCGGCTGAAATGGTCGCGAAAGAACGGCCGCACCACGTGCGTCTTATAGCTCTCGAAACGTCGCGCCATCATGGCGGCGAGGGAAGAGCGCGCGTAGCTCGGGTTGTCGCCGAGCGCCAGCGGGCAGAAGGTGAGCAGCGGCGAGCCTTCGAGATCGCCCGGCAGCAGAAAGCGCCCCGGTCCCGTCGTGTGCAGCACATGATCGTCGGCGCGCGCCGCCTTGAGATAGGCAGCAAACAGGTTCGCCCCGCGCAGCGCTACTTGCTCGTCCTTGGGTGAGGACGGGTCGACGGAGGAAAGAAACTCGCGCCAGGCTTTCGAATGCGCCTGGCGGCGCGGTGTGCGGGCCTGCTCGACCGCCTCGGCGCACCAGTGCTCGTAGGTCGTTGCGAGCAGCGGCAAATCGATCAGCCACTCGCCCGGATAATCGACGACATCGAGATTGAGACGCGAGATGCCAAAGGCGCGGCGCAGGGCGCTCGCCGACTTGAACTCGATCGTGACGCGCACCTGGCTCAAGCGGCGCGTGCTTTCCGGCCACTCGGGCGGATCGCGCGACAACTTCTCGAGGTGCGCCTCGTAGTCGAAGCGCGGCACCTCGTCGTCCGGCTGCGGCTCGAGGTAGGCGCGCTCGATGCGGCCCTCGGCTTCCGGCATGAAAAACGGCAGGCGTCCGCCGGAGACGAGATTGCGAATGAGCGCGGTAATGAAGATGGTTTTGCCGGCACGGGACAACCCGGTGACGCCGAGCCGCAGCGTGGGCGTCATCATGTCGGTCAACAGGGCGCCGGCGCGGTGCCAAACCTCGCGCGTTGGGTCGTCCAGATCGGGAACGGACTTGGATGTGGGCAAGGGGGCGACCTCGCAAGGGTCCCCTTAGCTAGTGCGAGTTAGGCGTCGCGGCAAGTTGCGCGGGCAGGTTGCGGGCGGCGCTGTAGGGCGGCATCAGCCATAGAAGATGACCAGCACGCCGGCGGCCATAACCGTCATCCCCATCAGGATGATCAAGCCGCTGCGAATGAACTCTGCCATGGAAACACTCCACCTGCGTCCGGTGTTGATTGCATCACTTTAGGCATGACCCGTTGAACGAGCGCTGAAGCAGCGCGTCATGCTCTGTTCATGTTTGGCGAGCTGCAGCCCCGCTCTCAGGCGCAAGCTGTGCTCACTTCGGGACGCTGGGCCCCCCGCCTTCAGTCGCTGGCAGGGCATTCCACCCCTTTTCAGGCATGGAGATCGTGATGCGTCGCGAGCCGAGCTGCTGCTCGGAGACCCAAGGCAGCGTCCGCTCGAAGACGACAGGTGCAGGCTTCGTGCCAAGGACGCGGTCGACGAGGTCGGGTCTGGCCGGCGCTGCGGTGACGAGGCTGAGCGAGAAGCGGTAGTCCCCCGCCTCCTCCGCCAGCTTCGGCAGCGGGTTGCCGACCGGGTAGAAGCGCACCGTGTCGCTGAATGTGCCGTGCCCGGCAATCGACAGCGGTGCGAACGAGCGGTTGGGCGCATCAGGGTCGACCTGATGCTCGCCGAGGAAGGCGCTGTAGTAGCGCTTCGTCTGCTTCGTCTTCAGATCTTCGACGGTCAATTCCATCGACAACACAGTGCCCGTGCGTGCGCCCGAGTTGGTGACGGTGATGGGAACCACGAACACTTCCGTGTCGCCGCCCCCGTCGCGGGCGTATTGAATGACCGGCGGAATGAAGATCTCCAGATCCGCCGTCTTGAAGCTCGCCTCGTAGAGAGAGAATGCGGACAAAACGAGGGCAAATCCCGACAGGATCGTTGCATGCAATCCGCCGTAACCACTGTTGACGACGACGCTCGAAAGCGCAGCCTCGCGCGGCCCCGGAGGCTGCGGGTTGGTCGGTACCATGCGGCTAACTCCCTGGTGTCGCTGTGCTCGCGCCGAGCCTACTCGCCCCTGCGGCGCGCCATGAAGGCGATCCGCTCGAAAAGGTGTAAATCCTGCTCGTTCTTCAAAAGCGCGCCGGCTAGCGGTGGGATAAGTTTGCGGCTGTCGGTCTCGCGCAGGGTTTCCGGCTGCACGTCCTCATTAAGCAATAGCTTGAGCCAGTCGAGCAGCTCCGACGTCGAAGGCTTCTTCTTCAGGCCCGGCACGTCGCGGATCTCGTAGAAGATGCGCATGGCCTCGGAGACGAGGCGCCCCTTGAGCCCGGGGAAGTGCACCTCGACGATCTGGCGCATGGTCTCATCGTCGGGGAACTTGATGTAATGGAAGAAGCAGCGGCGCAGGAAGGCGTCGGGCAGCTCCTTCTCGTTGTTCGAGGTGATGATGACGATCGGGCGGTTCTGCGCCTTGATCGTCTCCCCCGTCTCGTAGACGAAGAACTCCATGCGATCGAGCTCCTGCAACAGGTCATTGGGGAACTCGATGTCGGCCTTGTCGATCTCGTCGATCAGCAGCACCGGGCGCACGTCCATGGCGAACGCTTCCCACAGCTTGCCGCGCCGGATGTAGTTCTTGATGTCGTGGACGCGGGCGTCGCCCAGCTGGCCGTCGCGCAGGCGCGAGACGGCGTCGTATTCGTAGAGGCCCTGGTGGGCCTTGGTCGTCGATTTGATATGCCACTCGATGATGGGAACGCCGAGGGCCTCGGCCACTTCCAGGGCCAGCGCCGTCTTGCCGGTGCCGGGCTCGCCTTTGATAAGCAGAGGGCGGGAGAGGGTGATGGCCGCGTTGACGGCAACCTTGAGGTCGTCCGTCGCCACATAGCTGCGGGTTCCATCGAATTTCATCGGCGGGGAAAGGTCCTGTCTAGATCCAAGGGGTTCGCTCGACATTAGAGGGCAGCGCGCAGCAGGGGCAAGCGAGGGCCGCGAAGCCGTTGCCGCAAGGGGCTGCCGATGCCGGGCGGGCTCATTCCCGCCGCCACGCCGAGTTGCACCCCCCTTTTTCTTTTCCCTGCCGCAACTTAAGTCAGCTGCCGGAACGTCTTGACAGACGTCGCCGCTGCCGCCAATAGGAGGCGCCTAAATTAGCTTGTTACCGCCGGTTGAGGGTCCGGCCGTCTCTTCAAGCCTCGCGAAGGCCAGGATGAGCAAGCGAAGCGCGAAACAGCCTAGTAAGTCCAAGGCCCCCTCAGTGGCCCGCACGGAACCCTCGCGTGCGGCGAAGCGCAACGGCGCCGCGGCATTAAAATCGAACCCGATCGCCAACAAGAAGGCCAATGAGAAGAAGCCTGCCGACAAGCAGACAGTCGTAAAGCAGAAGGTTGCGGGGAAAAAGATGACGGCACGCGCCAAGTCTTCGTCGATTGTGCTGCCTCCTGACTACCGTCCATCCGAGGACGAGCCGTTCATGAACGAGCGCCAGCGGATGTACTTCCGCCAGAAGCTCGTCGCCTGGAAAGACGAAATCATCCGCCAGACGCGCGAGACGCTCGTCGGGCTGCACGAGGAATCCACCCAGCACGCCGATCTCGCCGACCGCGCCACCTCGGAAACTGACCGCGCGCTCGAGCTGCGCGCGCGCGACCGTCAGCGCAAGCTTGTCGCCAAGATCGATGCGGCGCTCGCTCGCATCGAGGACGGCAGCTACGGGTACTGCGAGGAAACGGGCGAGCCGATCGGCTTGAAGCGCCTCGATGCGCGCCCCATTGCGACCCTATCGGTCGAAGCGCAGGAGCGCCACGAGCGACGCGAGCGTGTCTACCGCGAGGACTAAGCGTCGGCAGCCCTACGCCGCGCTCCTCATCTCAGTTCAATCGTCGTTGGGCTTGCGCGGCGGTACCTCCGCCGCATCCTCGTCCTCAGGGCCGCTGCGCCGCGCACGCTCCTCGGCGAGGCGCACCAAGAATGCGCGCACACCTTCGAGATCGCGCAGACGCACCGACCGTTGCGGGCTCGCTATGTCGATGCCGCGCTCGCGCAGCATCTTGACCGCCTGCGTACGCAGCGCCGCCTCGGCGGTCAGCTGTCCCACGCCGTCGCTTAAGGGGGCCGTGACAGAGAACTGCAGCGCGCTGTCGCCGACGCCCTCGAACAAGACCTGAGCGCTGGTGCCGTCGGCCTCGAGGCCGGCACGCCGAGCGGCCTCGGCGAGCGCATCCTGGACCGCCTGCGGGTCGCTGTCGTGTGGAACACCGATCTTGATGCTGGCGTGCTTGAACTGCGGCGGCGTCGTCGTCGCGTGCCCGGCGAGGGAAGCTCCGTAGGGCATATCGATACCTTCCCCGTGCAGAGCCTTGAAGATAGCGATGCGCAGCTCGGTCTGCGCTGCCAGCGAGCGGTTGATGTCGGCGAGATAGACGCGCACGCTGAATTCGAGCGCTTGATCGCCAAAGTTGTCGAGCACGACAACCGGTGGCGGGTGGCGCAGGATGGACGTGTTCGCCTCCGCCACCTGCTGCAGCACCTTCAGGACGTGTTCGGGATCGGCCTGATAAGAGACGCGCACCCCTATCTTGAGACGGCCAAGCAGATTGCGGTGCGTGAGGTTGACGACCGTCTGCGTGATGAGTTCGGAGTTGGGAACGATGAGGCTCGCACGGCCGAACGTCTCGATTTCAGTCGAGCGCACGGCAATGTTCCGCACGTAGCCCTCGCCCTCCTTGATGGAGATCCAATCGCCGACCTTGATGGGCCGCTCGATCAGCAGGATCAGGCCGGAGACAAAATTGTTGACGATCGACTGCAGGCCGAAGCCGATGCCGACCGACAAGGCGCCGGCGACGATGGCGAGGCTCGTTATGTCGAAGCCGGCGTAGGCGATGGCGGCGAGCGCGGCGACGGCAAAGCCGATATAGCCGGCGCCGGTATAGATCGAGTTGGCGAGGCCGGGATCCATGCGGCCCTGCGCTAAGGCACCGGCCGCCAGCCAGCGCTGCACGAAGCGCGTCGCGGCGATGACGCCGACGAACAGTGCCACGGCAACGAGGATGCGCCCCAGCGAGATGCGCACGCCGCCGACCTCGAAGCCGAACACGGCGGCTCGCACCCAGCTCATGATCTCGGCGCTGGACATGCCCCAGGCGAGCAGCAGCAGTGGCACTGCCACTGCGAATAGGATGACATTGAGTAGGCCGCGCAACACGCGGGCAAGCTGGATGCGGCCGAAGTCGTCGAGGTTGAAGCGTTGCTCGATGATGGCGCTCATGCCGCTCGGACGTTCAGCCGGCTCAGGGACGATGCCCTGAATGGCGACGTGCAGCAGCGCGACGACAAGGACGCCGGCACCGGTCGTCAGGATTTGCGTGACAATGAAGCGGCCGAGCGCGACGTAGCCGAGCATCGAGGCACCGACCAGTACCACGGCAAGAGCGATCAGCAGCCCTTTCAGCCAGTAGGGACGCCAGCGCGAGACGTGAACGCCGGGCGCTACGCTCGGCGGCGTCAAGGGCGTGCGCACGATGAGGAACAGCATCGCCGCGTAGAGAAGGCTGGCGACGAAGGTGGTGATGATGCTCGTCGACAGCGGCATCGATAGGATGTTGAAGATGCGCCTAGCGAGATAGTCGAGCAAAAACACGACGGCAATCGTTTGTACGCCGAAGCTGACGGTGCGCGCGCTCGCATCATCGAGGTCGAACAGGCGCCAGCGTGGACGCCGGGGCTGCAGCAGCGCGCGGGCAAGGGCGGTCACGCCGATCGCCACATACAGCGGATAGAGCGCCGACTGGGCGAAGCGCTCGACCTGCCAGAAGAGCAGACCAAGCTCGTCGAGCCCCACGTAGAGGATGAGCAGCGCAACTGCCGCCGGAAGGGCTAAGGCGGGCGCCACCCACGCCGCCGTCGCGGCGCGCTCGGGCAGCGAGGGGACGGACGGGCCGCTTTCGTCGAGCCGCGCGTGGATGAGCCGTCGAGTCAACAGCCGCAGACCGAAGAAGCTGAGCAGTGACGCACCTACGACGGCGAGCAGGCCGGGGATATTGAGCTTGGCGACCGACCACCAGTTGGTGAGGATGAAACTGATTTGCCGGCGTGAGAGCGGTAGCTGATCGCCGGCCTGTTGCCATACCCGCATCTGCAGCGGGGTGTCCGTCTTCCTAAACAGGAAGCGCGTAAAGATGCCCTGACGGGCATGCTGCACGCGCGCGATCAGCTGGCGCGCGCGCACCTCGATGAGCGCCGCCTTCTTGATGGCACCATCGATCTGCGCGGCGATGCCGTTGAGGCGCTGGCGTTCGGCGGCAACGTCCGGCTCCTCGGGAGGCTCGTTGGCGGCCGGCGGCGCGCCGAGCTTGCCGATCTGCGAGCGCAGCTCCTCGAGTGGCCGGCGAAGGTTTTCGGCCGCCGTCCTGGCGTTGTTCTCGATCTTCTCGATGTTGGTACGCAGCGCTGCGAGATCGCGCTGGCTGCCGGGGGCCTGTTCGAGGTTCTTCTCGGCCGCCTCGATGGCGCTCTGCAGGCCGTTTACCGGCTTGATGACCTCTTCGACGGAGGGTCCGCTGGATTTCGGGGGCGGGGGCGCGGCAGCGGGGGCGGGTTGCGGCGGCGAGGGCGCCTGAGCCGGCGTCGCCGCGGGAGCAGCTGCCGGAGGCGCGGCATTGGCAGACGGAGCCTTGGTCGCAGGTGCAGGAGCCGGAGTCGTCGTTTGCGCCAGCGCGCCACAGCCGCACAGCGCGCCGCCGACATACACGCCGGACGCACACAGCAATGCGAGCAGTCTCGTCGGCAGTGATCGGCGCATCAGGGTTCTCCCCGCAGAAATTTCACAAGTCGATGGATGCCGCCGGCCTAGCGCTCGCCGGCCGCTTGCCCGAGCAGGCGCGGCGCCCGCAACGGCAGCGTCGATGGTGCCCGCCCTTCGCCGCTGTTCGCCGGCGCGCCGATGCCGCTTTCGATGACGATATCCGCTGGCCCTCCCGTCATCACGAGATGCTCGACGTCATCGTGACGCACGAGCACGAGCTTGCGTTTGGCATCGATTGCCACCTGCTCCACGATGTCGATGCGCTGCACCGCCTTCGGTGCAAACAGCGCCGCCAGCGGCGCGCCGTGCGCGTAGCGGCGCACGAGAATCGGAACCGCAACGATCATCGCAGCGAGGAATGCCACGCTGAGAACGAGCACAAGAACTTCCGTCATGTCGTAGCCATCACTCGTAACTCGCGCGCATTGTTGCAACTTTTCCAAGGCGTACTTTGCGTGCCCTCGGCGCCCTGCCGGTATACCCGTCAATTCATGCGATTTTAACCCTAATGGTCGAACTGTTGACGGGTAAAGCGCCGCAACCCGAGCCGCCGCCGCGCCAGCAAAAAAGGGCTCCACGCCCGGCCCCGCGGCTGCCACCGGTGCGAAGCTTGTAGTGTGTAATGCGTATCAGAGTACACCCGCCATGCCGGCGCCTCACGCCTCCCAAACTCAGAATCAGATAACCTCCCTGCGCATGCGCAAGCACGACGCAATCGAGCTGCCGTCTGCCCCCTTCGATGCGATCCCACCGATGCAGGGGCTTTCCGGCTACCTGCCGACCGTCGGCGCGATCGTCATCGGCGCGGTCATCGCCGTTGGCGTTGTCGCCAGCGGCGTCGGCATGCCCGTGCTTATCGCCATGCTCGTCGCGCTGGCGAGCGTCGGGCTATTCTTCCTTTTCGCGTACTCGGCCGGCTACATTCGCGTTGGTCAGCGCGCGCCGCTCGCCGACGTCGTCAAGGCTGCCGCCGACGGCCTCGACGTGGGCGTGATGATCGCGCGCCGCGACGGCGAGCCGGTGTACGCCAACTCCGCCTTCGAGGCGATGGTCGGGCGCAGTGAACGCGACCGCCTGGTTGCCTTGCAGCAGTTCCTCTCCGGCGATGCCCTAGCGAGCGCGGCGTTGTTCCGCCTGACGCGCGCCGCCGAGCGCGGCGAAGCGCTGGCCGAGGAGTTCGCTGTCGGACGTCTCATGCCCGGCGAGCGCACCCGCCGCACGCTGCAGCTGTCGGTCAACCCCTTCACCGCCGAAGGAGCCGACGCTGCGACCGGACTCGTCCTTTGGCGCCTCACCGACGTCACGGCGGACCGGCAGCGCGAGGCGACGCGCGTCGCCGGCGTCGAGGTGCAGCTGGCGCAATTCGATGCCGCGCCGATCGGCCTCGCCTCAGTGGCGGCGGACGGCACGCTGCTGCACGTCAACGGGACCTTGGCGCGCTGGATCGGCCGGACACCCAAAGCGGTGCTCGATCAGCGACTGACGCTGCCCGACATCGCCTCGGGCGAGGGTGCGGGTCTCATCTCGCGCCTCACGGGCAGCCCCAACGAGCAGTCGGCGACGCTCGACGTCGACTTGACGCGCGAGGATGGCCGCGTCATGCCGGCGCGCCTCTTGGCGCGCGCGGTGCCGAGCGGCAGGGGCCTCACTGTCGCCGTCGTCGATCTTGCCGGCGAAGGCGCCGCCGAGTTCGAGAGCGATGAAGCGGGGGCGCGGTTTGCGCGCTTCTTCCAGTCGGCGCCGTTCGGCATCGCCATGCTCGGCTCCGACGGGCGTATCGTCAGCGCCAACTCGGCTTTCTGCCGCATGGTGCTCGACGGCGCCACGGGAACCGGCGTGTCGGCCGCCGATGCGCTGGGCCGCGCCGCCGAGCCCGAGACGCGCCACGCGGTCGAGGAAGGCCTGAAACGTGTCATCTCCGGCCGCGTGCACAACGTGCCGATCGAGATCACGGTGGGTCAGAAGCGTAACCAGGTTACGCGCGTCTACATGAGCCCGTTCGCGGCGGGTGGGGCGCGCGAGGCTGCCATCCTCTACGTCGTCGATGCGACGGAGCAGAAGGCGCTGGAAGCGAAGTTCGCGCAAAGCCAGAAGATGGAAGTCGTTGGCAAGCTCGCCGGCGGCATCGCGCACGACTTCAACAACATGCTGACGGCCATCCTCGGCTTCTCGGACATGCTGCTCACCATGCACCGCCCGAAGGATGTCGCCTACAAGGACATCAAGAACATCCAGGCGAGCGCCAACCGCGCCGCCGAGCTCGTGCGTAAGCTGCTGGCCCTTGCCCGCCAGCAGACACTGCAGAACGAAGTGGTCAATCTCGGCGAGGTGCTGACCGACGAGTTCAACCTTCTGCGCGGCTACGTCGGCGAGAAGAACGAGCTGAAGATATCGGCCGCACCCGATCTTTGGTACGTGATGACCGACAAGCACGAGTTCGTGCAGGCGCTTTTCAATCTCATCACCAACGCCAAGGACGCGATGCCGGACGGCGGCACGCTGACCATCCGCGCGCGCAACGTGCCTGAGCGCGAGACGCAGAAGTTCGAGCACCGCGAGTTCATGCCCGGCGAGTACGTGCTGATCGAGGTCGGCGACACAGGCCACGGCATGAGCCGTGAGGTGATGGACAAGATCTTCGAGCCGTTCTTCACGACCAAGGCGATCGGCAAGGGTACCGGTCTCGGCCTTGCCTCGGTCTACGGCATGGTCAAGCAGTCCGGCGGCTACATCTATCCCGAAAGCGAGGTCGGCAAGGGCACGACCTTCCGCATCTACCTGCCGCGTCACCACGCCGACGACGAGGTCGTCGCGCCCAAGAAGGAGAAGAAGGAGCAGCGTGCCGCCGACTTGACCGGCACCGGCCGCGTGCTCCTCGTCGAGGACGAGGAAGTCGTGCGGAACTTTGCGGCGCGGGCGCTGAAGCGCCAGGGCTACAAGGTGCTCGAGGCGGCAAGCGGCGTCGAAGCCCTAGAGGTCATGGAGAAGCACAAGGGTAAGATCGACATCGTCGTCTCCGACGTCGTCATGCCCGAAATGGACGGCCCGACGCTGCTCAAGGAACTGCGCAAGGCCAATCCTGATCTCAAGATCATCTTCGTCTCCGGCTATCCGAACGACGCGTTCAAGGCGGCGCTGGGCGATGAGAACTTCGCCTTCCTGCCGAAGCCGTTCTCGCTGCCGCAGCTCGCCGCCAAGGTGAAGGAAGAGCTTTCCCGCGAGTGAGCGGCGCGCCCGTGCGCAAAGGCCTGGTGGCCATCCGCCATCTCGTCCGCATCAACCATCCCCTGGTCACCCACAGGCGTATGCCGCCCGATCATGCCAAGCGCTTCGCCGCCCGTGGCGCTAGAAGCGGCCGGTGATGCCGACGACGGGGCCCTGCTGGAGCACGTCGAACTCGTAGCGGCCGGTGCCGGCGCCCTCGTCGTAGTCGACCGACAGCGCCTTGTAGCCGAGGTAGCCGTCGTAGCTGATGCCGACATGCGTGCCGAGGTAAGAACTATAGGTGGCCAGCACGTGCCAGGTGAACTGGCTGCCGATGCCGAAGCCGCCGAGGTCGCCGCGCAGGATGATCTCTTCACCGGGATGCGGCTGATGTCGGATGCGGGCGCCGATGAATGGGTCGAACCAATCGACGACGCCCGACCGGGCTATAGCACGCGATCCCGAGACGATCAGACCATCGAGATTCGCGGTGCCGGCGAGCGCCAGGTCAACATCGAGCTCCTGGCGCCAGTAACGGACTCCGCCCAACAACTCAAGCGCGGTGTCGGTCTCGCCAGGACCATGGCCCAGCCTGTAGCGGCTGAGCTCGCCCATGGCGCCCGCCTCGACGATCCAATAGCGGTAGTCGGATGAGAGGGCGGCGCCCAGGGTGCCGCTGACGTGGGGTGAGAAGGTTTTTGACGTCGCGAAGGAGCCAGAGTTGCTGACATCCGCGTAGATGATGTCGGAGAACAGCGTCACGGCGCCGCGCTTCGCCTGCATGTAGCTCATCCAGGCGAAGTCGAGCGACTCCAACACCTGGACCGGGTCCTCGCTGACGGCGAAGCCGCGGCCCTTGATCACCGCATCGCCGTTGACCCAGGGCAGCCACCCATAGGGCGTGAACTGGTAGTGCCAACCCGTCGGTCCTGGGGCGATCGTCGACTTGGGTTGATACCCGTCGGCCCGCGCTGCGCACGAGACAAGGATCAACGCGGCACTCGCCAAAGCAGGCACGCGCATTCGTCCATCCATCGGGGCTCTGGCAACGCGCGCACAATGTCAGATTCGCCGATTCGCCGCAGCCGCGCCGACGCAGCGCGTCAGCCGGGCCTGGCACTCAGCCGAAGACGTAATCGATGATGTAGGTGCGTGCCTCGGGGCTGAGGCCCTCCGGCGGCTTGACGAATTGCGCCTTGTGGATGGCGTTGACCGCCGCCTCGTCGAGCGCCTTGTTGCCGCTCGAATGCAGCACGCGCACGTACAGCAGATCGCCCTGCTGGGTGATCTGGAAGGTGACGAGCACGCGCCCCCACAACGCGAACGGGCCGGGACGTGTCTTCATCAGCGCGGCAATGACGCTCTTGGAGAATTCGTCGGATTTGCCGCTGGCGCCTTGGCCGCGCACCTGCATGCCGCCACCGGAATACATGGCCTGCTGCTGCGGTTGTGGGCGTCGCGGCTTGCGGTCGTAGTGCTCTTTGACCTTCTCGTTGAGGTCGTTGGCCGCCGCGTCGACGAGGGCCTCAAGAGAGGGAAGCGACGGCCGACCGTCCTCTTTCTCCTGCTTTTCCGTCGGTTCTTCTTTCGGCTCCTCCTTGGCCTGCTCCTCGGGCGGCTGCTTCTGCGGCTCGACCTCGGGCTGCGGCAGCATCGCCTGCTGCTGCGGTTGCGGCGGGGCTGGGCTCGGCGCCTGCTGTGCACCCTCGCGCCACTTCTTGGTTTTCGCGTCCTTGTCGGGATCGGGCACCAGCTCGACGCTGATGGTCGTCGCGTCCTGGCCGCGCCGCCGTGCCAGCTCGTGCTCGAGCGCGGAGAACCCACCAAGGTCCATCACCTGCGCGGCGATTACGCTTGCATAAAGTAGCGTGACGACGATTGCGCTGGTCCACAGTGTGCGCTCGTTCTGCTCGATTTCGGCGCGGATGCGCTGGTCGGCGTCGAGCACGCCAATGAGGCTCGCCGTCTCCTCGGAGGCCGCGGGTTGCTCTGTCACATCTACGGACGCGGCGTCCTTCGCCGGCGGGGTATCCCCCGCGAGCTCGGCCGCGAGTGCTGCGATCTCGACCATCGAACGGTTACGAATCGGCTCTCAAATGATCTGGCAGTTTAACGCCTTACAGCGCGCCTGCTTGCGTCCAATTAGCCACGCTGCACATGCGAAAGCCTACCGCTTTCGTGGCGGCAAGGCCGGAATTATGCGTAGGACCAAGCACCCACCGGATCTGGCGGCCGCGCGTTTGCGGCGTCCCGGAAAGAAAAGGGGCGCTGAGTCCAGGGGGGAGGATTCAGCGCCCACACATACGCCATATGAGACCCAGGGACGGGTGAGGATGGCGTTATGCTCAACATAATACTCTGCTGACGGATCGTTGCCTAGTGGATTAATTTGCACGGTGGTGAAACAACGCCGATCGAATGGACAAACTGCTGCACGCCCTCGACGTAAAAGAACAAAAAGTGTACATTCGAGTCGAA